>CAVEUW010000026.1:0-24273 GCA_963619015.1 Senegalimassilia sp. | reverse complement strand
TCGACAACCTCGACGACAATGCGCTTCTCGGCAACATGGATGACAATGCGCCTCTCGGCAACCTCGACGACAATGCGCCTCTCGGCAACATGGATGACAATGCGCCTCTCGGCAACCTCGATGCCGTCAACAAGGCCTTGAACCTCAACCCGGCGCTCACACGTCGCTCGTTCGTCGGCGCCGCGGCAGTCGCCGGCGCGCTCACCTTCCTAGGTTCGCTGTCCTTCTCGGACGGCACCATCATCAACGCCTACGCCGACGAAGGCGGAAACACCCACTTCAATATTTATGTACTTGGGCGCGATGAGGTGCCCATCATGGCTATGCGTGAAACCTCCTCAGGCAAGGTAGCCGCCAGCGGCGTGAACGTGACAATCACGTCGCTATACAACCAAAAACAGCTCAACCTTACAACCGACGCTTCGGGTTTCGCCGCCGCGAAGATTCGTCAGCTCTCGTTCGAAAGCGAGCGCGATGACGCCGAACGCTACACCTTTTACGGCGAAGTGAAGGCAACCTGCGACGGCTACCGCGAGGTTTTCCTTCCCCAGGAATATATCCAATCCGCGGTAAGTGCCGCGAAAGACGGCACGCATTCGAACGTGATCGAAATCCCCATCGAAATTGACGACGGAAGCCCTTATTTGCGCAGTGTTTCACTCGATAATGTGGACGTATTGCACAGCGATGCGCCTGCGTATGTGGGCTCATACAACGACATGGTGCACGACCTGGTCGTGGAAGTCGCAACTGCTGATACCTCCAGCAACGTCGAAGTGGCCGTGTATGTCGATGATCAGATGGTCGCCCACGACAACGCCACGCGCGAAGCCGACAAGCCGAATTGCGCGAAAGCGACGTTCAGCGATACGTTTTTGAGCTATATCACCCCTGGTCAGGTAATGAAAGTTTGGTTTAAGGCAGGCAACAACGATGCGCGCACGGCCACGCTGCCGCTTACGTTCAAGCGGGCGATTCTGGCCACATCGAACGGACGTGACAGCTTTACGCTTACTCCGGGCAGCAACCCTGACGGCTTCAAAGATACGCGCGAGCAAATGCCTTCCATGAAGTGGCTATTCAGCAAAAATGATTCATTTCTTGGGAGTATTCCGGGAGTGCCTGTGCAGATTTGGGATGACCCGTCGGGTACATTTGGTGCAACGGTAAGCCTTGCTTCTTGGACATTCTACAAGAAGGTGAATGGCGAGGTGAAAACCCCTGAAAAGGCCTTCAAGCTGTTCGCCGGTAAGGCAGGAAGCAGTGCGGCGGAAAGTTGGTGTCAAGATTGCGCCGATGCGTTTGAGCGAGCGGGTAAAGCCTACGACGATAAAATCGCCAGAAACTCGTTTTACGGAAACGCGGGCTTCACTTCGAATATCACGGCCGGCGTCGAGCTTGCGCTCATGTTGTACGGCAAGCGGGAATTCACTTCCAGCGACGAAAAGGACCTCACGACGAAATCCACTGCCGATGCGGCGATTTCCGTAAGCTTGAAAATTGCTGGCGGCTTTGGTTGGCAGCTGGCGGTGTGGTTCATCCCTGTTTTCGTCAATGTCGATTGGAAAGCTGTCTTCCAGGCGAAGCTTGCGATAGGCATGGCTTTCAAGAATTGGTTTGAAGAAATTCACTGGGGGCATCATTACGCCGGGAACTTCGCAATGCAGTTCGTTCTCTCATTTACGCTTGAGGCTGGGCTTTCCGTCGGTGTCGGCGTTTCGGGCGTTTTAGGCGTCAGTGTACGCGGGTACGCGAACTTCAAGCCTCAACTCATGTTCGACCGCAGCCAAGACAAGAAGATGCCTCGCGGCATCATATCGGCCGAGACCGGTTTGCAACTGTGCGTGCAGTTCTTCTTCTTCACTAAAAGCTTTGAAATCGTTAAGCCTGCCAAACTTGGCCCTATCGATT
This sequence comes from Senegalimassilia sp., assembly GCA_963619015.1. Lineage (GTDB taxonomy): Bacteria > Actinomycetota > Coriobacteriia > Coriobacteriales > Eggerthellaceae > Senegalimassilia. The sequence goes on along the minus strand of CAVEUW010000026.1, from coordinate 22,362 downwards.
CATGGGATAAGAAAACGTTAACGCAGGCCGCAGACGAAGAAGTGCAAGATGCGTTGGACGAAGTCGATCTAAGCGATGCGAAAATGATTTCCCAACAGGTGCTTTCCGAGGTATCGGAATACGAGGCAACACTGCTTGGCGCTGACGAATCGCAGGCTTTGGCCGCTACGGCCGCTGCCGTGTTCGCGGATGGTCTGTCTGTATCCAGCGATGCTGACGATGACGGCGACCTTAAGGTCCAACCCGCCGGTATGCCGGCGCGATATGCGCGCATAAGGCCTTTCGCCACCGAGCCACAGGCTGATATCGTCGCCGCCGGCCCCGCCTCGGCTCCTGGTTTCGCGAACCCCTATGCGGCACTGACCGGGGAAGGCGAGCTTATGTCCGGCGCTTCAGGCACAAGCGATCTTGCCGCAACTGGAACCCAGGCCGATTTCGCTCACGTTTCCACGTACAATGCGCACTTAGGTTTGGTGCCGACCGATCAGAAAGTCCTTTACGAAGACGTATTCAGTAACACGCGCTTGCGTACCTTCGTGGGTAACGCCGCCTACAACGCGAATCCCGAGGACAACGCCATCATGGCCCGTCTGCTCGTCGTTGAGATTCCCGATGGTGACGAAAAACGCATGTGCAGCCGCGTAAGCTTGCGTCTTTGGAATACGGATAGTCGCGAATTTGGCGACGAACAGATCGTTGATTTCAACGTGAACGGAGTGAGCGCCGCAAACCGTTCCGATATCGACTTCGACCTGGATATTCTCGAATACCAGGGCTCTGTGTTCGCGGCAATCGCCATTACCAGTGTGTCGGTTAAGGCCAACGAGGACATAACGGTTGACGAAACCAAGTCTAGGCAGTTCGTAAGCTTCGTGGCATGGAATCTAAGTGCGAATGGGCCAGCTTGGACGTATTCGCTGCGCGGTCTTCTTGATCAAGGGACGGCAACGTATCATCCTCGTGTGCTTGTGCAAGGCAATTTGAACCTAAGTATTCAGGATGGGTGCCGATACTGCTTCTATTATTTCAGCAACAACCCGAATAACAGCGCTAAAACAGGCATTTTCATTTCCTCTTTTACCCCTTCCGGCAATAAAGTGTGCGACAACGCATCTTTTGCGAGCCAAACCGAAGTTCCGATATTGGTGCCGGAAGATTACCTGGTCGATGGAACGTTCGAGGTTTCGAGCGCTGATCGTTCCGCTGTTCTTACTCACGATTACAACCCCTGGGTCCATACGATTTTGGCGTGGCGCGGTGACAAAAAGGTTCATTACTCCGGTTTTGTGCGCTCGTTTAGGTTCTATAACTTCAGAATGTTCTGCGATAGCCAAATTGGCGTCGGTGGGGGGTCTCTCTCTCGTCGCGGCATTCAAGACACAAACGTAGTGTTCACGGCGCAGCCCTCAAACTCAACGATGAGCGAAAAGAAGAACCGCGTTGTAAAATATGATGTTGCACGCGGCAAGCTTTCGATGGAAGAGGTGGACGGTTTTTCCACTGCATCCAACGTGTTCTCTTCCTCAGATGGTAAGCGTCTGTATACCGTGCGCTTGAGCGAGGGCAGCACAGGGGAGCTTTCTGACGAGGTTCTTGAAGCGCTTGATGCGGGCGGCAAGCTGTTCAGCAGCACCCATTACGATCCTGAAACGGGCGCGAATTACGGCGGCGCATCGTATACCAGCACTGTGCGCGAACCGGTGTATCAGTTGCTGGAGTCGCGCTGGATACCGTCGTTGGGCGCCTTCCACGAGTTTTATCCTATTGCCCGTTTGGCGTTCCCCCCTGATACCGTGAGCATTCTTACGGCAAGCAACGGTACGCGTGATTTCGTGATGACAAGCATCACCGATCTGGATACGGCGAAAAGTAACGTGTATCAAGTGTCAGTGCCTGATATCATCGCATTTCAATGCGAGAGTTCTTCGCCGGAATCTCCCTTTGCGGGACCAGGCGATGCTGTTGGTTTCTTCGTCACGATTACCAATGTAGGCAACGCCCTTATCACCGGCTTCGACGTGACCGTGTACGATTCCTCGAATAAGCAGGTTTTTTACGACACGTATTATGACTTGCGTGGGAATTTGCAGAAAACCGCTGACAATTATCACGTGGTGCGCGACAAGACGGGCAAGCCAACCTACAACGAAGACGGGTCAATGTCATCGGAGTTCGTTGAAGATATTCGCGACACGTCAGGCGTGCTGTGGCCGGGCTTCACGAGGACCTATCGCTTCAGCTTCACGATGCCGGAGGGTTATCAAGGAGATACTGAATTCAGAGTACAGATTAGCAACCCCAGGTCGAACCCGTATGCGAACGAGCTTTCCGCCAGTGCGGTGCTCGACTCGATTAACGCCGCGGTGGCACTTGCGGCTGCAGGCGAGAGCGCTGGTGCGGCGGGTGTGAGCGGCGCTGGTGCGAGCGACGCTGCTGCGGCGGGTGCGAGCGGCGCTGGTGCGGCGGGTGCGAGCGGCGCTGGTACGGCGGGTTCAACCCTGAGCGCAGGTGCCGACCATTTGTCGTGGCTCGATGCTGATGAGTTCGCCGAGTCGCTGTTCGGCTCTTCGGTGGAGCGGGTTTCCGACCCGCGCAAGATGCCGTTCCAACTTGAAGTTCAAACCGTTTCCAGCCTGGCCAACCAGTTCAGCGCTCTGCCAGCATCGTACGCTGTCGAGCGATCTGATAGCGAAGCTGGCAAGGACGAAACCACTGGCGGCGGCAACGGCGACGATAATGGTAATGGTAACGGTAACGGCAACGGTTCGGCCGGCGCCGCGGCTGACGATGCATCGAAGACCGCCCCGAGCACTGGTGATGGCGCCTCCGCCGCAACAATTGCCGCTGCGGCCGTTGCAGCAGGGGCAGCAGGCCTTGCAGCAAAGGCAGCCCTGACTGGAACTGAAGAGGCGACGGATTCAGGTGATAATCACACATTATCCCGTTAAATCATGAGCCAGGATTTCTGCCGGGGTCGACCAGATTGCGCCGCAAGGCTGTCTCACCAGATTGCGCCGCCAGGCGCGACACGTGTACGTATGTGCCCCCGGGTCGTTTTTGTGCGAGCTTTCGCTCGCACCTACAGACAGCTTCCGGAAATCATAACACCTACGAATCGTTTCCGCAGGCCACCCTTGCGTTTCGTAGGTGTGTGATCCTATCACGCACATCATTATGGAGCACCGCTAGGCGCGACACACTTCCCGCGCGATGCGCCGCCAGGCGCGGCACACTTCCCGCGCGATGCGCCGCTAGGCGCGACACACTTCCCGCGCCCTACTTCCAGTCGGCGCCAAGGACGATAAGGAAATCTTCCTCAAACAGATACGTGTTGTCGTTAAGGGTGGCTTGACCAACCCCAAGCTTACTCACAATGGCGTCCGCATAGTCTTTATCATCTGCGGTTTTGTACACGACGATGGTCTTTTCGTAATCGAAACTATCGGCGTTGCTCGTATTCACGCTATACCCAAGCCCTTGTATGCGCTCGGCAGCATCAAGACCCGCGCCTGCAGTTCCGTTGCCATTACGAATAGCCACGGTTCCACCGCTTTTCACGGCGCCACCCGACCCCGCTTCGCCAGCAGCAACCGAGCTACCGTCACCTGCCGACGCCAAAATGGTACCCGACGTCTGATCAACCACGTTGCCTTCGGTTGGCGGAAGCCCCGCGTCAACACGCTTCATCATGGCTTTCCACTCGGTCGTGTTGTTTACCTCGTACCAAACCCCGTCAATATATTCAGAGGTAGTTGGCTCCATTGCAGAATAAATATCGGTTGACGGGTTAAGGCCCTGCATGGCCTGCGCTAAACCCACAATATCAGTCACGCTCAGGTCGGTGGTTACATATTTCGAAAGTGCCTGCACGGTGTTTGCCATAGTTGCAATATCTGCGGAAAGTAGCTTCTTCGCAATTGCGGCCATCACTAAACGCTGATTAGCTGCACGATATTCATCACCCGGGCCAATTTCGTCATAAGCGTGGCGCGCGCGACACAGGATAAGCGCCTGGTCACCATTAAGCGTTTGCGGGCCCGCATCCAAATGACCGCCAGCATCTTCGTCATCGATGGTCATAGGTACGTCAACCTCAATGCCACCAAGAGCATTCACAATGTCACGGAAGCCGTCGAAATTAATTTCGGCATAATGCGAAATATCCACGCCGGCCAGCTTCGACACTGTTTGCACCGCAAGCGAAGGGCCGCCGTATACATGCGCGGCGTTCAGCTTACCGATGCCGTATTCGCCGTAATCGATCATGGTATCGCGATGCAGCGACACCAGCGTGACCTTCTTGTTCACGGGATCAATGCGCGCAAGCATGATGCTGTCAGTGCGGTAGCTGTCGCCAAAATCGCCCGATGCATCACGCTCGGCCGAACCGTCAGTACCCATCAGCAACATGTAGAAAGGCTCTTTGGTTATGTTTGTTTTGACCAGGTATTTATTCAGGTCGCCAAGACCCGACTGCAAGTTGTTCGACAAAATAGTTGTATAGGCGAAAGCGCCACCTATACCAATAGCCAACACCACAAGCACGGCAATGACGCCGTAGAACAACTTTCCGTGACGTTTTGCTTTGTGGGTTTTTGCGTACTCGTCGCGCGAAAGGCGACCGGCAGCAGTTGCGCTGTCCGAAGCGTTTGTTGCAGCGCGGCCAGAGGCATCTGCACCGCCGGCGCGGCCGTATGCAGATGCACGACCGGATGCGCTTGCCGCATCGTCACGCGAATAGCCTCGATTCGACCTTTCGGACGAATGACCAGTTGAAGAATTCTCCCCGGAACCATAGCGCGAACGCGCATATGGGTTTTCGCCACGAAGGTCAGACGCCGTTGCCCGACGCCTAGAGGAAGAGCTGTTGTTGGCGCCAGCGTCTGCAGAAGAGCGCTGGCGGCTGCTGCGATTTCTATCCATACGCCTATTGTGAACGTTTTAGCAGTTCGAACGCAACCTTAACAGCTACGCTTGTAGCAAAAACCCATATGAGTGGTAATTATTTCTAACCTGCGGGGAAGCGGATCAGCATGTACACCGCGGCGATAACCACCGTCAACAGCATGATGGGGAAGCCGTGCTTGAAGAAGGCAATGAATGTGATTTCGTGGCCGAACTTCTTGCTGATGTCGGAAAGCACCACGTTTGCCGATGCGCCAATAAGCGTGCCGTTGCCACCCAGGCAAGCGCCAAGCGAAAGAGCCCACCACATAGCCGTAACGTCCAAACCGTCGGCGGCCAGTGCGGTAATGATCGGAATCATCGTGGCAACGAACGGAATGTTGTCCAGGAAGCTGGAGATAACAGCCGAACCAAACAGGATAACCAGCATAGTAATCAGCAAGTTTCCGCCCGTAATGTCAATCAGCCACTGAGCCAGCATTGCGATGACGCCTGTCTCTGACATAGCGCCAACAATAATGAACAGGCCCGCGAAGAAGCACAGCGTGGTCCATTCCACACCCTTAAGCGCTTCTTCAATGCTTTCGCCAGAAACAAGCATGATAATGCCAGCGGCAGCAAGCGCAATAACGCTTGACTCAAGGCCAAGCTGACCATGCAACATGAAGCCAAGCACCACAAACACAATCATGGCGTAGCTGATTTTCAGCAGTCGCGGGTTTTTGATGTACGTGTGCTCGTCAAGCTCCATGATGGCCTGACGGTGTTCTTCGGTGGTTTTAAGGTTGCGGCCATACATGAAGTAGAACACCACGATGACGACAGCCAAAATAATGACAACAACCGGTGCGTCATACATGATGAAGTCGGCAAACGTGAAGCCAGCCGCCGAACCAATCATGATGTTTGGCGGGTCACCAATCAGCGTTGCCGTGCCACCAATGTTCGACGCCATAATTTCGGCGAAGAAGTACGGTACCGGGTTGATTTCAAGCAAGCGACACACGGTGATAGTCATCGGGCCGATCAAAAGCACGGTGGTCACGTTGTCAAGGAATGCCGAAAGCACAGCCGTGAGCAGGACAAACAGCACCATGATAAGCCATGGGTCGCCCTTTGCCAGGCGTGCGCACTTGATGGCAAGGAACTCGAACACACCCGATTGCTTCACCACCGCCACAAACAGCATCATACCCAGCAAAACGCCGAGCGTGTTGAAGTCGATGTGCGTAACTGCAACGTCGAAGGACATAATGTGCAGGATAAGCAGCAGCATTGCGCCGACGATGGCGACAAGCGCGCGGTGCACTTTTTCGGTCATGATGGCGATCATGGCCACGACGAAAACGCCGATGGAAACAATCTGGCTAATATCCACAGCCCACCACCTTATCTGTTTTCGTGTTCACGGGGAACGTCTTACTTACTTGCTTTCTTACTTGTTTGCGCTTTACCATGCGCAAGTGAGTACTATAGCAACAATCTTGCCGAATACAGGCTGAGGTTTCAAATGTTATCGAGTAGTTAACGAAAGGTCGCGGCAGGCGGTCGCGTATACTGGAGGGTATAAAGTCCAAGGTGGCCTGCGGGGCTGCCGGCTGTGGGGCCGCGTAGCTGTAGGGCTGCGGGGCTGCCGGCTGCGGGGCCGCGTAGCTGTAGGGCTGCGGGGCCGCCGGGGCGCTGGCCATGGGGCCGCCGAGGCGCTAGGCTGGACGAGGCTGCCGGCCGCGTAGTCGTGCGACCGCGTAGTCGTGCAGCTGCTGGACGAGGCCGCCGAGGCGCTAGGCTGGACGAGGCTGCCGGCCGCGTAGTCGTGCGACCGCGTAGTCGTAAGGCCGCCGGGGCGCGTAGCCGCCAGGCTAAACGAGGCCGCCAGGCCGCTAGATTAACCGACAAGTTCGCCGGAGTGTTTGGAGAAGTTCATGGGTTTGAAATTTGCTGCTGCTCGTGCTGTGAGCGCTGTTTCCACCTGGGGTTTAAAGAATGTGTTTCACCGCCCTGCCGCAAATTTTCCCGGCAAAGTGGCACTGTATGTTGACCCGGAATTGATTGCGCACCTGCGCGGCAAACTTACGCGCGGAAGCGTATGTGTGGTGGGAACCAACGGCAAAACCACCGTGACAAACCTTTTGGCCGATGTACTTGAAACCGCTGGTCAAACGGTTGTTTGCAACCGAACGGGCGCAAACTTGGATTCAGGCGTTTCAACGGCTCTTCTACATGCAAAGCAAGCTGACTGGGGCATTTTCGAATCTGACGAACTATGGCTAGCGAAAATCCTGCCGCACTTGCAGGCCGATTATGTATTGCTGCTCAACCTATTCCGCGATCAGCTTGATCGCTGTGGCGAAATCGATCGCATTCAAGACAGCATTGTTGGCGCGCTGGGTTCTTCGCCAAACACGGTACTGATATACAACGCAGACGATCCGCTTTGTGCGTCAATCGCTGATCGCGCAGGTCAGCTGCCTGGGCGCGAGCATACAAAATCACTGGCGTTTGGCGTGGCCGACTGCATGGGCCTTGAGCAGAACACCGTTACCGACGCCACGATGTGCCAGCGCTGCTCGACGATGTTTGAGTACGACTGGCGTCAGTACGGTCAGCTTGGCCAGTGGCGCTGCCCGAACTGCGGGTTCTCGCGTCCAGCGCTTGATTTTGCGGCAACGGGCGTGAAGCTTGCGGCCGATGGCTTGGCGTTTGAGTTGGGGATGCCAAAAGGGTCAGGTTCCTTCCATATTGAGGCCCCGTTTAGCGGTGCCTACATGGTGTACAACCTAGAAGCGGTTGGCGTTGCAGCAAGCTTACTTGGCTGCGGAAACGAACCGCTGCAGCAGGCGATTTCTGCATTCGACCCACAAAATGGGCGACTTCAGGCCTACGACTTAAACGGACGCCATATCCTTTTGAACCTTGCGAAGAACCCGACTGGCTTTAATCAGAACCTAAAGATTGTTGCTCAGGATCAAAAGCCCAAAGTGGTTGCTTTCTTTATCAACGATAAAGAAGCTGATGGTCATGATGTTTCGTGGCTGTGGGATATCGATTTCGAAGAACTTGCGCAGGCTGGCCCGCTTGTAGCCTACGCCGGTGGCATCCGCGGTCGTGACATGGCGGTGCGCCTAAAGTACGCCGGCATTAGTGCCGAGGTTGTGGAAGATGCCAACGACCTGCTGAAACGCGTTGTCGCGCAGCCGACCGAAGTGAGCGCATACATTATTGCGAACTACACGTCGCTGCCGGGGTGCAAGGCCGCTCTTGATGCAGCTTGCACAGAAGGTGCGACACCTATTGAGCCTGCAGGCGAAGTGCCCCAGGCGCGCGATTTTGGCGCTGCGGGCGGCGAGGGCGGCGCGGATGTAGCCGCCGGGGGTGCTGCGGCTGGTGAGGGCGTTGCCGCTGGTAAAGACACTGCGGCTGGCGAAAATACGGCGGGCGGCGAAGGCGCTGCGGCTGGCGAAAATACGGCGGGCGGCGAAGGCATTGCCGCTGGTAAAGACACTGCGGCTGGCGAAAATACGGCCACCGGTGAGGGCGTCAACTCGCCTATCGTTATTGCGCACCTGTTCCCCGATTTGCTAAACCTGTACGGCGATGGCGGCAACGTTCGTATTCTTGAGCAGCGCCTGAACTGGCGCGGTATCCCGGTCGAAATTCGCCGCGTCCGCCACGGCGACGCTATTGACCTTTCGCAGGTTGACTTAATCATGATGGGCGGCAGCCCCGATCGCGAGCAAAAGCTTGCTAGCGCCGATATTGTTGCCATGCGTGACGACCTGGCTACATACGTCGAGGATAACGGCCCGCTACTGGCAATTTGCGGCAGCTATCAAATGCTTGGCCGCGAATGGCTGGTAGATGGCGAAAAGGTCCCTGGCCTGGGGCTTGTCGGCATGACCACTGGACGCCCCGGCACCTCGGCTGATCGCCTAGTAAACAACATCGCGTTGAAGTCTGATTTGGCAGATACGCCTGTTATCGGGTACGAAAACCATGCTGGACGCACCTATCTTGATGAGGGTGTAGAAGCTTTCGGCACCGTTATTTCAAGCACAGGCCTCGGCAACAACGAAGAGACCAAGCAGGACGGCGTACGCTACAAAAACGTGCTGGGCACCTATTTGCACGGCCCGCTTCTGGCGAAAAATCCCCAGATAGCAGACTGGTTGTTGGCCCGCGCGATTGAACGCCATGCCAAGCGTTGCGGTGTTGCAGCTGTTGAATTGGCTCCGCTTGACGACGCCGCCGAAACGGCTGCGAATGCCTTTATGGCCACCAAACTCAACGCCAAATAACCCGAGTAGGTGCGTGATTGCACCGCGCACGTTATTACGGAGCGCCGCCAGGCGCGACGCACCTATACTGCATCGCGGCCACCACACTGCCGGATTGAGCAGTCGATAGAGGGGCGGCCGATCTGGTGGTTTTACCCCTACGGCAATTTTCACCACATCAGGCACTTCATCAATTTACGCATTTCCCCACATCAACAGCACTTTCTTTCATGCTAGATTTTTACGGCAAACCTGCCTGCTTTATACAGCAAAGCGGCAAGCTAGGTGCTAGATTCACAGAGTAAGGTTTCCTTTCAAGCAGACGCGAAAGAAAGGGAACTTATGAGCAATACCTGGAAAGTCCTTCCTGATGACGGCCTTGAGGACAGCCAAAACTGCGTTCGACCCAAAGATGAGCATGTAGGGAAGACGGTTTTCAATCTTCTTTCCTTCCTTGCCGCCGTCTTGCTGCTGTTCATAGCCGTTTCAACGTCGCAATCCGAGGCATTCGCCGAAACAACGCAGGTCGATTTGGAAGTCGGCAGGGTAATTCGATACGCAGGCTACCTAACCTACGAGATGAAGGTCGACGGAAATTTCGCGCATTGCGCGCAACCGGAAAAACCAGCACCTACATCGGGGACATACCCTGCAACGGAGTTATCGTCAGCTGGCAGTCGCATCGGAGAAGTACGCGCCGACCTGTGGTTTTCATACGGAAGCCCCGGGTTCGATAAGAGCCTTTGGCCGAGTTCCTGGTATGACGGAACCCCTATGACCGATGATCGCTACCAAGTTTTGGCGCACATCCTTATCTCAGATAGCTATGCTTCCGACGCGGAAGCGGCGCTGCATGGTTGCTATCCGGCTTTTTGCAGTTGGGCCCGAGAGTACGTCATAGGCTTCGACGAAAGCGGCAACCTGATTAACGGCGATGCAACCGGACGACGTATTATGGCGCGAGCAAGCGAGGTGCCTCAATCGTTCAAGGCGTTTCAGGTGAATACCGGAGGAGGTACGCAAACCGCCGTCAGCTACACCTACACTCCCTCTGGGTCGATAGAGCTGACCAAGGTTATCGGTATGTCGCAAATTTCGAGCGGCAACCCCCTGTATTCCCCCGCTGGTGCAAAGTACGGCTTGTTCCGCGACGAAGCGTGCACCAACCTAGTCTGCGAGCTTGCTACGGACGACTCAGGACGCGCCCACGCCGACGGGATAGACCCCGGCAACTATTGGGTAAAAGAGACTGTCGCCCCTGCGAATTCGCAGCTCAACAGTATGGTCTACGCAATCGAAGTGAAGGATAGGCAAACAACACGCGTCTGCGACCCTGATAAAAATGCCGGAGCGGAACCATCCACAGGAACCGTTTCCGACAAGCCGATATACGCAACCGTCGACACGTTGATCTCGAAACGCGACGCCGAAACCGGGCAGAGCATTCCCCAAAGCGGCGCATCGTTTGCCGACGCGGAATTCACCGTCAGCTATTTCCCCAACATCCAAGGCGACACCTCCGGCGACGCGAAATTCACCTGGAGGTTCAGGACGGATGATGAGGGGAAGGTACATCTTGGCAGCAAAGAAGCCGCCGAGGCTGCGTATGTTGACGGCGATGCTCTACCAACTAATGAAAACGGAGTGCCCGTGCTTCCCATCGGGACATATACGGTCAGCGAAACAAAAGCTCCGAGTGGGTACTTGGCCAGCGACACCATTGAAGAATTCGTGCTGACATCCGATGGATCTGGAGAATCGCGCCAGGTTGAAATCGACGACTTCACCAACGTCGATGTCGTGTTCAACGAGCAGAAGGTTCCCGATGAGCCAAAGGTGCCAGAAGAGCCGAAAGAACCCAGCGAGCCGGTCATACCAGACGCACCTGAAGTACCCAACGAGCCGGAAGTCCCAAGCGAGTCAGAGGAGCCCGAAACGCCAAGCGGACCAGTCACGCCCGACACGCCGAACACCCCAAGCGAGTCGGTCGTACCCGACACGTCTGAAGTACCCAACGAGCCGGATAAATCGGAAGCCCCTAATACTCCCGAAAAGACCGTATCGACCAAAACATCCGAAACAGCAAACACTAAGCCCAAGGAATCAGGCACTACTGAAAAGGAGGCGAAATCAACCGAAACCGAGAAGTTAGTCGAAACCGAGAAGTCAAGCGAACAGGCAAACACCGCTGCCGACAGTAGCGTAATGCCTGCAACCGGAGATTCCCTTCTCGTGGCCGCAGTAGTCTTCTTCGCCGTGGCCGCAGCAGCAGCGGCCGCCAGCGCCCTCTACGTAAAACGAGCGCATGAAAAATGCCTTCAGCACCACAAACGCAGCTACCTGCGATATCGATAGGAAACCAAACGGAAAGGAAGGCCAACATGGGCAAGGAAGAAAAGCTGTACCAGTTCACCGATCGGGGAATGTTCAACTGGGTGATGACACGGAGGCCCGAGCTTTGCGCGCAGATGCTCTCCGTTATCCTCTGCACCAAGATCGATGATATCAAAGTCCACCAGGAGGAGTCCCTCGAGCCGAGCCTGAGCGCAAAACGCGCCATTCTCGACATTAAGGCCTATTCCGACGGCCGCGTGTTTGACATCGAGATGCAGGCTGCGAAGAAAGGCGACCTTGCCCATCGGGCTCGCTATTACCAGTCGATGCTCGACGCAGACTCGCTTGAAAAGGGCTCGAATTACAGAGAACTGCCCGCGAACTACGTCATCTTCATCTGCAAGGACGATTATCTCGGCTACGGCGTTCCGAAACTCCACTTCTCGATGCAATGTGAAAAGCGCAACGGTGATTCGCTTGAACTGAGCGACGGCCGGCATATCGTATTTTGCTCGGCGCGCTTGTATAATCGGATGCTAAAAGAGGAAATTCGCGACGACCCGGACCTATACGAACTGATGAGGTTCATATGGACAGGAAAAGCCGGCGAAAACAGCCTCGCCAAGCGGTTGGAGACAGCGGTTGCCGAAGCCAACGAGGATGAGGGATTTAAAATGCACATTACCTACGAGAGCGAAATGGCCGAGTGGGCCGAAGCAATTGAGGAATTGAGCTCGGAAAACGAGTCATTAAAATGCAAGCTGGATGAGAGCGAAGCGGAAAACAAAATGCTTCGGGACAAACTTGCTAAGCTGACCGAAGCCCAAGATACCTCGAATCGTTGATACCCCAGCATGTCGTTTCATAACCCATAGTCTATCTTCCTGACCTAGGAAGCGGAGCTAGGGGGCAGTCTAAAACGCAGCGTCAATAGGGTCGCTTACTTCCACATCTTCTTGACCACGCTCAAGCGCCGTTAGAGCATCAAGGAACGGCTGCTGGGTACCGTCGAGCATACGTAACTGCAGGGTTACAGCGTCAGCAAACTGGCTATCAAGGATTTTTGCTCCATAATCTGCCGCCAAGCGCGTTAACTGTTCGTAGTGCGGGTATGCAATGCGAACGCGCAGATCAACGCAGCGCGACACGACCACCAATTGCGCAGCCTCAATACCTGCCTGGGTTGACTGCGTATAGGCGCGGACCAAACCGCCCGTGCCCAACAGCACGCCGCCAAAATAACGGGTGACTACGCAAATAACATCGGTAAGCCCAGCATGTTGCAAAACTTCAAGCGTTGGCAGGCCGGCAGTCTTTTGAGGTTCGCCGTCGTCGGAATAGCGAACGCGCCCAGCGGCCCCCGCCCCACCTTCGCGCAGGATATACGCGTACACGTTGTGCCTAGCCATACGATTAGCACTGCGAATTTCCTCAAGAAATGCGAGCGCTTCTTCCTCGGTTTCAACATGTGCCAAACTCGCAATAAAGCGGCTTTTCTTTTCTTCGATTTCAGCGACAGCGCGCCCTTCAATAGTAGTGTACGAACTCATGGACGCTCCTTTCGCTCCGAAAATGCGCTAGCAACCCTAACCTCAGCGCAGCCTAGCAATCGCGCGCCAGCTAGCAGCCATAGCAGCCCGACAATCGCGCGCTAGCTAGCAGCAACACCAGCTGTCAGTCACGGCAGCCCGACAATCGCAGGCCAGCTAGCAGCCATAGCAGCCGCCAACCGCAACAGTCCAGCCAACCATACGCCAGCCGTCAGTCACGGCAGCCCGACAATCACGCGCCAGCCGCAATTACCTCTAGATAGCAAAAGACCCAGCCGAAGCTGGGTCGTATTCGCAAATGGTGCGGGCGAGAGGACTTGAACCTCCATGGGGTTGCCCCCATACGGACCTGAACCGTACGCGTCTGCCAATTCCGCCACGCCCGCGAAAAGGCGCCTTTCTTAAGGCGAGTTGATATGATACCCCACCAATTACCACGCGACAAGACCCAAATTTTAAAAGTAAGGTTCTTGTGAAGGGTTGGCTTTTGAACTGCGAATCTAATGTGTTGCCGCGTCACATAAAACGCGATAAGACTTTATTGCCATTGGTACCATCAAAACAATGGTAGCTACAAGCAAAAGCGAAACCTCCGGGCTGCCAGAGCCATAACTGACCATATGGTCTGGAATAAGCGGCAACGCGTTCAAATAAAGCAGATTAAAGCCCGCATGCAGCAGAGCACAAGGCCACAAGCTGCGGCTTTGTACGTACAAGCCCGCCATACAGAAACCAAACAAGCCAGTTTGCACGAAGCGACCTGCCACCTGCAACCATCCTGCAACGTTTGCATCAGCCGACGGTGCGCCGATATGCAACAACGCAAACAGCGCCGAGGTGGCCACAGCGGCAAGTAACAACGCACGACGGGCGTCAATCCCCCGATCGACAAGACCGCTAGCAAACGCTTCCATACCCAAAACACGCATGAACGCTTCTTCGAAAACACCCGTAAACAGAGCCAATGCCACCAACGCAAGCACAAGAAGCCCAGACGTAGGCCCACTACCAATCGCGCAAGCAAACTGAGCCAAAGCCAACTGAAAGCCCTGAAGCAGAACCTCTGCATAACTTCCGACCGATAGCGAATTAGTCTCAGCCGCAAAAGCGCAGGCAATAGAACAGCAACCACCAACGAAGGCAACAACAAGCATGGCTACAACAAATGACTTTCCAATGCGCGCTGGTTTTGAACGACAACCTTCCTGCACGCCATTTGCACTCTGCTGGACTAACGTTTGCCGTACACTGCGTTGAGCCGACGCATCCTGCGCGTCTGGTTGGCAAGGCGCCTCTTTCGCTTTTCGCTTCGGCAAGCCGCCCCAGCGCAGCGCTCGAGGAACAGCAACTTTCACTGCAACCAATGCAATAAGTGCCAGTGCTGCCTCAAATGCAATTTGCACCATAACCGACACTTCGCCATAAGCAGAACTTGCGGCCGCCAACGAGCCATCGCCCACGGCAGAACTTGCGGCCGCCAACGAGGCATCGCCCACGGCAGAAACATCGCCCACAGCAAAGCCATCGCCCACAGCTAAACTTCCGCCCACGGCAGAAACATCACCCGAACCAAAAAGCGCACCCAACAATGCAGGCTCAACAATTTCAGACTGCACATTCATCAGCACAAATGCCGCAACCAAAACGGCAACAAAAAGGGCCGGTACCAAACCAGCCCTTGTTTCGTTCGAATTATATTCGCGATTCGCCACGCGCTTCACCCTACGTCGTCAAGCCCTAAGCCAAGCCTTACGCCATGCGCAAAGCTTACAGACCCAGTGCCTTCTTCAGCGTGGAAACGCGACGACGGCTCACAGGAATTTTGTCTTCCACGCCATTCAGCGTAAGCAGCAAGGTGCCGCCTGCCACAGGCTCAACCTCTTCCACCATGGAAAGGTTAACCAGATAACCGCGATGCACGCGGAAAAACCCATGTCCATCAAGGCGTTTTTCCAGCTGAGCCAAGCTAACCGTACTGAAGTAACGGTCGGTGTCGGTCTGCAGATACGCGTAATCGTCGCGGGCCATGACAAAGCGGATTTTGTCGATGCCGATAAGGATTTTTTTGCCAGCCTTTTCGACCGGGATACGCTCGGACTTCTGAGCCTGCGCATGCAGCTGAACATGTTCACGCACGCGAGCAATAGCCTGAGCCAAACGGTCTGAC
Organism: Senegalimassilia sp.; assembly: GCA_963619015.1. Taxonomy (GTDB): domain Bacteria; phylum Actinomycetota; class Coriobacteriia; order Coriobacteriales; family Eggerthellaceae; genus Senegalimassilia. The sequence continues at coordinate 7,132 of CAVEUW010000026.1, read as the reverse complement.
TCAACAGGTTTCACCAGGTAGTCAACAGCGTTTACCTTAAAAGCGTCAAGCGCATGTTCGCTATAAGCGGTGACGAAAACTACCGCAGGCGGGAACTTCAGGTGCTGCATGGCCTCGGCCAACTGCAAACCAGTTGCCTCGGGCATATTCACATCAAGGAACATAACGTCGCAGGGATATTCCTTCAGCTTTTCAATAGCCTCGCGCACACTGGCGGCCTCGGCCGTCACTTCGGTTTGGCCGATTTCGTCAAGCAGATATTTTAGCTCGGAGCGCGCAGGCGCCTCGTCATCGACGATCATGGCTTTAAGCATGTGAGCCTCCGCTTCTTTTCTTGGGGTAGATAGTAATGTTTTCGATATTATACGGCATCGCACAACGTTTGCACGAGTTACAAATCTAGCTGCATCAATTTTGCGATGGTTACTACATAAATTCGAAATGCTTCTTTAAGCGATTCTTCGCTTACCGCCTCGTTAGGACCATGCATGCCGCCTACCCATGCCGGATTTTCAACCCAAGGCTTTTCTAAACCAAAGCTTGCCGCATTGGAAAATTCGCGCGCATACGTGCCGCCGCCCATAGTGAACGGCTGCATATTTTCGCCTGTAGCCTCGTTGTATGCAGAAAGAAGCGCTTGCACAAACGGACCATTTGCATCCATAAGGAATGGCGGCTTGTCGCCAGTTTGCTTGCAGGTACCACCGCAAGGCTCAAGCAGCTCAGCCAGGTGTGCGGTCAGCGCTTCGCTTGTAGTTGTAGTTGGATAGCGAATATCAATGGTTTGAACGAAATGGTCGTCTTCCATGAAAATACGACCGCCAACTGCGGTAAGAGCGCCAAAATGCTCATCTTCACAAGCAAGGCCAAGCGCACTGCCATCGGTTGCTGCCATCAGTTTCGCCACAGTCTCAAAGTAAACGCGTTCCATACTGGTGACCAGGTTATTTTCCAGCAGATAGTTCACCAACATACCAATGGCGTTCACGCCGCTTTCGGGTGTGCTGGCGTGCGCACTCTTGCCAACCGCCGTCACCCGCGCAAGCATCATTCCCTCGGATTCGACTATGGTTTCATCAACGCTGGCCGATTCTTGCTCGGTATTAGCAATGTCAACAGGCAGAACGCCTTCACCAGCGGCAGCACGCAACGGCTCGATTTTTATGCCCTCAACCTGCGGCAATTTTGCTGGGTCAGTTCGCACAACCATTTCAGCTGCACCTGGAACAGCATTTGCCGCCACGCCGCCATCAAAGCTTATAACGCTGCGCTGATCAACCGGAAATTCAGGGCTGATGAGCTGCGCATTGTAAATGCCCTTTTCGCCATAGGAAACAGGGAATTCAGCATCGGGAGTAAACAGGAAAGTTGGGTCATCATGATGTTTGCGATAGTAGATGACATCACCCATACCCGTTTCTTCATTCGCGCCAAAAATAAAACGCATCGTATAGGGGAATTTATCGCATTTCCCCTGGTCTTGCAGCTGTTTCCAAAATTTCATAGCATGCAGGGAAACCACGAGCGGACCCTTATCGTCAATTGTCCCGCGGCCGACCAGGTAGCCGTCCTTGCGTGTGATCTGATACGGCTCGAAATTCCAGCCGGGGCCTGCAGGCACTACGTCAGTGTGACAGATGAGTGCCAGCTGCGTGGCGCTTTGGCCCGGAAAATCCGCATAGCCGATGCGACCTTCGTCGTTGTGTGCCTCAAACCCCATATCAGCCGCCATATCAAGTGCAGCCTGCAACGCGGCTGCGGGTCCAGGGCCGTATGGCTGACCTTCGGCCGCCTTGTCAAGTTCTTCAACACTCGGAATGCGAATGAGCGTATCCATATCTGAAACGACAGTTTCCCAGCTGTCCTCCAGATAATCGCTAATCAGCTGCTCGAGTTCCGCTGAATCTGGAGCCGTGAAGCCCTTACTGCAAGCGTTTTCGGTTGCATTCGTGTTTTCGTTCATATTCGCACTCCGATTTCTGTTGTGCGGCCAAGCCGCTTCCGCTATAATGCTAAAGCTACGTGCCCGAGTGGCGGAATGGCAGACGCGGCGGTCTCAAAAACCGTTGTCTCACGACGTGCGAGTTCGACTCTCGCCTCGGGCACCATTTCAAAACCAACGACCTCGCAATTCGCGGGGTCGTTTTGTTTTTGCATACAAGCTTGATTATACGGCGAAAAAAGCCGGGTAAGAAAGCTATGACGAAACTTTTTGTGCGGTCGTAAGCACGATTCCAGACGATAACAGGCATGCTTCATGCAAGCGGACCTTCTTACAGGCGAGCCTTCTTACAGGCGGGCCTCTTGCAGGCGGCCTTCTTGCAGGCGCGCCTTCTTTCATGCGATCCTTCTTACAAGCGAGCCTTCTTGCATGCAAGCGAGCCTTCTTGCAGGCGCGCTTCTTGCAAGCGGACCTTCTTGCATGCGGACCTTCTTGCAAGCGAGCCTCCGAGCAATTAGCAGAGCGACAGGGCGGATTTTTCGTGAGCGCAAAGAGCAAAGCGTTTATTGCCCTATAATCGCAGGTGAGCATTCGAAAGGACACAGCATGGCCGTTATCGACGCACACGCGCATATCTACTCGCACAAAATCGCCGCCAAGGCAGTAGCCGCAATCGGCGATTTCTACAATATCGAAATGTACGGCGATGGCACAGCCGAAGGTCTGCTTGCCGTGAAAGAACACTGCCCGATTACCCACTTCATTGTACATTCGGTTGCCACCACACCCCACTCGGTGCCGGTGATTAACAACTCTATTGCCAACGAGTGCACCAAACACCCGGAGTTCATCGGTTTCGCCACCATGCAACAAGATTTCGAAGACCCCGCAGCAGAACTTGCACGTGCCCGCGAACTGGGACTTCATGGGTTGAAGCTGCACCCCGACACCCAGAAGGTGAACATGGACGACCCACGCCTTATGGAGGTGTACGCTATCTGCGAGGAAATGGGGCTGCCAGTTGTGATTCACACGGGCGACTACCGCTACGACTATTCGCACCCACGCAGACTCGTGAACATCCTGCGCACCTTCCCCGACTTAGTCGTTGATGCCGCGCATTTCGGCTGCTGGTCGCGATACGAAGTGGGCTATGACGTGTTGCACGAGGTCGCCATGAATGATCGCGTGTTCTTAGACGAATCGAGCTCGCAGTATTTCCTAGGTCAGCGCCGCACACTGGAACTTACGCGTATGTGGGGCACCGACCGCATCATGTTCGGCAGCGATTTTCCCATGTGGGACCCTGCGCGCGAATACGAGCAGCTTGTTGGCGCTGGCTTTAGCGAAGATGAGCTGGAAAATATTTTGTGGCACAACGCCGAGCGATTTGCCGGCGTGAAGGTAAGCTAAGAGTTTGCCTATTCCTTAGGCTGCGCCTTGTGTACCTACAATTCAGAAACGCACACTTGCCTATTCCTCGGACTGCGCTTTGCGTACCAAGGTTAGCTTCACCTTGTCGATACGATGACGGTCCATGCGCGTGACCTGCAATTTCGCCGTTACTTCACGGTCTTCCAAAACCAGCACATCACCCTCGGACGGAATACGGTCAAGGCCGTCCATAATCAAGCCGCCAAGAGTCTCGCAATCTTGCGCGTCTTCAGGCGTGAAGCCAATCAGTTCCTCAAAGTCATCGATAGCCATGCCGCCGTCAACAACCATGACGTCGTCGGTTAGCTTTTTGACCTCTTCCCCGCTGTCATGACGATACTCGTCTTCAACGCGGCCAACAATTTGCTCCATGATGTCAGACATGGTCACGATACCTGCCGTACCACCATGTTCGTCAACAACAACCGCAATTTTGGTCGTACCTTCCTGCAGCACCTGCAGCAAACGTGCGACCGGAATGCTTTCCGGCACCGCCTCGATTGTACGAACAGGCAGGTCATCGTTGGTTGCATTATCAGGCATCAGGTACAGATCCTTCACATGCACAAAGCCCACGATGCGGTCTTTAGTCTCGCGACACACCGGATAGCGCGTGTACTTGTGATGCAGCGCGCGCTCCATGTTCTCTTCAAACGAATCTTCCAAATCGAAGCACACAATGTCGGTGCGCGGCGTCATAATCGCCTCAGCGTCTTTGTCGCCCAAGTCGAAAATGTTGTCCACGAATTCGTTCTGATCAGGGTCAATCAAGCCGCTTTCGGTAGACTCGTCAATGAGCAGCTTGATTTCGTCGTCGGTATACACCTCGCGCTCGTTGGCCGGATCGTGGCCCGCAAGGCGAACCACCGCGTTTGTGATGCCGTTGAACAAAACCATGACAGGATACGTAATCTTATAGAACGCCATCAGAGGACGTGCGGTCAAAATCGCGTAGCGCTCGGTAGCAAAAATAGCGAATGACTTGGGAATAAGCTCGCCCGCAACCACGTGCAAGGTAGTCATAATAAAGTAGCCAATTGCCACCGCGACGGCACTGATAACGGCGTCGGGCAGGCCAAGCAATTCAAATAGCGGGCGAATAAGCGCTGAAAACGCCGGCTCGCCAAGCCAACCTAAAGCCAGCGAGGCAAGCGTGATACCAAGCTGGCAGGCAGACAGGTATTTATTGACGTTCTCTGCAATTTCCATAGCGCATTTCGCGCCGGGTTTTCCCTCTTCAACAGCCAATTCAAGCTGCGATTTGCGAACGCGAACAAGCGCGAATTCAGCAATAACAAAAAAGGCATTCATCGCCAAGAACAGGGCGACAAAGATAAGGCTTATGCCTATATTCATGAAGTGGAGCTCCTTAGGTAGGTTTCCCCTATTGTGCCAGCATATGGCGCAGTTGCGAACAATTTAAACGTTTTCGCCATTCTTTTTAATCACGCTATCAGCACCAGCAACTTCGCGCTTTGGAGCCGTAACCTGCACTTCCATGTTCTTCGGAAGCACCAGGTTCGCAATGACAGCCACCAAGAACACCACGGCAACACAGTTATCGGCAAACACCGACCGCACCAGTTCGGGGAAGTTCACAAACACACCACTGACCTGCGTAAAGCCAATGCCAATAGCTAAAGACAGCGCCGCAATCACAATGTTTCGCTGCGAGAAACCAGCACCGGCGATCATCTGGAAGCCGGTCACAATAATGTTGCCGAACATCATAATGGTGCAGCCGCCTAAAACTGCGCTGGGCAAACTGCTAAATACCGCGCTGATAACCGGGCAAAATGCCGCCAGAATCATGATAGCTGCGCCCGTTGCAATAGCCTTGCGGTTGACAACCTTGGTCATAGCAACCAGACCAACGTTTTGCGAGAACGAAGTGATAGGCATGCAACCGAAACAGCCAGAAAGCGCCGACACAAAACCGTCGGTTGCAATCGAGCCAGAAAGTTCGCGGTCTTTCACGTCGCGCCCTAAGCCAGCTTGCGCAAGAGCCGTGGTGTCGCCAATTGTTTCGGTGGCGGAAACCAAGAAGATCAGCGTCACGGAAACAATAGCGCCGAGGTTGAACTCGGGCGTAAACGGCATAATGGTCGGCGCAGCGAACAACTTCACGTCTTCGAAGCTGCTGAAGTCAACCATACCCATGAACAGGGCCGCAATGTAGCCAACAACCATACCGAACAGCACGGACAGGTGCTTTTGCTTGCCCTTCACCAACGATTGGAACGCCAGGCACGCAACCAAAGAAATGGTACCGAGCGCTAAGTTTTGGAAGCTACCGAAATCGGCCGCGCCCGAACCGCCGCCAAACGAGGTTGCGCCAACAGAAAGCAGCGAAAAGCCGATGGATGTAACCACTACAGCCGAGACAATTGGCGTAATAAGCTTGCGCCAGTATTTCGCAAACAGGCCTAATACGCCCTCGATGCAACCACCAACAATAATGGCACCAATAGCGGTGCCCATGCCGTACGTGACAACAATGCCGGTAAGCACTGTGACAAAGGTGAAGCTAATACCCATAACAATGGGCAAACCACTACCCAAACGCCCTATAGGGAACAGCTGGATAAGCGTGCCAATACCTGCAATAAGCAGGGCAGACTGAATCATGCCGCTGGTTTGGCCGTCACCTAAACCCGCCGCCGCACAAATAATCATGATAGGTGCCAAGTTAGACACAAACATGGCAAGAATATGCTGAACGCCATAGGGAATGGCGCGCACGATTGGCACGTCGCCGTCGAGTCTCAGCAGTTGATCGTGATCGAAAGGCTTCAGCTGTATACTCATTTACGGAACTCGATTTCTCCTGTTTCGGGGTTCATAGACTCAACGATTGCGAGGGATTCTAGGTGATAGCCGCGTTTGCGAAGGTCGTCGCCTCCAGGTTGGAAACCCTTCTCAACAGCAATACCAATGCCTTCAACGGTTGCACCGGCCGATTCGACCAGGTCAATTAGACCATTAAGCGCGCAGCCGTTCGCCAAAAAGTCGTCAATAAGAAGCACGTGGTCGTCAGCAGAAAGGAATTTCTTTGACACGATGACATCGTAAACGCGCTGGTGCGTAAACGATTGCACCTTGGTGGTGAACATTTCGCCGTCAAGATTGATTGACTCGGTTTTCTTGGCGAATACAACATTGCAACCGAAATGCTGCGCAACAATGGCCGCAATACCAATGCCTGAAGCCTCGATGGTAAGCACCTTGTTGATGGGCGCGTCGGCAAACAGCCGCTTCCATTCCTTGCCCATTTCATTGAACAGTTCGATATCCATGCGGTGATTCAAAAAGCTGTCCACCTTAAGAACGCCTTCTGATTTCACTACACCATCGCGCCTGATGCGCTCTTCAAGCAGCTTCAACCTTTGCCCCTTATCGCTTCACTTATCCGATGCACGGGCGTCGCCCGCAAGAAGCGTTTCGCCGTCGCGAAACAGTTGCAGAACATAATACCGCAGCCCTCTGTTAACTGGATGTAAAAAGCCGCCCGAAAAAGCGAAAAGACGCAGCACCGTATTTATTTACCGAAAAAGCGAAAAGACGCAGCACCGTATTTATTTACCGAAAAAGCGAAAAGACGCAGCACCGTATTTATTTACCGAAAAAGCGAAAAGACGCAGCACCGTATTTATTTACCGAAAAAGCGAAAAGACGCAGCACCGTATTTATTTACCGAAAAAGCGAAAAGACGCAGCACCGTATTTATTTACCGAACGATTCTTGGGCAATGAGTAC
>CAVEUW010000025.1:0-24860 GCA_963619015.1 Senegalimassilia sp. | reverse complement strand
AGGCGCCACTGATGCACCTGCCTCTACTCAGCGTTACCTTATTCACGCGACCTGTCACAATCGTTTTTGCGAAGGAGACGAACTCGAGGCGCTTTCCCCACGCAAACCAATTGCAAAGCTGCAGGTCAAAAACCTAGTTTGGCAACAACGTGAATCTGCGGAAGGTCTTGCGCCTGCACCAGTTGCTGTACCTGTAGCCAATCGCACTATGGAAACCTATGCTTTCGAGTGCGAAGCTGCCCTTGAGCCGGGCGACCTTCTTCGTATTAAAATCGCCCAATAATCCAAACTGCTGCCTTTTTGTCTATTCCGCATCGGGCAATCGGTGTACCATAGCGAAAGCAATATTGTGCAGGGGTGCCGCGGCCATATGCCAACGCTGAGAGAGCGCAAGCTCAACCCTTCGAACCTGTCCAGATAACGCTGGCGTAGGGAGCAACCTTCGAACGTATCCGAGGGCGCCGCTTCACCTGCTGGCGCCCTCGTCGTATTGAAGGAGCAAACATGCAGCAAGAGCAATCTCTTCGTGGCGCTATCGCCAAAGCGGCCGCCAATGTACGCGCAAACAATCCGCTTGCCGGGTCTATCACTAACACAGTCACTATCGATTTTGTTGCAAACGCCCAGCTCGCAGTGGGTGGTTCTGCCGCCATGGTTTATCTTCCCGATGAAGGCGAAACGCTGGTTGCTGCAGGAAATGCGGTCTACATGAACATGGGCACGTTATTTCCTGTTTATGAGGAAACCGTTCCGCGTACAGCAGCCGCAGCGTGCGCGGCAGGCAAGTCGTGGGTGCTTGATCCGGTTGGTATTGGCATTGGCAGTTTGCGCACCAAACTTTTGACGCAAGTGAAAGAATTTCCTCCTGCGATTATTCGCGGCAATGCCTCTGAAATCATCGCACTTGCAGGCTTGTGGGATTTATCTGGCAGTGCTGCTGATCTGACACGTGCCCGTGGCGTCGATACCACTGACACGGTGGAAGCAGCGCGGGCGGCAGCAATTGCGCTTGCTCGCTTTACCGGCGGTGCCGTTGCAGTTTCTGGTGAAGTTGACCTGGTAACCGACGGGCAAACCGTTGCGATGAGTCATGGTGGCAGTGCGCTTATGGGCAAAGTCACCGGTTTTGGCTGCTCGCAGGGTGGAGTCCTTGCGGTGTATGCAACGCAAACCGATCCGTTTACCGCAGCCCTTGCAGGCGTTGCGCACTACAACTTGGCCGGCACTCGTGCCGCTGCTGTAGCAGATGCGCCGGCAAGCTTTAAGGTTGCCTTTATTGATGAACTTTTCCGTGCAACCCCTGAAGAAATTGCCGCTAACCCCCTTGATCTTGAGGAGGCATAAAGCCATGAATACCCTGGTAGCAGTAGCAATTGCGCCGTTTGGCGTCGGCGATGAACTGGCAGATGAGGTTGCCGAAGTCGTTCGCGTTATTCGTGAAAGTGGCCTTCCAAATCGTACAAATTCGATGTTTACCGAAATTGAAGGCGAATGGGACGAGGTTATGCGTGTCGTGCGCGATGCGACCTTTGTTTTGGCTGAACGGGGAATTCGCACCGAAGTGGTGCTCAAAGCTGATATTCGCCCTGGTCACGAAGGCATGATGGATAAGAAGGCCGCTCGCGTTGATGCTATTTTGGCCGCCTCGCCAACTGACGCTGTAAAGGAAGCGGGGGAGTAGCATGAGCATGCGTGACGCACTCGACATTTCAGCATATTTAGTTATTGGCCCAGAAAACACACTTGGTCGCCCCGTTGCAGAGGTGGTAGCCCAGGCGCTCGACGCCGGTTTCACGTGCGTGCAAGTTCGCTCGAAGGAATGCTCGGTTCGTGAACTTATTGCGACGACGGCGCAAGTTGCGGATGTTATTGCAAAAGCGGGCAAGTCCGACCAGGTGGCGCTGCTTATCGACGATAGGCTTGATGCTGTTTATGCCGCACGACGCCAGGGCGTCAAAGTTGACGGCGTGCATGTTGGCCAAAGTGATATTCCGGTCGAGCATTGCCGTGCGCTGCTTGGCCCCGATGCAATTGTGGGGCTTTCGGCTCGAACTGATGAAATGCTTGAATACGTGAAGACCGCTGACATGTCGCTGGTTGATTATCTGGGCGTCGGTCCTTTGCACGAAACAGCAACTAAAACCGATTGTGGTCGTACCGCCGACGGCACTGTTATCACAAAAAGCCTTAGCGACCTGCAAGAACTACATGCTGCAAGCCCGGTTCCTATTGTGGTTGGCGGCGGTGTCAAGGCGCGAGATATCCCCGATCTTGCAAAAACAGGTGTGGAAGGTTTCTTCGTCGTCTCGGCTGTTGCTGCAGCTGAAAACCCGTATGCAGCTGCAGCAGAACTCGTGCAAGCTTGGAATCAAGCGAAAGCCGAGTAACTACCCCAACAGTTTTTCTGCATACGCCAACTTGACGCAGCACACGAATACGTCAAGGGCTGCATCAAGTTCTGCAACGGGCGGCAAGCTTGGCGCAATGCGAATATTGCTGTCAGCCGGGTCGTTTCCGTATGGCCAGGTTGCACCAGCGCCTGTCATGGTGACGCCGGCCGCGGCGGCAAGTTCGACAATTCGCTTGGCGCACCCAGAAGGCGCATCAAACGATACAAAGTACCCGCCGCGCGGCTTACTCCAGGCACATTCGCCAACTTCTGCAAGTGCGTCTGTCAGCCTCTGCTCAACCAGCTCAAATTTCGGACGGAGCAACTCGGCATGGCGCGCCATATGTGCAGCTAAGCCTGCCCCGTCGCGCAGGAAGCGTACATGGCGTAACTGATTTATCTTATCGTGTCCAATAACCTGCGGCTTCATACGAGCTTTTGCTTCAGCCACGTTTTCTGCCGAAGCAGCAAACGCCGAAATGCCCGCGCCAGGGAAGGTCACCTTGCTTGTTGAGGCGAACTTGAAGCAGCGGTTCGGGTTGCCCGCCTCTTCGCAGGCCGTGCGTATATCAAGCAGCTGGTCTTGCTGTTCAACCTCATCATACAAATGATGAATGCCATAGGCGTTATCCCAGAAAATACGGAAGTCTTCGGCTGCGCACTCCATAGAAGCCAGGCGTCGCACCACGTCGTCAGAATATGTCACACCGCCGGGGTTGGAATACTTAGGCACGCACCAAATGCCTTTAATGGAAGCGTCTGCGGCCACTAAGCGCTCAACTTCGTCCATGTCCGGGCCATCTGGTCCCATAGCAACAGGAATCATTTCAATCCCGAAGGCCTCGGTTACACCAAAATGGCGGTCGTAGCCAGGGGAGGGGCACAGCCATTTCACGCGGTCGAGCTTGCACCAGGGCAAAGATCCAAGCGTGCCGAACATCCAGCAGCGAGCCATTGTGTCGTACATGATGTTCAAGCTCGAGGTGCCAAATACAATAACGTGTTCCGCATCGTCATCTAGCATTGCTGCCATCAGGCGTTTTGCTTCTGGCAGGCCATCAAGCACGCCGTAGTTGCGACAATCGGTTCCATCTTCGGCAACCGCACCGGTCTGCTCAGTGACGCACTCAAGCATTGGCATGCTCAAATCAAGCTGTGCGGCTGAAGGCTTTCCGCGTGCCATATTTAGCGCAAGCCCCTTGGCCTTGAAGGCCTCATATTCGCTAACTAAAGCGTCGTATTTTACCTTCAGATCATTTGCGGAAAGTTGGGTGTATGCCGTCATGTGTGCGTCCTTTCACGCCCGAGCAACGTTAACAACAAGAAAATAAATCACAGGTCAGGTGCTGGTAAAGTATAATGCCCTAAATTAACGTAAGCGTATCAATTGTCGCTGCCTTCATTTTGCTTCGCATTGTGTCACCTTATGTGCACGATAACGCTGGCGAATATGTAAAAGGTATCCAAGCGGCCTAAAGGGGAACTACATGGAATCAAATGACCTATTCGTCATCATAGCGATGGTCCTTTATTTCGTCGTTATTCTTGCTGTTGGCTTTTCGTATGCCAAGCGCTCGAATTCTTCAACCGATGAATACTTTATCGGCGGACGAAAAATTGGCCCGTGGTTCACCGCGCTTTCGGCTGAGGCATCGGACATGTCTGGCTACCTTTTAATGGGCATCCCTGGCTTGGCATATTTTTATGGTGCATCTGAGGCCATGTGGACATGCATTGGCTTGGCTATCGGTACCTATTTAAACTGGCTTTTTGTTGCAAAGCGCCTGCGTCGTTACTCAGAGGTCACCGGTTCTATCACGCTTCCGGCGTACTTCTCCGATCGTTTTCATGACAAGAAGAATATCTTGTCAACGGTTGCTGCGCTTATCATCCTGCTGTTCTTCTGTGTATATACCGGCAGTTGTTTCGTTACCTGCGGTAAGCTCTTCCACACCCTTTTTGGTATCGATTACGTCACCATGATGATCGTTGGTGCCGTTATCGTGTTTGCATACACACTTGTGGGCGGTTATCTTTCCGTTGTTGCCACCGATTTTATTCAGGGTTGCCTCATGTTCTTCGCACTTGCTGTCGTGCTCATAGGCTCGCTTGCTTCCATTGGTGGCGTCGACGTTACCGTGCAATTCTTGCAGAACATCCCAGGCTTTCTTAACGGCACAGCGCTGACCACGCCGCTTGTTGACCCGGCAACTGGCAACCAGCTTGCCGATGGTAACACTCCGCTTTTTGGTGAGCCTACCGAATTTGGCATCATTTCTATTGTGTCTACGCTAGCTTGGGGCTTGGGCTACTTCGGTATGCCGCAGGTGCTCGTGCGTTTCTTGTCAATCCGCTCTGCCGAAGAAGTTCGTCAGTCGCGCATTATTGCCATCATTTGGGTGGTTATTTCTATGGTCTGCGCTCTGTGCATTGGCTTTATTGGCCGCGCAATGTTGCCGGTGTACTTCGGCACAAATGCCGCCGCCGAAAACGTCTTTATTGTTATCGCTCAGCTGATTTTGCCTGCATTTATGTGTGGTGTAGTGGTTTCCGGCATTTTGGCGGCGTCAATGTCTTCAGCATCCTCGTACCTGCTCATTACCGGCTCTTCGGTTGCCGAAAACATTTACCGTGGTGTTTTCCGCCGCAATGCATCCGATCGCGAGGTCATGATTGTCTCGCGCATCACGCTTTTTATTGTGCTTGCAATTGGCATTTTCATTGCCATTGACGAGAACTCAATTATCTTCCGCGTCGTTTCTTACGCATGGGCAGGCCTTGGCGCATCGTTTGGCCCACTGATGCTGTGCAGCTTATATTGGCGTCGCATGAACAAGCAGGGAGCACTTGCTGGTATGCTCGGAGGCGCTATCACGGTAGTTGTTTGGCATAACTTGATTAAACCCTTAGGCGGCATCTTTGGTATTTACGAACTGCTTCCGGCGTTCATTATTTCGCTTATTTGCATCTTTGTTGTGTCTAAGCTGACGGCCGCACCGGATGCTTCTATCACTGACGAATTTGATCGATACATGGAAAATCCGGTTGAAAACACCGCTTCCTAACTGGGGTTATGAACATACTCTACAGGTGATTCGCGCCAGCTGTGCAAGCGTGCTAACATAATAGGTGCTTTTGCCCATACACACCACGTGCTCAATCAGGGAGGTTTTTCAATGAGTGAGCATACAATCGCACTCAGCAGGCGAGCATTCATAAGCGGCGCTACTGCGCTTGGCGCCACGTCGCTTGTCATTCCGCAATTTGCGTTCGCCGAAACGGCCGCTGAAAAGCAGGCCGAGGCCGATACCGTCCGCAATCAACTGGTTGGTCTTCAGTCTGACTTAGAATCTGCTGCAGAAAATTACTATGCAGCGCTTGACGAGCAGGAAGCTGCTCAGCGCTCTATGGAAGAGCAGCAGACAAAAATTGATGAAACGACTGCGCAAATCGAAGGCTTGCAAGATCGTCTGAGCACTCGTGCGCGCAGCATGTACCGCTCCGGTTCTTCTACGTTTATCGACTTTTTGCTTGGCGCCACGTCTTTTTCTGAATTCACTCAAAACTGGACGCTGCTGAATCAAATCAATTCTAACGATGCCACACTTGTTGATGAAAACAAGACGGCTCGTGACGAACTGCAGGCAGCTAAAGACGAGTATGCTCGTCAGGAGCAAATCGCCGCTGATAAGGCCGCTCAAGCCAAGCAGATTCAGGACGATGTACAAGTAAAGGTTACGTCTGCTCAAACCTTGCTCGATTCGCTCGACGAAGAGGCTCGTCAGCTGCTCGAGGAAGAACAGGCCGCAGCCGCTGCAGCCGCAGCCGCTCAAGCTGCCGCAGAGCAGGCTGCAGCTGAACAAGCTGCTGCCGCTGCTGCTTCTACCTCTACTTCTTCGTCATCCTCAACGTATAGTTCCGGCAGCTCTACGTCTTCATCGTCGGTTGTTTACTCGAGTGGTAGTTCTTCTAGCTCTGCATCCGTTGGTAGCTACGACAGCGTAGTTGGCTATGCTATGTCTCGCATTGGTTGCCCCTACGTATGGGGTGCAGAAGGCCCCGATTCGTTTGACTGCTCTGGTTTGGTTACGTGGTCTTACCGCCAGGTCGGCATCGAACTTCCGCACCAGTCTGAATCTCAGTATGCTGCCGCTTCTAATATTGTGTCAGTGTCTGAGGCTCGCCCGGGTGACGTACTGTGGCGCTATGGCCACGTTGGCATTGCTGTTAGCTCTGGTGGTTCCCACTACGTGCATGCACCAACCTTTGGCGCTTTGGTGCGTGACACCGACAACCTTTCTTGGGCTGGCTTTACTGCAGCACTTCAGTTCTAAAGGTTGCTTACTTAAACCGAATTACAAAAGGAGGGCTTTCGGGCTCTCCTTTTCGTTTCTAGCCTATTCTTCATATTCTCATTTAGGTCTGGTTTAGAAAATCCCATGTCAGCGCATTGCGTTATTCGGTGAAAAAAATACTCGTGAAGAAATCGCGAATGTGTTGCCTGAAGCGCCGACATCCCGTAATATATTCCCTCGCTTGCGGGGCTCACGCGATGAGCCTGCGGTTTCAATCGCCTAGCGTTTTAGCAGTTCAGCTAAAGCATTCCGGTAGTGCGATACACCTTTCTTGCGAAGGAATCGTGTAGATACTCCCGGGGGCGTGTCCGAGGTTGACACGTCAAATTCGCTAGCGTATGATTCCAATGCTCGCGCGTTCGGGTTCTTCCGATCCGCAAGCAGGCAGCTTGATAAATGCACATGAATTAAGCAGCGAAACATGGGCGTGTGCCCGAGTGGTTAAAGGGGACGGGCTGTAAACCCGTTGACTCTGTCTACCTAGGTTCGAATCCTAGCGCGCCCACCATTTTTCGCCTGTGTAGCTCAGATGGTAGAGCACATCCTTGGTAAGGATGAGGTCGTCGGTTCAAGTCCGATCGCAGGCTCCAGTTTTCACGGCGGTGTAGCTCAGTTGGTCAGAGCACACGGTTCATACCCGTGGCGTCACTGGTTCAAATCCAGTCACCGCTACCATTATTTACACTGCGTCCGTATTACGGGCGCTTTCTTTTAGTTTCGTTTCGCGTAAAGCGACCCTAATTTTAGGAGGATGACACATGGCTAAGGAGAAGTTCGAGCGTACCAAGCCCCATGTTAACATCGGTACGATCGGTCACGTTGACCATGGTAAAACCACGCTGACCGCCGCTATTTCCAAGACGCTGTCCAGCAACGACGGCTCTCACGGCACGGCCAGCGCTGACTTCACGGCATTCGAGGACATCGACAAGGCTCCTGAAGAGCGCGAGCGCGGCATCACGATCTCCATTGCTCACATCGAGTATGAGACCGACAAGCGCCACTATGCTCACGTCGACTGCCCCGGCCATGCCGACTACGTTAAGAACATGATCACCGGTGCTGCCCAGATGGACGGCGCTATCCTGGTTATCGCTGCTACCGACGGTCCTATGGCTCAGACCCGCGAGCACATCCTGCTCGCTCGTCAGGTCGGCGTTCCCTACATCGTGGTATTCCTGAACAAGTGCGACATGGTCGACGACGAAGAACTCGTCGAGCTCGTCGAGATGGAAACCCGCGAGCTGCTCAACGAGTACGAGTTCCCCGGAGACGATCTGCCGATCATCAAGGGCTCTGCTCTGAAGGCTCTCGAAGGCGACGCTGAGTGGCAGGCTAAGGTTTGGGAGCTCATGGACGCTGTCGATGAGTACATCCCGACCCCTGAGCGCGACGTTGACAAGCCGTTCCTGATGGCTGTCGAGGACACCATGACCATCACCGGCCGTGGTACCGTTGCTACTGGTCGTGTTGAGCGCGGCGTTCTTCATGTCAACGACCCGCTGGAGATCGTCGGCATCAAGGAAACCCAGACCACCACTTGCACCGGCATCGAAATGTTCCGCAAGCTGCTCGACGAAGCTCAGGCTGGCGACAACATCGGCTGCCTGCTCCGTGGCATCAAGCGCGAAGACATCGAGCGTGGCCAGGTTCTCTGCAAGCCCGGCAGCGTGACCCCGCACTCTGACTTCGAGGGTCAGGTCTACATCCTGACGAAGGAAGAAGGCGGCCGTCACACGCCGTTCTTCGACGGCTATCGCCCGCAGTTCTACTTCCGCACCACCGACATCACTGGTGTTGCACACCTGCCCGAGGGCACCGAGATGGTTATGCCTGGCGACAACGTCACCATTACCGCTCAGCTGATTCACCCCGTCGCCATGGAAGACGGCCTGCGCTTCGCTATCCGCGAGGGTGGCCGCACCGTTGGCTCCGGTCGTGTAACCAAGATCATCAAATAGCTTTTACTTTAAAAGCTAGCTGCTGTGCATAAAGGGGGCCCGTTTTCGGGCGGGCCCCCTTTCCTGATGTTCATGTTCATGTGTATGTGTCCAAGCTTGTTTGAATACGGTATATAAGGAGAGTTCATGCGCACGATGGTTACCTTGGCGTGTACGGAGTGCAAACGCCGTAATTACACGACCAAGAAGAACAAGCAGAACAACCCTGACCGCATCGAGTTGAAGAAGTACTGCAAGTGGTGTCAGAAGCACACCCTGCATAAGGAAACTCGTTAGGTTTTAAGGGTTAGCACGGGCATAGGCCAGTAGCTCCAATTGGTAGAGCGGCGGTCTCCAAAACCGCATGTTGGGGGTTCGAGTCCCTCCTGGCCTGCCAGCTCGAATAGCGAGCAGCTTGTAATCAGGTTGCTATATCTAGCAGCTTGGTGCCAGGCTGCTTGTTTGGTGTAAAAAGGAAGACGATCCTAAGAAGGAATCAGATGGCTAAGAAATCAAAGACTCAGCGTGCAAAGGCTTCTGCCGCGCGTCAGGCTCGTAAAGAGGCTCGTGCGACCGAGGAAACTACTGCAGCCGTAGAAACTGCAGAGGCAACTGAGGCTCCGAAGAAGAAGCTGTTTAGCAAAACTTCTGACGAAGAATCGAAATCCATTGCCAAGCAGGAAAAGTCTGCTGAGAAAAAGCCTGCAAAGGCTAAGAAGAGCCGTTTTCAGTTCTTGAAGGACGTTCGCTCTGAGATGAAGCGCGTGACGTGGCCTTCAAAGCAGGACGTAGCTCGTTGGAGCTTGGTTGTTGTTGTCGCTCTTTTGTTCTTCGGCATTTATGTTGCCGTGCTTGACAACGCAATCATCACGCCTATTTTGTACGGCATTTCTGGTTTGGGGGCTTAAATCATGTCGAAGAAGTGGTATGTCCTTCACACCTATTCTGGTTACGAAAACAAGGTGAAGAATAGCCTTGAGACTCGTATCGAAACCATGGGTCTTGAGAACAACGTCTTCTCTATTGAAATTCCCACGGAAACCGTTACCGAACTTAAAGAGGGCGGTCGACGCGTGGAAAGCGAAAAGAAGGTCTTGCCTGGTTACGTTTTGGTCCGTATGGAACTTGACGACCGCAGCTGGGCCGCTGTTCGCAATACGCCGGGTGTTACCGGTTTTGTTGGCGCTGACGGCAAACCTGCTCCTCTTACGCGCGATGAATACAACAAAATCATGAAGCGCACGAGCCACGAAGCACCGAAAAAGACTTCTACCAACCTTGAGGTTGGTCAGGCGGTCAAGGTTGTTTCTGGCCCGCTTGCAGAGTTTGACGGCGTTGTTTCTGAGGTTGCGCCTGAGGCTGGCAAGGTTAAGGTTATGGTTTCCATCTTTGGCCGTGAAACGCCGGTTGAGCTTGCCTTTGATCAGGTGGCTCGCATCTAGTTTGTTTCTTGAAGACGCTTTTGGGCGTGCCCGCGTGGACCGGGGCTTCTCATTCCCTTGGGTGTCTTTTAGATAAAGTATGTAAGTACTTCGAAAGGTTTTAAGAATGGCTGAGAAGAAAGTTTCCGGTTTCGTAAAGCTGCAGATTCCTGCAGGTGCTGCGAACCCGGCTCCCCCGGTTGGCCCGGCTCTGGGCGCCCAGGGTGTCAACATCATGCAGTTCTGCCAGGCGTTCAACGCTCAGACTGCAGACCAGCAGGGCACTATCATCCCTGTTGAAATCACTGTCTATGAAGACAAGTCTTTTGACTTTATCTGCAAGACTCCGCCTGCGGCAGTTCTGATCAAGGAAAAGCTTGGTCTGAAGTCCGCTTCCGGCATCCCGCAGCTGAAGTTTGTCGGCACGCTTACGCAGGATCAGCTGCGTGAAATCGCCGAAATCAAGATGCCCGACCTTAACGCTAACGACATCGAAGCTGCTATGCGCATCGTTGCCGGTACCGCTCGTTCCATGGGTGTGCGTGTTGAGGGCATCGAAATGAAGAAGACCTACGTGCCTTCTAAGAAGCTTGCCGCTGTCCTTAAGGGCGAGGCATAGGCTTCACGCTGAAGCAATTCAGTTCTGTTAGTTATTAAGTGGAAGAGTGAAACGGTAGAAGCTCGTATTCGCTCGCTACGAACCACGAAAGGAAAGTATCATGGCAAAGAAATCTAAGGCTTATCGCGCCGCAGTAGAAAAGATTGGCGAAGGCACTTATGCTCCGCTTGAGGCCTTCAAGCTGATCAACGAGATTTGCACCACCAAGTTCGACCAGACTGTCGAAGCTCACTTCCGTCTTGGTATCGACACCCGTCAGGCTGACCAGCAGCTTCGCGGCACTGTCTCCCTGCCGAACGGCTCTGGCAAGACTGTCCGCGTTGCAGTGTTCGCCGAAGGCGCAGCTGCAGACGCTGCTCGCGAGGCTGGCGCTGACATCGTTGGCACCGACGAGCTGACCGCTCAGATTCAGGCTGGCGAGTTCAACTTCGACGCTGCTGTTGCTACCCCTGACCAGATGGGCAAGGTTGGCCGTCTTGGTAAAATCCTCGGCCCCCGTGGTCTTATGCCTAACCCCAAGCTTGGTACCGTTACCCCGAACGTCGCTGAGGCAATTGCTGCACTCAAGGGCGGCCGTGTTGAGTATCGTGCTGACCGTTATGGCATCTGCCATGTCATCATTGGCAAAGCCTCCTTCTCTGCTGAGAAGCTTGCTGAGAACTATGGCACCGTTTACGACGAGATTCTGCGTATGAAGCCTGCAGCTGCAAAGGGTAAGTACGTCAAGTCTGTGAGCGTTTCCGGCACCATGACTCCCGGCATCGCTATCGATTCTTCTGTTACGAAGAACTACACCACCGCTGCTGAATAAGCATCTCAGCCATTCACAGCAAAGGGCGACCCAACAGGGCCGCCCTTTTTCATTTTGTGGGGGTATAGGATTTAGGGTTATAGGCTCAAATAACAAGAAAGGCGCCGCTTAAGAGAGCAGCGCCTTTGTAAATTTTTATGGAAAAGACCAATTATGCAGTTGCGGCAATCTTTCCTGCTGCGGTGTTGGCTAGACGCAGGATATGGTTGTATACCGCGCGACTTGCTGGCAATTCGTAGCCGTCAACTGTAGCAACGCATTGCCCACTGACACCATCAACGCTGCCAAGTGAAACTGTGTAGTTCAAAAAATCTTCTACATCACTGAGCGACGGCAGCAGAAATATTCCGGTAAGTTCTTCTAAACAGCCCGCTAGTCCATAGGCACCCCAGTTTGAAACCGATGCAACGACAAGCTTGTCAACAGGTACGACACAGGGATCAATAGCAAGTGATGCATGAATTTCATTAAGAAGTGCACCCATGCCAATTTCATTGCCGCCATCGCCAATGCCAATAGTCGGGATGCGGCCCTGAGCAGCGAAGAATAAATCGTCAATACTGCTGGTCAATTCCCCAACTGACTTACCTCGCATATTAAGGTATTCGCCATCTGCGTTGCGACCACAACGCTCGATGGAAATGAGCCCTGCCGGGTTAAACTTGTCAAGCAACTCTTCGAACTGGGCTTTCGTAAAGCTTTTCTGAACCGTAAGAACAGCTAGGTCGCAATCAGCAAAGTAGGCGCGGCCGAATGCTTCGGTGACAATGATAGGGTTAAAACCAAGCTGCTTTAATGCAGAAGCAAGAACCATTGTGCCTGCCGGACCATCAGTCTCCGGGAAACCGTTTACAAAAAAGCCCGTAGTAAGAAGGACTTCCTTGCGCTCCCACGACAAAATTTCACGTGCAGCCTCATGGCAGAAATCGGCAGGCAGAAACTCTGCAAGCTTTGTCATGCCGCGATGCGAATTCTGAAGGATGGCGTCCTCGATAGTGAGAATTTCAGTGCGTTGTGGATCGTCTGATATGTTGGCAGCCGAAGCATCCATGATGTAAGCCTATTCAGTAGCAGTTTTGAATTCGTTGATAACGGTAGAGCGAAGCGTTTCGAGCAGTTCAGGAGCCTTGCCACCAACGGGCTTGCCGTCAATTTCGTTAGCATGTAGGCACAGGTTAGAAGAGCTGGTGACAATGACTTCGTCAGCCGCAAACAAATCGTCAAGCGTAAAGGCCTCTTCAAGCACCGGAATGCCGTTCTCGTTTGCAGCCTTAATCAGGTGCTTGCGAGCGATGCCCGGAAGAATGAGGTTGTCGGTAGGGGCTGTGCGCAGTGTGCCGTTCTGCAGAATATGCACGTTAGAGTGTGCGCACTCGGTTACGCGACCGCCAGGGCGATAGAAGACCGATTCTTGGCAACCCGCACGCTTAGCGCGTTCGGTAGCCAGGCAAGACGGAATGAGGTTTAGCGTCTTGATGTTGCAGTAGTAGAAGCGCTTGTCTTCAGTGGTAATGAGTTTGATGGGCTCAAGACCTTCAGAAATAGTAGCCGGCTTGAGCATGACCCAAAGGTTGCCCGGGCCTGAGGTAAACGCATGATCACGAATGCCTGTGCCGCGTGTGACCTGGTAGTATACGAACAAATCGCCCGTGTCTACTTCATGCACAAGTTTGTTGAGCAGGTCTTTAAGTTCCTGCTTGGTGCATGGCATTTCAATTTCAAGCATGCTTGCGCTGTTGAAAAAGCGATCAATGTGTTCATCGATAGCGAAAATGTTGTAGTTGCGCGCTGGGCCTGCATCGTAAACGCCGTCGCCGAACCAGCAGACGCGATCATTCATCGGGATAGTCATCTCGTCGAGTGGGCCGAACTTGCCGTTGTAATAACCGAGGTTTTCCATGGTTAGATGCTCCTTCTTGCAAGCGTTCGCTTGCCTTGTTGCGCGAATGTATGCATCGCTTTGATGCGGTTAGAAAGTAACACCGTAATGTTTCGACTTTCTTACTATTTGGGTGCGAGGTGGTAAATATGGCGGTAAGAGGTTTTTGACAAAAATAGGCGGTATATGGGTGCCGGTGAGCGGTCGAACAAAATTGACGCGTATACTGGAAGTTGACAAACGAAAGGTGACGCAATAATGGGCATAATATTGAAATCCCCGGCTGAAATTGAGGCCATGAAGGAAGCGGGAAGGCTTTCAGCTGAAGTGCTGCGCCGCGTGGGCGAACTGGTAAAACCAGGTGTTTCTACGTTAGAACTTGACGAATTTGTTGAAACTTATATTCGAGAGCATGGTGGAACTCCGGCTTTTAAGGGCTATCAGGGTTTTCCGGGATCAATTTGCGCTTCGGTGAACGACCAGATTATTCATGGCATTCCGTCAAAAGACGTGGTGTTGCAATCGGGGGATATTATCTCAATTGATACGGGTGCTACTGTTGATGGCTGGGTTGGCGACAACGCATGGACGTATCCGGTCGGCAAAATTTCCGACGAGAAGAAAAAGCTTTTGCAAGTAACGGAAAAATGCATGTGGGCCGGCCTTGATGCTGCCTGCGCAGGAAACCACATGGGCGCTATCGGACATGCGGTGCAGTCAATCGCAGAAGCACAAGGCTATGGCGTTGTACGTGAATTCGTTGGCCATGGCGTGGGTCATGATATGCATGAAGAGCCGATGGTCCCTAATTATGGCTTCCGTCATTTCGGCGTAAAGCTGGAAGTTGGAATGGTGCTTGCAATTGAGCCCATGATTAACGCTGGTACGCGCAAGATTCGTCATGGTGGTGATGGGTGGCTGGTGTTGACTCGTGACGGCAAGCCCAGTGCGCATTTTGAGAAGATGGTGGCCATCACCGAAGATGGGCCGCAAATTATTACGACAGAACCCGATCACAAGCGTCCGGTGTAGAAGTCGGAACTTTAGTGTTTACAAAAAGGTTAGCCCTACAGGGTTCTATAGGGCTTATAGGACAAACTTTAAGGCAGCAAAAAGGCGACTAATGAGAGTCGCCTTTCGCATTTCTATGGCAAAGTTTGCAGGCTACTTTAACTGCTTGCCGTTTGTATCCCAGTAGAACTTCTTGAACTTGCGAATTTGATTGATGTGCATGATTTTCGCCCACATGTTGTGTGTGAATGAGTCGGCGCTGTAATGAAGCGGATAAGGTTCCTTAGTAGAAGCGAGCGCCTTTAGTGCCTGGTCGAGGCGTTCTTTGTTATCCATCGAACGTTTTAGCACGTAGGCCGGAACGCAGCAATACAAAAACGGGTTATACGCTTCTCCTTCGGGAACATCTTCACCCATAACGAATTCCTGCACGATAATTTCGGCAAAATTGCGTCCACCAAGGCTCATATAGTAGGTATTGCGCCCACAACGGGTGTTCACCTCAAAGAAACGGAACGAGCCGTCGCGGGAGTCATACTTGATGTCGAAGTTCGCAAAGCCGCGATACTTGGTATGGGCTAAGAACTTGCGTGCGCCTTCGATGATAGCCTGTTCGCGCTCTCCCATGATGGCAAGCGGGTTGCCAATAGCGGTCGGGTCGTGGTCTTGTAGGCATACAACACCGCCTGAAACAACGCGTAAGTTGCCGTTAGCGTCCGAGAACGTAGTGAGCGTGCGGATTGCGTCGTCGCCGCCAGGAATGAAGTCTTGGATGACCAGCAAATTGTTGTAGTCAGATGTGCGAATGGAATGCCAAACCTCAGCAAGCTCTTCAGCCGAATCAATCTCGTAGATTTTTCGCCAGCCGGCAATGGTTGGCTCGGCATCTTGGAATTGTGCCGAGTTGGAAGGCTTGGCAATAAGCGGATAGTCAAACTGGTTGTAGTCTAGGTCGTCTGGGCCATTGCCACAGTCGAAGTACCAGGTTTTGGGATACGGTACACCAATTTCTTCGCAAATTTCGTAGAAGCGGCGCTTCTGCGTGATGTCGTCAAGCAGATCAAAATCGATGTATGGTGTGACATAGCCAGCTTGTGCCAGGCGCTGCTTTCCCTGGGAAATCATGCGAGCATGGCAATCGTCGCAACCAAGCAGCAGCAGTGATTTGGCAGGATTTTCTGCGTGAACTTCAGCAGCAAGGCGCTCAAGTGCCTCGTAGAGGCCTTCCTGCTCATGAATATTCGGCTCTAAGCGATAATCGGTAAAGCGGCTTGAGGAAAGCATCTTAATGTCTTGCGTGGCTAGCACGATGGTGCGTGTGATACCAAAAGCGCGATGTAGCTCACGTACATAGCTGTACGCCAAGATATCGCCACCAACAATAACAGGTTGCAGCAGTTCAGCAACTTGTTTTGCGCTTGTAATAGGTGTGGGTTTTACACTGGTTGCAGCAGTGGTCTGCTCGGTCATGCATGAGCTCCTTGCAAGAGTATGTTTGCAGTAATTACAGCCCTATATTATGGCATACCACTGAAGCTGCACGCCGGTTGCGCGGGTGTTTCGTGGAAAGTGACCACACAAGCTCAGGTTATCGTATGATTGAAGGCACGCATAACGCCTGATGTGGCGATGAAGAGAAGGAGTTTTCGCGCATGTGCGGATTCGTGGGATTTACTGCTGTTGATTTCGACGAACAGACAAATCGAGCCATCGTTAAAGATATGGCAGATCGTATCATCCATCGTGGCCCGGACGACGAAGGTTATGTCGTGACCGACGATATTGCAATGGGTTTTCGTCGTTTGTCAATCATTGACCTTGAGGCCAGCCATCAGCCGATGCAGAATGCCGATGGTTCGGTGACAGTTACATTCAATGGCGAAATTTACAATTTCCCTGAGCTTCGCGAGGAACTTGAAGCCGCAGGTTACACCTTCAAAACGCATGGCGATACGGAAACTATCGTGCATGGCTATGAGCAGTGGGGTACTGGCGTATTCGAACGCCTGCGCGGTATGTTTGCGATTGCTATTTGGGACGAAAAGCTCAAGCAATTAGTTTGCGCGCGCGATATTTTTGGCATCAAGCCGATGTATTACCAGCACGATGGTAAGCGCTTTATCTACGGTAGCGAAATTAAGTCGTTCTTGGCTCATCCGCGCTTTAAGAAAGAACTTAACCGCGAGGCACTGCCGCAGTATTTATGCTTTGAATATTTGAACGATTCTCAGACTATGTTTAAAGACGTGCATAAGCTTTTGCCTGGTCATTACATTACGTTTAAAGATGGCGAACTTTCTATCGATTGCTTCTACAAAATCACGTACAAAATTGATGAGTCGAAGGGCCTAGAAGAGTGGGCTGACATCATCAAAGACACCTTTGACGAATCGGTGCGCGCTCACGAGATTGCTGACGTGGAAATTGGCAGCTTCCTTTCTGGCGGCATTGATAGTTCGCTGGCTGCGTTCTGCATGGGTCAACATCACGAAGAGGGCGTGCAGACGTACTCGGTTGGTTACGACATTACCGGCAGTGAAGAGCAGCGCGACAAGGCTGAAAACGCTGGATTTAAGATTAAGCTCGACGAGCTTAATGACGCGCATTCGTTTGCTGAATGGGCTGGGCTTGCTAACAAAGATGTACAGGTCACAGCTAAGGAATTCTTAGATATCGTGCCGACCGAGCAGTATCACATGGACGAGCCGCTTGGTGCTCCGTCAGCTATTCCGCTGTACTTTGTTAGCCAGCTTGCTGCAAAGGATGTGAAGGTTGTGCAGTCTGGTGAAGGTGCTGACGAGCTGTTTGGTGGCTACTGGATCTACCACGATCAGTACGAATTCTCCAAGTACTTTAAGGTGCCCCGTGCGCTGCGTGCTGCTGGCGGTGCTGTAGCAGAGAAGCTGCCTCCCTTCCATGGCCGTCATTTCGCTATGCGCGGTTCTGGTGGCCCGGAGAAAAGTTACCAGCGTGCCTGCATGAACTACATGTGGGATGAAGTGCCTAGCGTACTGAAAGATTACAACGGTCCTTGCAAGCCTTGGGAGTGGGCGCGCCCTCATTTCGACGAGGCTGTGAAGCAGACACAGGGTGGAGATGTGATCACGCAGACGCAGTACGTCGATATGGTGTCTTATATGCCCTACGACATTTGCTTGAAGGCCGACCGCATGTCAATGGCTCATTCGCTTGAGCTGCGTGTTCCCTTCCTTGATAAGAAAGTTTTGGACGTGGCGCTGCAGCTTCCCACGAACTGCCGTGTGACTGACGAGCATTCCAAATACGCACTGCGTCGTGCGGCTGCGCATTTGGGTTTCCCGCAAAAGGTTGCCGATATGCCCAAGCAGCCCTTCATTACGCCGTTGACGGTTTGGTTGCAGACCGATCTGTATTACGAGCGCATTAAGGCAGCATTTACTAGCGAAGCCGCGCACGAGTTCTTTAATGTCGACTACCTGATGAAGATGCTCGACGACCATCGCAGCGCTGATTTCGCAACGCAGGAAGGTCGCAGCAAACTGAAGATGATGCGCATTTGGAACGTGTATTGCTTCCTGTGCTGGTATGAGGTTTTCTTCGGCGAAACGTCGAAGCAATACGACCCAAAAACGCAGATCGCATAGGTTGTAAATTACTTATCCCAAGCGATAAAAGCCCAGGTGATAACGCGGGGCTTTGCAAGACGATAAGCTTTTTGAGGGCGGCCGTGAGCATCCGGTTCGCCCTCGTTTTCGTTAACGATAAGGTTGTCAGCAAGCCAAGCGTCTAGATGCTCTATGGCACGCTTGCGCCGGCTTTCAGCTTCCGGGCTGCTGGCGACTGAGTTGATCATTCGGGTTAGACTCGACGCTGCCTCTTCCTTGTTCGCAAAAGTATCAAAACGAGTTGAGCGAATATAGTTGACCTGCGGTAATAACCCTTCAGCAGCTAGGATATTGATAGCATACAAGTAGTCGCGACACAGCTCATCGGAAAGTCCCAGTTCGGCCATAATGCGCTCGTCGGTACGCGGGGAACTTCCGGTGGTGAGCGTGACACACACGCGGCGACGTGCCACCTCGGTTAGGCGCAGCAGGCTATCGCGCATATCAGCAGTGGCAATCGATCGTGAAGCCACGCATACATCAACCATGCCTTCTCTAACACCTTTTGCGGCCCAATCTTCATCCCAGCTCATAAGCTTGGGGAAAACGGTGCGGACGCCAACGTGTTCCATAACCTCCATCATGCGATCGAGCATATTCTGGGAAAAGTCGGCGGCAACTACTTTATGACCTGCAAGGCCAAGCGGCAACGCCAGCGCACCGGTGCCGCACCCCATGTCAAAAACGGTTTCGTTTGGCTTGATGTCCGCCAGTTCCAAGAAGCGTGTTGCGTATGGACTGACTTTGGCGTCAGCGGGGAAGTCGTGTGCGCGGCTGTTCCAGTACGTTGGGTCGTCGGGCTTGCGGCGATATGCTTGCAGTGTTTTCCACTCCTGGCCCCAATCTGTTGATGTGAGCAGGGGTTTTAGTGGCTTTTGAGAACTTACTGTTTGCATGTTTGTGTCATTTTCGCCCGTCGATTGCATGTTGTTTTCGGTCATCTAAACTTCTCCCTAGGTTTTTGAGGACAACAAACGATATATTCGATATCAAGCATAGTAACGAATTGCTTGTTCGTAGTGGTACTACGACGGCAATTTTTTCAAGACGAGGAGAAGCCCATGAACGTTGAACTTCTTTATCATACGCCCGACCCCGAACGCGCAATCGCGACAGCGGCTCGTTTGTGTTACGCGCCGGTTGGTGCTGCTGAGCTTATGGAAACCATGCCGCCCGAGCGTGTGAAAAGCGTTCTTACCACCATTATGTCGTCAGGGCATTTCAGCACGCTTGAACATGCAAGCTATACGTTTGCTGTTGATGGTGTTTCACGTGCGCTTACGCATCAGCTGGTGCGCCATCGTTTAGCGTCGTACAACCAGCAGTCGCAGCGCTATGTGAAGTTCACAGGCGACATTTCAGTGGTGAAGCCAGAAAGCGTTACTGCTAATGCTGAGGCTGAGGCCGTCTTTGACGAAGCGATTGATGCTGCTGTTGATGCATACCATAAGCTACTTGAGGCGGGCGTTCCTGCTGAGGATGCGCGTTACCTGTTGCCGAATGCCGCTGAAAGCAAGATTGTTATCACTATGAATGTACGCGAGTTGTTGCACTTCTTTAGCTTGCGCTGCTGCAACCGTGCGCAATGGGAAATTCGTGAGATGTCGCGTCGTATGCTTGAACTTGCTCGTCCGACAGCTCCGTTTATCTTTATGGATGCAGGCCCTTCGTGTGTGCGTGGCGCTTGCGTTGAAGGCAAGATGACATGCGGTAAACCTTTCCCGAAAGTGAAGCGGGACTAACGTGGCGAAGCAAAAGAGCGACCTTTCGCGCGCGTTTTCTGAAGACGGCGCACTAAAAACCCACGTTGGTGGCCAGGCGCTTATTGAAGGCGTCATGATGCGCGGCAAGTACAACTGGGCTGTTGGTGTGCGCGAACCTGATGGCGGAATTTACGAGGAATCGCATGATTTAGCCAGCGGACAAAAGAAGAATGGCTGGATGTATTGGCCGCTTGTTCGCGGGTGTCGGGCAATGGTGGAGTCGCTAATCCTCGGATACAAGGCGCTCGAAATTGCTGCAATGCATGCGTACTCGGAAGAGGAACTTTCTGGGGAAGCTGAGGGTTCTAAGGCTTCAAAGGACTCTTCATCGACGCCACGCTCCGCTGCTCAGAATCCTACGGATTCTTCGTGCGCTCCGCTCTTTCATGCTTTAGACGAAAATAATAATAAAAATAGTGTTCAGAGGGTCGATGAAGAGTCCTTCGAACCCACATCGCCCACGCCACGCTCCGCTGATCGTGCTGTGGGCGAAGCCCCATCTGAGTCTACATCTGCGGAAACGTTTTCCTGGAAAGATGACTTTGGGCGACCTGATACGGTGATTGATGCACTTGGGGCGCAAAGAACCTTAGAGGTTGTATCTGAGGATGCAGCTTGTGGGGAGGGGGCCAGTTCGGTTGCCAAGCCGTCTTCTGATGAGGAAGAAGGCGTTTTTGGAAAGCGCGAGATGGCCATTTCCATGGTGCTCGGGTTGGTACTTGGCGTGGTGCTGTTCATTGTCGCGCCTGCCTTCATCACAAACCTTATTGTTGGTGAATATGACTCGAATACGCTTTTGTGGAACATCGTTGATGGTGTGCTGCGCGTTGCGGTATTCGTCTTCTACATCTGGCTTATTGGACGCATGAGCGATATCAAGCGTATGTTTGGCTACCACGGTGCCGAGCACAAAACCATTCATTGCTACGAGCATGGTCTGCCGCTGACGCCTGAAAATGCTCGCCAATTCCCGCGTTTGCATGTGCGTTGCGGCACGGCATTTCTGATCATGGTCATGATTATTGCCATTTTGGTGTATACGATCACACCGTTGAATGGCCTGATTGCGGCACTTGGCGTGCCTGATGGTGCGCCGAAGCTGGTACTGGTCATTTTGACTCGCATTGTACTCATGCCGGTTATCGCTGGCATTTCGTACGAAATCACCGTGCGCTGGGCAGGTAGCCACCCAGAAAATCCGCTGGTGAAAGTAGTGCTGTGGCCTGGTATGCAGATGCAGTACCTTACCACTAATGAGCCGGACGACTCTATGCTCGAATGCGCCATTGCTGCTATGCAGCAAGTGCTCGAGCGTGAAGAGCTTGAGGCGGCAAAGGCAACCGGCGTTGCAGATGCGTAGGTTGTGCTGTTAGGAAATTACTGCAAGTAGCGGTAAGTATTGCTGCGCACTTGATGGGACAGCTAGATCAATAGTTTGGCCATAAGCGGTAACAGATGCATAAGAAGAGTCTGAATAGGTAGTAAGGGTTACCGGAACGCCTGCCGCTTCGCCAGAAATGGTCGCCGTTTCTGTGAGGCCATCAGGCAGGGTGGTAGCTTCCCAGTCATTGATGTCGAGTTTCTCAATAACGTTTTGCACTTGTGTTGTGGAAATGCCCGTAGCATTTGAGATATCGCCTGCATGGGCAAGCAGTGCGTCGTTGACTGCACCTTTGACGCCCGATGCATCAATTGCTTTGTTTACAGCAGCGGTTTTTGCCTGATCAACAATGTTCGTTTGAGCTGCTTGAGGCTTTTGAGTAGGCGTGAAAGCAAGAACGCAAATGATAATGATTGCAACAACTGCGGCAACTATCATGCAAATTCCAACTACTCTTTTAGCCATGCGTTCCTCTTTCGCCTCGGCCCTAGCCGACAGATGCATTTTTGCGTCTTCGGCTGAAATAGCGGGTGCCGCCGGTTGTTCGAACGTGGTGCATTTGCTTGTGATCATGCGGCTGTTCGACGGCTGCCCTGCAAATAGGCTATACGAAGAATAAGCAGACAGGCGTGCCTGCTCAAAACCGTCGCTATTCCTGCGCAACTTCAAGACGAAACACACACCCTTTCTGCACTTTTTTGATTTAGTTTCGCCATTTTTGCAGGTAAATTAGGGGATAGGTATGTTTTGTTACACAAGGCGTCATTGCATCGAAAAATTAACCTTTCTTGCACTTGTGGCAAAAATTTTTCTTGATTTGCCTGTGAATCGTGTATGCTACGCGAAGTGCGCAGCCGGTTTTCAGCCTGTGCGCACCATCCCCGCACACGTAAAAGATACGAATGGGGTAATCGTGTGAGCGAAGCGGCCGCAGGTGCGGCCCGATAAAAAGGAGGGGCCACGTGAAATTAGTGGTAACCGAGAAAAATGACGCCGCAACTAAAATCGCGCAGCTGCTTGGCGCGAAAAAACCCAAGGCTGACAAGGTGTATTCAACGCCGGTGTATCGCTTTGAGGTTGATGGCGAAGAATGGGTCACTATTGGCCTGCGCGGGCACATTCTAGAGCCCGATTTTGTTCCTACTCTTATATATAAAAAGCGCGGCGGTTGGCGTGGCGTGACTGAAGATGGAGAAGCGCTGCCGGCTGATGTTCCGGCAAATTTGGCACGTCCGCCTTTCAAAAAGAAAAAGCCGTTTGTAGAAGATGGCGTAGAGCTAAAGGCTTGGAAAATGGATGCGCTGCCGTATTTAGCATATGCTCCTATTGAAAAGCTTCCCAAGGAAAAGGATATTATTCGTTCGCTGAAGAACTTGGCGAAAAAGGCCGATTCCGTTGTGATAGCAACCGACTTCGACCGTGAAGGCGAGCTAATTGGCTCAGATGCTTTGGCTTGCATTCAGGAGGTTAATCCGACGGCGCCGGTTTCTCGTGCTCGTTATTCGGCGTTTACTAAAGAAGAAATCACGCATGCCTTTTCGAATTTGGTCGACCTTGACGTGAACTTAGCGTCTGCAGGTGCGTCGCGCCAGGATATCGACTTAATTTGGGGTGCGGTACTGACGCGCTACTTGACGCTGGTGAAGTTTGCTGGTTATGGCAACGTTCGCAGTTCTGGCCGCGTGCAAACGCCAACCTTGGCGCTTATTGTTGCTCGTGAACGTGAGCGCTTGGCTTTTGTGCCGGAAGACTACTGGGTAATCAAAGGCAATTTCGATGCTGACGCAAAGGTTGGCCCTACGGCAGGCGAGGGCGAAGGTGCTTTTAGTGCTGGTCATGCGACGGCTCGCTTTAAGGATGAAGCAGCTGCTAAAGCTGCGATGGCAGCGGTTAGTGGTGCTACTTCTGCCAAGGTTTCCGCTATTGAGAAACGCCAACGTAAGCAGCAGCCACCTGCGCCGTTTAATACAACCTCGCTTATGGCCGCAGCTTCCGCTGAGGGCTTAAGTCCAGCGCGCACCATGCGTATCGCCGAAAGCCTGTATATGGACGGCTATATTTCATACCCTCGTGTTGATAATACGGTGTATCCAAGCTCGCTTGACTTGGCCGAAGTGGTGAAAACCATTTCTGGCAACCCTGCCTATAAGCCGTACTGTGAAAAGCTTTTGGCGGCTGGCCCCTTGCATGCAACGCGTGGCAAGAAGGAAACCACTGACCATCCACCTATTTACCCGACAGCAAAGGCAACTCCCGACGATTTAGCACCGGCTGACTATAAGCTGTATAACCTGATTGCCCGCCGATTCTTGGCAACGCTTTCTGATGCTGCTGTTGTCGAAGGCACCAAGGTGAGCCTTGATGTTGCTGGCGAGCCGTTTGCGGCAAAGGGCGACGTGCTGGTAAAGCCAGGTTATCGTGCGATTTATCCGTATGGTTTGAAGAAAGACGAGCAACTTCCCGCACTTTCCGAAGGGCAGCTTATTGCTTTCAATGGCGCTACGTGCACCAAAAAGCAAACCGAGCCTCCTGCGCGCTACAGCCAGGGCAAACTTATTCAAGAAATGGAAAAGCTGGGGCTTGGCACGAAGTCAACACGTCATTCTATTATCGAGCGTCTCTATACGGTGAAGTACGTGCAGAATGATCCGATTGAGCCGAGCCAGCTTGGTATGGCAGTATGCGATGCCCTTGATAAGTTCGCGCCGCATATTACTCATCCCGAGATGACGGCCGAGCTTGAAGAGGAAATGGACAACATCGCTGAGGGCCGCAACACCAAAGATGCCGTTGTCCTAAACAGCCGTAATTTGCTGTCCGAACAGCTTGCAAATCTGATGCCTCATTCTGAAGAGGTAAAAGACGCGCTTGCTGACGCTGTTGCCGCTGACGCTTATGTGGGTAAGTGCCCGAAGTGTGGGAAAGACTTGCAGATTCGCGTGTCGCAAAAAACGCGCGGCATGTTTATTGGCTGTGCTGGCTGGCCCGATTGTGATGTGACTTACCCGTTGCCGAAGGGCAAGATTGAAAGCCTTCCCGAACCTTGTCCGACCTGTGGCATGCCGCAGGTGAAGGTCTCGGCATTCCGTGCTAAGCCGCGCACAATCTGCATCGACCCGAACTGCGATTCCAACAAAGAACCTGATGTTGTAGTGGGAACGTGTCCGACGTGTGCCGCCGCCGGTAAACAGGCAAAACTTATCGCGAAGAAAAACCCGCGCACCTTAAAGCGCTTCATTCGTTGCGAGAACTATGACGAATGCGACACAGGTTATCCTTTGCCACAGTATGGCGCCATTACGGCAACTGATGAAGTATGCGAGCATTGTGGCGCCCCTATGGTCATCGTGACGACAACTCGTGGCCCTTGGAAGCTCTGCCCGAATTTCAGCTGCCCCGGTAAAGAGGAAGAGGCTGAGAAGAAGGCTTCGCGTGGCCGCGGCGCAAAGGGTGGCAAAAAAGCCACAACTAAAAAGACCGCTGCCAAGAAGACAACAAAGACAACAAAGGCAACGAAGGCAGCAAAGTCTTCCGCTACGAAATAGTGTCGCCGGCCTCTATGCTTCGGTAGAGGTCGTGCCCGCAGGTATCAATAGCCACAAAAACGGGGAAGTCTTTGAAGTGAACGCGACGTAGCGCTTCGGTGC
>CAVEUW010000024.1:0-26624 GCA_963619015.1 Senegalimassilia sp. | reverse complement strand
CGGTAGGGCCTTGAGCGGCTTTATGCTAGAGCACCGTGAAGCGTTTGCCCTTGTAGTCGATCACTCCTTCGGCCCGAAGTTTTGAGAGTTCGGCGGAAAGTGTGCTGCGATCTGCACTTAAGTAGCTTGCAAGCTCCTCATGCGTGAAGGGGATGGTGAAGCTGCCCGGACCGCTTAGCTGCTGCTGAAGCGACAGATAGGCAAGAATCTTCCCGCGTACCGTTTTGGGTGCGGTGGCGATAGCGCGCCTGTTCAGCGCGATGTTGTTGTTCGACATGGCGACGAGCATGTTGCGTACGAGCGTCGCATGGCAGCTGCAGCCGTTTGGGCACATGTGCAGCGCGCGGTCTACTTCAAGATGCTCGACGGTGCTGTCTTTGTCGGCAACCACGTCGATGTCGGCAATGCCATCGCTTCCGCATGCGTAGGCCACGGCGAAAGGCGCCCCTGGCTTGAGTGCTTCCAAAATGGTGGTGCGCCCCCACGCGTCCGATGTTTCGGTATGCAGGCGCCCCTCGCTTAAGATTCCTATTTTGCGCGGCTTCTCACCTGCGCGGATGATGCGCTCGCCGCGTTTGTAATGCTTGGTCGTGTGGCCAAGGCAGGGGAGCATTTTTTCAATGTCGGCCGGGGGAATATCTTTGAACAGCGGGGTTTTCCCTAGATTCATAAAAATGTTCCTTATTTTGTGGGTTTTAGAACAATTGAATCGTAGCCTGTTTCGTATAGTGTAGTCAATGGCCCAATAACGAGAGGACAAGCCATGGCTGATAACAAGATGTTTTGCTTCCAGTGTGAACAGACTGTTGGTTGCACGGGTTGCACCGGAGCTGCAGGCGCGTGCGGAAAGACCGCGGCGACTGCTGGCCTGCAGGATGTTTTGACCGGCTCGCTGATTTCGCTTGCGAACGCGTATGCCGGCAAAGATGCAACGCCTGAGGTTGATGCGCTGATCATGGAAGGTATGTTCACGTGCATCACAAACGTGAATTTCGACGACGCGAAAATCCAGGGAATTATCGACCGTGTTCAGCAAGCTAGCGTTGCCGCAGGTGGCACGGCTGACGCATTCGATATGAATCAGATTTGGGACGCCCATGAGGATGTTCGCTCGCTGAAGAGCCTGATCCTCTTCGGCCTGCGCGGCATGTGCGCTTACGCCTATCATGCGGCAGCTCTTGGCTATACCGACGCCGCTGCGAGCGCGTTCACGCTTGAGGCGCTGCGTACGATCGGCTCCGACACTTCCGCCGACGACCTGCTTGCTTGCGTGCTGAAGGTTGGCGAAGTGAACCTGACCGTCATGGCGCTGCTTGACCAGGCGAACACCGAGACTTACGGCACGCCTGCGCCTACCAAGGTGAACCTGACGGTAGAGGCCGGCCCGTTCATCGTGATCAGCGGCCACGACCTGCACGACTTGAAGTTGCTGCTTGAGCAGACCGAAGGCCGCGGCGTGAACGTGTACACGCACGGCGAGATGATCCCCGCGCACGCATATCCCGAGCTTGCGAAGTATACGCACCTGAAGGGCAACGTGGGCACCGCATGGCAGAACCAGCGTAAGGAATTTGCGGAGCTGCCGGGCGCTTTCCTGTTCACTACGAATTGCCTGATGCCGCCGACTGCCAACTACGCCGACCGTGTGTTTACCGCCGGCCCGGTTGAGTTCGCGGGCTGCACCCACATCGGCGACGACAAGAACTTCGAGCCGGTTATCCAGAAGGCTATCGAGGTTGGCGGTTTTGCCGAGGATACCACCTTCACCGGCCATAATGGCGGCTCGTCTATGACGACCGGCTTCGGTCATGGTGCGGTGCTCGGCGTCGCCCCGGCCGTTATCGATGCGGTGAAGAACGGCGACATCAGCCGCTTTTTGCTGGTTGCCGGCTGCGACGGCATCCGCAAGGAGCGTTCCTACTACACCGAGCTGGTGAAGCAGGCCCCGTCCGATTCCGTGATTCTCACGCTTGCGTGCGGCAAGTACCGCTTCAACGACCTTGACCTGGGCGAAATCGGCGGCATTCCGCGTCTTTTGGATGTCGGTCAGTGCAACGACGCCTACGGCGCCATCAAGATTGCCGTGGCGCTTGCCGAGGCGTTTGAGTGCGGCGTGAACGACCTGCCGCTGACCATGGTGCTTTCCTGGTACGAGCAGAAGGCCGTTTGCATTCTGCTGACGCTTCTGCACCTGGGCATCAAGGGCATCTACCTTGGCCCGACGCTTCCGGCGTTTGTGAGCCCGGGCGTGCTGAACACGCTGGTGGAGGCTTACGGCATTACCCCGACTTCCACCCCCGAGGAAGACTTGGCGAAGATTTTCGGCTAACTGCTTGGAATAAGCTTGCGAGAACGTTGAGAACGAAACGACTCGCTAACGATGGCCCGGCCTATATCAGGTTGGGCCATTCGTTGTTTAGAGATCTGTTTGCTCGGCCTGATGCAGTCAAATCGAATATAATGACTCAAAGTTTGTACGTATGCAGGGAAAGGCTTCGGTGTGAAGGCATTCGAAAAGCTGTTTGGTGGCTTGAAGATGAGTTGGCTTAACGTCGTCATTTTCGGTGTTATAGCTGGCGTGATTACTGGCATCATGGGGTCTGTTCCCGCATTTGCTAACACGTCGCTTCATGACATTGCTGAAGGCTACGAATGGTGGGTTATCTTCGCCTTTGTGATTGCGGCTAATTGCTCGAAAAATTGGGAAAGTGCGCTGAAGATATTTGTGTTCTTCCTAGTCAGTCAGCCATTATGCTTTATTGTCGAAGTACTTGCCGGTGCTATTACCCCTGATATGGCCTGGTACTACTATCGTTGCATTTGGGGCCCGGCAACACTGTTCACTTTGCCTGGTGGCTTCATTGCGTTTTACATCAGCAGGCAAGATGTGCTTGGTTGCATCATTTTGGGGCTTGGTTGCTCTATTCAAGCACTCATGGGTATGAATTATGTTGTCACTATGCTTTCGACCCCGCCGTTTCACCTGCTGTCGGCCATTGTGTCTTTCGCTTCTATCTTCATCATGATCTTCGCTATTCAGAAGAGCAAGAGCAGGCGCGTGACAACGCTTGCTATTGTTGTGGCGGTTGCGGTTGCACTTCTTGTATTAACTCTGCTTACTGGGCGTATAGCATAAAAACGGCGCACTTTTAGCAGCGCCTATGCCTGTGTGCTCCTGCACTTTTAGCGGCGCCTATACCAGTGCGCTCCTGCACTTTTAGCGGCGCTTGCGTGGGCTTCAGCTACTATTTTTTGCGAACGTGAGCCTCGACTACATCGAGCATCTTGTCAATGTCGATAGGCTTGGTGATGTAGCCGTTCATGCCCGCTTCTTTGGCTTGCGCACGGTCTTCGTCAAAAGCGTTTGCACTCATAGCAACAATTGGCGTTAGTGCAACAGTAGCATCAGGAAGCTGGCGAATTGCACGCGTAGCATCGTAGCCGTTCATGCCTGGCATCTGAATATCCATGAGTACCAGGTCATAGTCACCACCAGAAGCGTTGCTCATAATTTCAACGGCCTTTGTACCGTCGTCGGCGATATCAACCACAAAGCCATGCTGGTTTAAGATTGCCTCGGCAATTTCCTGGTTCATCGCATTGTCTTCAACAAGCAGGATTTTCGTGCCGGCAACATCTTCCACGGTAAGCGGTTGAGCAGCAGGCTCTTCGATATCTGCTGTGTCTTTGCGGAACGGTTGCGAAAGCACATCGCGCAATTCAGACATAAAGATTGGCTTAGAAACAAAGGCAGTAACGCCTGCTTCGTACGCTTCTTCTTCAATATCTGC
This sequence comes from Senegalimassilia sp., assembly GCA_963619015.1. Lineage (GTDB taxonomy): Bacteria > Actinomycetota > Coriobacteriia > Coriobacteriales > Eggerthellaceae > Senegalimassilia. The sequence continues at coordinate 22,833 of CAVEUW010000024.1, read as the reverse complement.
CCAGTCGTATGCTGTCAAGATAAAAATAGGCGTTGAGCTGCTTATATGGCGACGAATTTGACGGACAGTTTCAATACCGTTCATGTCAGGCATCATCCAGTCAATGACGTAAGCGCCGTATTCGTCGGCTTCTTCCACGGCAACCTTCGAGCGAAGCACTGCTTCTTTACCCGAAAGTGTCCAATCGGCACGAAGCCCAATATCTTTGAGCATGTTGCTCACGCTGATGGCGGTCGATGAATCGTCGTCGGCAACAAGTGCGCGAATGCCTTGCAGTTCCTCTACGCGCTCGTAGGTAACCTCTTTGCCGCTGAGCTTGCAATCCAGTTCAACCTTGAATTCTGTGCCTTCGCCCAAGTGGCTTTTCACCGAAATGGTGCCGCCCATCATGTCGACGATGTTTTTGGTGATGGCCATGCCAAGGCCGGTGCCCTGAATGCCGCTTACGGTAGAAGACTCTTCGCGCGTGAAAGGCTCGAAAATATGCTTTTGGAATTCGTCGGACATACCAATGCCGTTGTCCTTGACGATGAATTCGTAATGCGCACGACCCGATATACGACTCGGCTTTTCCACAACGCGCAGACCAACTGCGCCGCCGACCTCGGTAAACTTAATGGCATTACTCAAAATATTCAGCAGCACCTGCTGCAAGCGTAACTTGTCGCAGATGATTCCTTCGTGCACCACATCAACGGCATCGATGTAGAAATCAAGCTGCTTTGCGCTGATATTTGCCTGTGAAATTGAGCGAATATCATGCATGACATCGGGTAGGCTCATAGCTTGTTCGTCGATGCTTACCTTGCCGCTTTCGATACGGCTCATGTCTAAAACATCGTTGATAAGCGCGAGCAAATGGCTGCTTGACGTGGTGATTTTCTCTAGGTAATCCTGAACTTGGGCCTTGTTGTCAATGTGCGATGCCGCAAGCGCCGTGTAGCCGATAATGGCGTTCATGGGCGTGCGAATATCGTGGCTCATGTTGTTCAAGAAGGTGGTTTTCGACCTATTTGCATGTTCGGCCGCAGCCAGTGCGTCTTTAAGGAGTTCGCTTTGCTTGAGTTGCTCACGCACGATGTCATCTACGTCGTAGTGATAGCCGCGCAAAAGCCAGCCGCCATCAACCTGACAAGCAGTGCCGCCGCAGCGGACCCAGCGCTCTCCAAGTGTCGGGTGAACCCATATGTAGGTGTTTTCGTCGCGCCCGGACTTCATTTTCTCAACGCTTTCAAGTACCGAATCAACGAATTCGGGCTTAATGCGGCTATACCATTCCGAATACACCTGTTCAGGCGTCAAATCATCGCGGTCTTTAAGACCCAAAAGTTCCATCATACGAGCATCGGCGCGCATGCAACCAGGCTTCCCATCAATAAGCAAAATGCGCCACGTGCCCATTTCTGCCGCCTCAATAATGGCCTGCATGGTTTCAAGCTCGGCGTTTCGGCGGCGTTCTTCGCCAACGCGTGCTGTATTGTCGTTGCCACAGATGACAGCGTGCGATCCATCTTCGTTTGCCTTGATAAAGCGGAAGCTGCAGTAACGGACATCACCAAAGGCATGGTCCTCGAAGTTAACCACGAAAACATCTTCGGTTTTGAAACGCTCCATGATATTTTCCGGCTTGAGCACGTTAAGCATGCGCTCTTGATCGTGCTCGGGAACGGATTTTTTAACGTAGGTGCTAAACGGCTCCCAGTATTCCGTCAAATCGCCGTAGTCTTTGCCGTAGTCAGCGTCAGTTTTGTATGTGTGCGCGTAGTTGGTATTGAAATCAACAAAATATACCGTGGTGTATTGCTCACGCAGTTTTGCGAGCACCGTGAGCAGCTCTTCTTGAAGATCTTCCCTGCTCAATTGGGTGCTGAAAGCAGCTTTATTTGATTCGGTGCTGTTGTTGCTCATGCCTTTAAAACCCTTACGAGGCTGAATTTATCGCTACCTTTTATCATATCAAGATTTGAAGGCATAAAACACAGGCAGCATTTAACTTTAGGGAAAATCGACAAGAGCTTTAGATGTATAAGTGACCTGCTATTTTGCCGATGCTGGCATGTTTATTGCTAACGGCGGTGTTCTTGTTTTGCTGGTGGCGGTGCGCTTGTCTTGCCGTTTAGATAAGGTGAGCAAAAAGCCCGCTACGCAGTTTCGGTTCAAACCAAGTCGATTTCGGTGGCATAAGTTTTCCCTCGTCAGCAACGCGCAGTAGTTCCTCAATGGCGGTGGGGAACATGGCGAACGCAACTGCAGGGCCAGTGCCCGCCGCATCAATTGCATCTACCTTGCGCTCAAGTTCGCCTGCGCCGCGGATTCCACCAACAAAGCTAATGCGTGCGTTGGTGCGCGGGTCACTAATGCCCAAGATGGGTGCAAGCACCAAGTTTTGCAGCAGGGAAGCATCAAGGCCTTCTACCGCATCGTCGCTTGCGAAGGCTGGCTTCAGTTGCAAGCCATACCAGGTGCCGTCAAGGTACATTCCTACTTCGCCTTTAACCTGAGGTTCGTAGGGCGCGCTCTGTTTGGCGACAACGCTAAATGGCCCAGCAACGCCTGTAACTTTTTCTAGGAATTCTTCTTTTGCGTAGCCATTGAGGTCATGCACAACGCGGTTATAAGGAAGAATTGCCAGTTCAGACGCAGGGAAAAGCACCGACAAGAAGAAGTTGAATTCCTCAGTACCCAAATATTTACCAGCGGCTTCACGTTTGCGCAAGCCAACCTTTACGGCTGACGCTGTGCGATGGTGGCCATCGGCAATATAGGCAGCTGGGACTTCGTCAAATGCGACAGTTAGCGCGCCAAACGCTTCGCGTGCAGCGGGCTCGGGCGAGCCTGCAGCAATGCGCCATACCTTGTGCGCCACGCCGTCGTCGGCGGTAAAGTCGTACAGTGCCGGCGTTTCTTTTACGCGTGCAACCAGGGTGTTTATGGCATCACTGTCGCGGTAGGTCAGAAAGATTGGGCCAGTTTGTGCATCGAGCGCCAGCATATGCTCGATGCGGTCGCGCTCTTTGGCTTCCAGTGTGTTCTCATGCTTTTTGATGATTCCGTCAAGGTACTCATCGATAGCGCAGCACCCAACAACGCCGGTTTGCGCACGACCATCCATCGTAAGCTCGTATAGGTACAAGCAAGGCTCGTCTTCGGTGACGAAGGTGCCGTCTGCGCGACGTGCATCAAATAGTTCGCGCGCCTTTGCGTATACCTCAGGCGCGTACATGTTGCAGTCGGGGTCAAATGCGGTTTCAGGCCGGTCAATGTTCAAGAAGGAAAGTGGCTTGCCTTCAATCGCCTGCGCAGCTTCGGCACGGTCGTATACATCGTAGGGAAGTGCGGCAACTTTGTTGGCAACATCGGCTGCCGGGCGAACGGCTGCAAACGGCTTAACAAGCATGAAGTACCCCTTTCAAGGGAAATAACGGCTGCTAATCTAACGTGAGGTTGCTGGTCTAAAGGGCGGCTGCTGACTTAATGTGAGGCCGCCGGCCTAACGTAAGGCTGCTAATCTAACGTGAGGGCGATTCCCTGGGCACCTGACGGCATGTGCCTAGCAGGTGCCCTGCGCTAGCTTAAGGCTATTTGATTACACGCACACGGTAAATTGACGGAATCTGTTTGAGCGCTTCGATGGTTGCATCGTTTAGGTGTTCGTCGGTGTCAAACATGGTGTATGCATTTTCACCAGCGCTTTCATTGACCATGCGCTGTACGTTGGCGTTGCCTTCGGTAAGCACTGCGGTGATCTGGCCAATCATGTTCGGCACGTTGGCATGCAGGCATGCAATGCGGCTTGCAGCGCGCGCTTTGCCCATGCTGCAAGCGGGGTAGTTTACCGAGTTGGCAATATTGCCGTTTTCTAGGTAATCCTTCAGTTCGGAAATGGCCATGTCGGCACAGTTCGCCTCGGCCTCGGTTGTTCCTGCGCCGGAGTGCGTGGTAATGAAGGTATTGGGCATCTTCACGGTTTTCGGCGTGGCGAAGTCGGTGGCGAACCAAGAGATTTTGCCAGCCTGCAAGGCTGCATCAACGGCATCTTCGTCAACGATAGTTTCACGCGAGAAGTTAATGAGCACCGCGTTATCTGCCAGCATGTCAAGCTGCTCGGTGCCGATCATGCCGATAGTGTCAGCCTTGCTCGGTACGTGCAGCGTCAGATAATCGCGGCCGCGGCAGGCGTCTTCAAGGGTGGCAACGCGCTGTACGTCATGAGAAAGCGCCCATGCATGTTCTACAGAAATGAATGGGTCGTAGCCATAAACGTCCATGCCCAAGTCAACACAGGCATTTGCTACCTTTGAGCCGACGTTGCCAAGGCCAATGACCGCAATACTTTTGCCTTTAAGCTCGTGTCCAACAAAGGCCTTCTTTGCCTTTTCTGCGTTGGTGAAAATATCGGGGTCGTCAGCGTTTTCACGCACCCACTGCATCGACTGCACCACGCCACGGCTCGAAAGCACCATCATGGCCAGCACAATTTCCTTAACAGCGTTGCTGTTTGCGCCGGGGGAGTTAAATACCACAACTCCCTGCTTCGCGTATTCGTCGAAGGGGATGTTGTTCACGCCAGCTCCGCAACGGGCGATAGCGCGCACACTTTGCGGCAGCTCATAGCCGTGCAGGCTGGTCGAACGCATCAAAATTGCATCGGCCTTTTCGGTTTCTTCGACAAATTCGTAGCCGTCGCCGAAGGTTACAGCCCCGTCTTTAGTAATGTCGTCGATAGTTTTAATGTAACGCATGGAATAACTCCTTTTGTTTGGGAAATAAACGGAAGGCCCGCACGCGGGCGTTATAGGATTTGGGCGGCTTTTACCTGGTCAGGCGCGCCCTAGATAGATCGTGAACAAGATGACTCGAACTGGTGCAAGTATGAGACGAGTGCTTGTACGCCATCGATTCCCATGGCGTTATAAATGCTTGCACGCATGCCACCAACACTGCGATGACCTTTGAGATTAACAAGGCCCTTTTCGGTAGCGCCTTCGATAAACTGCGCGTCAAGCTTTGCATCGCCGGTAACAAATGGCACATTCATAAGCGAACGATCGCATTCACGTACATTGGCGTTGAACAGGGAACTTTCATCAAGCGTGCGGTATAAAAGTGCTGCCTTTTCGGCGTTGCGCGCCTGCATGCCGGCAAGTCCGCCTTGCTCGTCAATCCACTTAAACACCTTGCCGCACATATAGATGGCAAAGCACGGTGGGGTGTTGTACAGGCTGTTTGCATCGGCGTGCGTTTTGTATTGCAGCATGGTTGGCACGTTTGGCAGGTCGCCTGCGGGGATAAGGTCTTCGCGAATGATAACGATGGTGACACCTGCTGGCCCGACGTTTTTCTGTGCGCCGGCATAAATAAGACCGTAGCGCGAAACATCAATGGGTTCAGACAGGAAGCACGATGACATATCGGCTACAAGCGGCGCCCCGTTGGTGTCGGGTATTTCGTGGAACTGCGTACCATGCACCGTTTCGTTCTGGCAAATGTACACATAATCGGCACCTTTACCCAGGTCAACGGGAAGTTCCGGCAAGCGGTCAAAGCCGCTGTCGGCCGATGTAGCCACGCAACGCGCATCACCAAAGCGCTTTGCTTCAGCAAGGGCCTTTTTCGACCACGACCCACTGACGACATAGTCGGCATGGCCGCCATGCAGCAAATTCATGGGCACCATGGCAAATTGTGTAGACCCGCCGCCTTGCAAGAACAGCACGCGATAATTATCGGGGATACCCGCAAGTTTACGCAGGTCAGCCTCCGCAGTTTCAATAATACCTTTGAAGACAGATGATCGATGGCTCATCTCCATCACGGACATGCCGCAGCCTTGGAAATCAAGCATTTCCGCCGCAGCTTCGCGCAACACGTTTTCAGGCAGCATTGCAGGTCCTGCTGAAAAGTTGTGCACTCGAGCCATGATTCGCCTCCTTAAGGGTAGTTGGTTTCTAATTTCGGCATTATATGACAGACGCCCGGTATTGCTGCCGGGCGTTTTGTATTTGGCGGGATATTCCGCATGAATGCTATGTTGGCGAATGGGGGTGCCTGCCTATTCGGGCAAGGTCAATCAGCTTGGGCAGGCGTTAGCCAGCACTTGTAGGGCGGCTCCAATTCGAGGTGCTTGGGCAGGGCAAATCTGCTTGGGCAAGGTTCACGGGCCAGCGCTTGTCGGGGTCGCCCGGCAGCGCTTATAGCACCTGAGTTAAGGCCTCGCGCAATTTTGTCAGATCGATTGGTTTTGAGACGTGCGCATCCATGCCGGCTTCAAGGGAGCGCTGCCTATCTTCGGCAAAGGCATTAGCTGTCATTGCGATGATTGGTGTTTTTGCTCGCTCGCAGGGTAGGTGGCGAATAACGTGCGTTGCCTTGTAGCCGTCCATGTTCGGCATTTGGATGTCCATCAGAATGGCGTCGTAATAGCCAACCTCGGCATCTTCAAGCATGCCGACGCATTCCACGCCATCAGATGCTCGTTCGACCAGAAAGCCTGATTCTTCTAGGATGGTCACGGCAATTTCGGCGTTCAGGTCGTTGTCTTCGGCCAAAAGCAGGCGCTTTCCCTTAAATTCTTCAGGGTCAACCGTGAGCGTCGGCGTCTCTTCTAATTCAGCCTTGCTGGCTATGCGATGGGGGATACACACGGTAAATGTGGTGCCAGCACCTAGTTCGCTTTCTACCTCAATGGTGCCATTCATGGCCTCCACCAGTTCTTTGGTGATTGCCATGCCAAGCCCCGTGCCGCCTTCGCCACTTTCAGTAGTTGTACGTTCGCGGGTAAAATGCTCAAACAGATGCTCCAAGAACTCTGGGGTCATGCCAATGCCGTCGTCGCTGATAACCGCACGCATTATGGCAATTTCCGGGTCGTCTGAACTTTCTTCGATAACCGAGTAAGAAATATGCCCGCCAGGCATGGTGTACTTGACGGCGTTCGACAAAATGTTCGACATGACCTCACGCAAGCGCATAACGTCGGTCCAGAAATATTCGTGCTTAAAATTGAAACTGTGCGTGAACGTAATGTTCTTCAATTCCATCTGATGGTCAAAGGTATCGCTTATCGATTCTGAAAACTCGATTGCGCTGGCCACGGTTAAATCGAGCGAATATTTGCCGCTTTCAATTTGCGCCATATCAAGCACGTTGTTAATGAGGCTTTGCAAATAGTCGGTTGAAGAACGAATCTTGCTTGCATAGTCAAGCACGCGCGTCTCGTCGCCTGCGTGCCGTTCGATGAGCTCCGAAAAACCAACGATGGCGTTAAGCGGCGTGCGGATGTCGTGGCTCATGTTGAACAGGAAGTTCGACTTTGCAACGCTGGCATCTTTCGCGGCGTCAAGCGCGTCGGCCAGTGCCTGGTTGCGCTCGTTTTCCTCGGCGATTACATCGTCGATGGGGCGATAACCGGCAACGACCTGATAGCTTTCGTTATCGGCGAACAGCTTCACCACCTGCACTTCGAAGAAGCGATGGCCGGACTCGTCGGGCGTGGTTTCGTAGCGGTACGTGAAGTAGCTATGCTCGTCTAGGCGGCGCATCAGATTATCCGCGTCGAACGTTTCCGGGAAGTCAGGCACCGATTCGTGGACAACAATGTTGTCCCAGGCCATGCTTATCCAGTCGGTAAAGCAATGTTTCGCGTCGCCTGCGTCTGTGTACATGCCCGAACCGCGGTGCGAGAACGGGTTTTGCTTGATGGGTGTTATGGTATTGGCTTTGATGTCGATGAGGTCGGCCGTGACGAAGTTTGCGCACAGCGCGTCAAGGATCGATTTTTCCTCGCGCAGCTTCAGCAGTTCCTCGGTATTTTCGCCTTGAGGATTAATCATCTCAAGCGACGTGCGAATAGGCGGCGCGGCGGTAACGAAACAGTAGCCCGCGCGCCCCATGGGCCTGATGGTGAAGCGGACGTATTCGCCGGTGCTAGGCCAGTATTCGCTGAAGGTAAGGACCTCGTCGCTGAAAGCGCACTTCGCATAAACGCGCAGCCATTTAGCGGGGGTGTTCGGGAAGTTTTTGAGCGCGCGAATACCCAGCAATTGCCCACGGGTGCGGTGGCGCATCTTCAGATTTGCATCGTTGGAGTAAACGTATTCGAAGTCGCAAGGGTTGCCTGCGTCGTCTTGCAGGACATGAATTATGTAGGCGGGCGTACCGCTGCCGTCAAACATTAACTTGAAGAGTTCGGTGTCCAAGAGCGACCCCCCTTTTTTGCACTACGCAGCGTGATTATATTCTTAATTTGTTTTGTGTGGAATAGTTTTACCGCTTGGAAATTTTTTACGGGGGTCGAAGAAGCGGCTTGTGTCTATATGCTCAAGTTCTAATAGCTTGAGCTTGGTATCTATTCCGCCACCAAAGCCAGTAAGGTTGCCACCTGCTCCCATGACGCGATGGCAGGGGACTATGACGCACAGCGGGTTGTGTCCAACAGCGCCGCCGACGGCCTGGTTTGAAACGCGTTTACCTGTTTCGGATTCAAGTTGACGTGCGATAGCGCCGTAGGTGGTGGTAGTTCCGTAGGGGATTTCGCGTAGCTTTGCCCAGACTAAATGGCGAAAATTGCTGCCTGTAGGTTTAAGGGGAAGGCTTGATATGCTGGGGTTTTCTCCACTGAAATAGTTATCTAGCCAGCGCTTTGCTTTGGTGAATACAGGAAGGTTGTCGTTTCTGACAAAAGGTGCTTCGACGGATTCTGCGAAATAACGGTCGTTTTCAAACCAGCACCCGGTGATGTTTTCACCGTCAGAAGCTAATGTGAGCGTCCCGATAAGACCTGTTTCGTATTCCGTGCTGTAGGTCATGCGGCCTCCTGTCTTTTGCATTGGTGTTGCACCTGTAGCGGGCTTGCGCAGTTGTTGTGGCTGACTGGCGCTATTGTTGATACCTGCTGACATTTATGCATTTGCGCTCATGATGATTTGACAGCTCTGCATGGTTTGCAGGGCAGCGTCGTGGGCTTTTGGCGTGACTCCGGCACAGCAGGTAGCATCAACTAGGACTGGCACCTCGGGCATAAAAGCCTTAATGAGCAGGGCATTGCTGATAACGCAGATATTGGTGCAAACACCTATAAGCTCTACTGATTCAACGGCGCCTTTCTCGTACCCTTCTAGCAGAAACTGTGCGAGATCGGTGCTGCCAAAGGTGTTCTTTTCAAAGGTGGGGAAGTTGCTTTGTTCGCGTATGTCTGCGAGCTCTGGGATAATTTCCCAGCCTTGCGTGCCTTTGACGCAGTGCTTGACCGGCAACAGTTTGCCCTCTTGCGTTCCAAGGTAGTTTTCAGCATGCGTGTCTTGTGTGAACAGGACTTTCCCTTGGAATTCGCGCACTTTACGAACCGTGTTTTCTACAATTGCTTGCGCCTCGGCGGTTCCAAGCGCCCCGGTTACAAAATCGTTTTGCATATCAACAACAATCAGGTACTTATCAGCCACGGCAACCATCCTTTACGACCGTTTCTTGCAATTACCCTTTGTAATTGTCCTTTGCGACTGCTCTTTCCGAACAGTTTTTGCGGCTGCTCCATGCAGCCGTTCCTTACGAATGTCCTTTGCGGCTGCTCCATGCAGCAATCTTTTGCGAACATCTTTTGCGAAAACTCAATTCATGAAATTGGGTTTATTCTACCAGCGCCAACACTGATGTGAACCCTTGTGGCCTTTCTCAAGCAAAAGGAGTTGGTGCGAATTTGGGCGGAGCAGCGATGTGACGGTGTGATTAATGCTGGAGTTCGTTTGCGGATTAGCGTTAGACTTGCATTGCTAATAGGCTGGTGTTGAAAGGTGCTGTTATGAATGCTGAAGAGTACAAGAAGGCCGCTAGTTATTGGATCTCGAAGGAATACGCGGAAATGCCGGCGGGTCAGCTTATGAGCTGGGTTGAAGCATTCTTCGCGGAGAAAACTGCTTGCGCGTTGGCTACTGGACACGACGACCAGGTACGTTGTACGCCGCTTGAGTATAGTTACCACGATGGCGCGTTCTGGATCTTCACAGAGGGCGGCTTGAAGTTCGCCAACCTTGAGTGTAACAAGAACGTGAGCCTGGCAATATTCGACCAAGACGCGAAGTTCGGCGCCCTAAGAAGCGTCCAGGTGGAAGGTACGGTTGAAATCGTCGAGCCCTTAAGCGACGTGTATCTGACGCACGCCGAATATAAGAAGGTTCCCGAGGCTGCGCTGCGCAAACTTGCTGGCGAGGGTCACCCGATGCATCTTTTGCGCATTGTGCCGACGCATGCCGACATCCTCTGCTCAGCCTTCAAGAGTGAAGGTTTCGACAGCCGCCAAATGTTGGAGTTCTAAATTGAATTCAATGGTTCAGTCTACAGGCCAGCTTTTGGCTGCCACGAATAACCCAACTAAAAGCGGTTGGCTTGAGCGCATGCTGAAGAACTTTACCACTAGCTATAAGTTATTTTGGTTTCGCGGCGTGCTTGATGAGGTTTGCTCGGGCAATGCTGAAATGACGCTTCAGCGCGTTGCTGCTCGAATGGTTGCGAGCGCTTGGTATCCGGTCGTCTACTTCCGCTTAGGCCTTGGATACGGCGATCAGCTGGTAAATTGCGTCAATTGCGCGCTACAGGCGACAGATTTGACGAAGGATTCAAGCCCTACAGAAATCATTGCGGCAATTGAATCGACGGATGATAAAACGCTCGCACGCAATTTGAAGAAACTCATCGATTACGTGCCGTATCGGTTGATTCGTCCCTTTTACGACAAGGAATTTGGCGAACTTCGCAGTAAGCATGGCACCATTAAAGATTCCGAAGTTAACTACTACGTTATAAGTTTAAACGCAAGAAACAGTGCAGATGAACTGTATGTGTTTGGCGAAGGTGGCAATTTTCTTACCGTGAACCCTGATTGGGCGGAATTCCTGCGGGAGAACCAAGCCATTGTTTCGGGGTGGCTTGACATGAAATTGGTTGAATATCTGCAGGCCAGAAACCCAAGCGTACCTGCGATTTCGTCGAAGCTGTATCCGCCGCAAAAGCGTGATTTGGCTCCGGCGACGAAGTACTGGCTTGAGGCGCTCAGGCTCATCGAGCTCACGGACATCTATTCCGGCAAGCCGCTAAACAGTGCGAACTTCAATCGCTTCGGGCAGCTTTCCATCGATCACTTTATCCCTTGGAGTTTCGTGCTGCATGATGAGCCGTGGAACCTGACGCCTATCTTTAAAAATGAAAACAGCTCTAAAAACGACAAGCTACCTTCACTTGAAACGTTTTTAGAGCCGTTCGCGTATCAGCAGTTCGATGCACTTATGGCGATTAGAAATACCGGCCGACATAAGAAGTATATCGAGAGGTATTTTGCCATCGATGCTGATGTTCTGTCGTATGAGCCCAGGTTGGAATGCAGAGAAGCCTTCAAGGTGAACCTTGAGCGAACCATTAAGCCCTTGCACCAAATTGCTTTAAATCAGGGCTTTGCGCCCTGGCAATTTGCGGGATAGTTGGCTTACAGGCTTGGTGCTGAAAGTTTCACAGAGGGCAAACGCCAGGTTAAGCGCAAAGTCGAATGTTAAGCTTGAGCTGTAGTTTTTACAGTTCGATGCGGCCGAACTTGGCAAGCAGTTCGGATGCCGCGGCGCATGCTTCGCAGTTGCAGTACTTAGCGCCTTCAGCCTTGCGCTGCTCTTGCATCGCCAAAAAGCCTGCAGCAGCTTCTTCGCCCATAAGCTCAACGGCAGGACCTTTCGCAAATGCAATAACGCCATCGATAGTGGTCGGACGGCCTTCAAGGGTGTCAAGCAGCTTGTTGGTTGCAGCCTCAACTGCGGCATCGCTGCTATCTGCAGCAACGGCGGCCTTCCAAGCGTTAGCGGCATCTTTGGTGACCTGCGTGCTGGTATCGGCGTTAGCCAAGGTGTTTGCATGTTCGGCAACGTAGTCGAAAAGTTCTTTTTCCATAGTGCTTCCTTTCGTAAGGGCGTTCACATTGAGGTTGCCTGATATGGGCAGACCTTTCGTGAACCATCTTCGCAATTTAGCCAAGCGCCGTAAAGTAGTTACTTTTTGGAAACCGAGTTGCCATGATGAAATCAAGCCCCGCTGGCAGTAACCGTCACATGGTAGGTAGCAACCGTCACATTGCTAGCAGCAATCGTGCCATCGCTGCCAGTAACGCCCCTCGCAGGCAACAAAAAACAGGCCCGAAGCGTGTGCCCCGGGCCTGCTCACTTTGCCGTCGAATTAACGGACGTGTGTGTTATTCGGCTTTCGGGCCGGTCAGGAAGCGATACAGAACCGCTGCCAGGGCGCCGCCAACAAGCGGAGCCACAATAAACAGCCACACCTGAGCAATCGGCAGGGTGTTGCCCACGAAGGTCATCATGAGCGCCGGGCCGAAGCTACGGGCGGGGTTGACAGAGGTGCCGGTAAGGGCGATGCCCATCAGGTGCACGAACACCAGTGTGAGGCCGATGATCAGGCCAGCGAACGGAGCAGTCTTCTCGTTTTCGGTGGAGCCCAGAATGGTCATAACGAACACGCAGGTCAGCACAACCTCAACGATGAATGCGCCGGCGGCGTTCAGGTTAACGGAGCTTGCAGAATCGTAGCCGTTGGTGCCAAGGCCAGTGGTTGCAACGTCAAGACCGGTGCAGCTGATAACAAGCATCAGCAGTGCAGCAGCAATGATGCCGCCAATAAACTGAGCAACAACATAGCCGACGAAATCCTGAGCGCTCATGCGCTTGTCAAGGAAGACACCCAGCGAAACAGCAGGGTTGATGTGGCAGCCGGAGATATGACCGATGGCGAATGCCATGCAGACAATCGAAAGGCCGAATGCCAGCGCGATGCCGACGGTGCCAACAGTTGCGCCAGCGATAGCTGCGGTGCCGCAGCCAAAGAAGGTAAGGGTGAAGGTACCCAGGCATTCAGCCAGGTACTTCTTCATTGAGCTTTGATCCATGAGACTCCAATCTTCATTCCCTAGTTGCAAATTGCGTTCGCGATTCTAGCATACTGTGCGGTAATTTTTATTCTTCTCTAACAAGGTTAAAAGAGCGTTTAGCCCAGCCCTTCGCAAAGCTATCAAGCTTGCAAAGTGATAGCGAAGTTTATTTACTGCGAGCGTTGGTAAGCTTTCGAAGGATGTTTACTACAAGCGTGGTGTCAAGCGGCTTGGAAATATGTTCGTCCATACCTGCTTTACGTGCGGTTATCTTGTCTTCGACGAAAGCGTTTGCCGTCATGGCAATGATGGGAAGGCGAGCAACGTCTTCACGCGGCAGTTGGCGAATAGCGCGCGTGGCAGCATATCCATCCATCACGGGCATCATGACATCCATCAGCACGGCATCGAAGGTACCTGGGGCTGCGTTGCTCACAGCATCGACCGCCTGTTGCCCGTCGCGGGCCTCTTCAACCTGCGCGCCTTCCTCTTCAAGCAAGAATCGGGCGATTTCTAGGTTTAAGTCGTTGTCTTCTACCAGAAGCAAATGCATACCTGAAAGCGGTTTTTCGGGCAGCTGACTGTCAGCCGGCGCGTCTGCGACGACATCTTCGCAAATATCGAAGGGCAGCAGTACGTTGAAGGTGGTGCCTTCGCCCTGCTTACTTTCGAAGGTAAGGGTGCCGCCCATAGCATCCACGATGCTTTTGGTGATAGGCATGCCAAGCCCCGTGCCGTTGAACTTGCTATGCGCGACGTTGCTTTCTTGGGCGAAGGGCTCGAAGAGGTGCTTCTGAAATTCCGGGCTCATGCCAATGCCGGTATCGCGACATATGAATTCGAAGGTTACGCGATTGTCGTCGCAATTAATCTCGCGGCAATTGATGAATACCTTGCCACCTTCCTTATTGTATTTGATGGCGTTGCTCATGATATTCATGATCAGGCGTTTTACGTGCGTGGGGCTTCCCATAAGCATGGGGTAATCAAGGTGGCAATTTTCCTGCACGATTTCCACGCCACGTTCCTCGGCTTGTCGAGCAATTACTGTATGCACCTCGCGTGCCACATCAATAATATTGAACGGCACATGCTCGAGCGAGATTTGGCCTGATTCTAGCTTGCTCATGTCTAGTACTTCGTTGATAAGTTCCAACAGCAAGTTCGACGATTCACGAATCTTGCGGCGACAATCGGCTTGTTTTTCCTGGTCGTCAGGGAACTTGTCAGCGATATCTAACATGCCGCGGATGCCGTTTAAAGGCGTGCGCACATCATGGCTCATGCGCTGCAAAAACTCGGTTTTTGCAGCATTGGCAGCCTCGGCCTGTTCCATGGCAGCTTCAGTTTGTTTCATAGCAGCCTGCAGCGCTTTGTCGCGCTCAATCAAAAGCTGGTGCGCGTCTTCTGCTGCTTTCTGTTCATCAATACATTTGGAAACCGAAATGGCCTCAATCGCATCAGCGCTGCATTCCATGCAGATGACCTTCGTTTCCATCCAGTGCGCAAGACCATCGTCGCCATTTTGCGGGTGTACCAGGGTAAGTTCAGTTTCGCCTGCGCGAAAGGCTCGACATGCGCCTTCGCGACCGAATAGCTCGATAAAGCGTGCGGCGGCGGCTTCATCGGGAATAGTGGAAGCGCCTGCAGCGATAAGCTCATCGACAGTGCCCGACCAATCTGCGGTCTTGTTTAGGAACCCCTCGTATTCCAGCATGTGGTAGCTGTTGTTTAAATAATCAAGCGAAATTGCCAAGGGATACATCATGCCCATGGCCGATGCATACTGCTTTGCCTGTTGGTTAAGGCGGCGCTCTTCTTCGAGCTCCTCCACGGCGTGCGCGAGTTCAGCTGCGCGTCGGTTGCTTTCAAGCACTTCATCTTTGATGCTGCGGAACACGCATACGCACACACCCGGTTCCTCAAGTGGGAAGCATTCAACTTTCAGATAGCGGTCTACTTCCTCGGATACCGTGTCAAAGATGACCGTTTTACCGTTATAGGCGCAATCGTAGAAATCTTTCAGGTGGTCGGTAGGAGAGCCGGGGAACAGATCGTAAAAACGCCGCCCGACAAGTTGCTCTTTAGGAAGGGCTCCAAGCTGTGTGAGCAGGTCGTTCGTGCGAAGATAGGTGTAATCGTATGGGTTGCCGGCATCGTCAAGTTCTACATGGATGATGCAAAAGGCGCACGGGTAACTGTCGTCGATTTTCATCGAATAGGATTTCGGGCTCGTGCTTTCGTTTTTCACAGGCTTCTCCTTGGGTGCGCCCCAGACTTAATACAGTTCTAATGCCCTTGGGGGCATGTGCGGATAAAAAGATGGTGCTTACAGGAACTCTGCCAGTACTTCTGTAAGTCTATCAATTTCGATAGGCTTAGTCAGGTAGGCAGAAACACCTGCAAAGTAGGCTTCCTTGCGGTCTTCGTCGAAAGCGTTTGCCGTCATAGCCACAATGGGTATGCTTGTTGCGCCTTTGGTGCCCAGGTGGCGAATCTGTCGTGTAGCTTCCAGACCATCCATGACAGGCATCTGTATATCCATGAACACGATATCGTATTCGTTAAGCGCCATTTTATCGACTGCCTCTTGGCCATTAGCAGCGCACGTCACACGAATGCCGAACTGCTCTAAGATGGTCTGAGCAATCTCAAGGTTGAGCTCGTTGTCTTCTACAAGTAGGGCATGTTTGCCAACGAATTGCGCCTTGTCAACATCTGCGGCATGAGTCGAGGAATCAAGCGTTGGGTCTTCAAGTCCGAAGCTCGGTGCGATTACCTTTATGAAATCCGATGCGAATAGCGGTTTGCTAGCAAACCCGTTGACACCTGCATCAACGGCTTCGGGTTTAACGTCGTCGCAGTCATAAGCGCTCAGCAATAAAACAGGAGTGTCGGGGGCAATAACCTTGCGCAAAAGGCGCGTGCATTCCACGCCGTTCATGTCGGGCATAGCCCAATCTACCAGGCAAAGCGCAAATTCGTCTTTGCTGTCGCGTGCAAGCTCTGCGGCAAATACTGCTTCTTTGCCAGATGTTGCCCACTGGACTTCCATGCCTATACCGCGCAGTAGCTTGGTGGTAGCTGCACAAGAATCTAAGTCGTCGTCTACCACCAGCGCGCGCAGGCCTTCAAGACGCGATGTGTCGACGCCCTCGTGTTCGCCCGCTACGCGTAAGCGCAGCGAAACGGTGACTGATGTGCCCACGTCGGGCTTGCTGTGCACGTCGATGGTGCCACCCATCATATCGACGATGTTCTTGCAGATAGACATGCCCAAGCCTGCGCCCTGAATACCGCTTACAGTTGCTGTTTGTTCGCGTTCGAACGGTTCGAAGATGTGCTCGACAAAGTCGCGGCTCATACCGATGCCGTTGTCGGTGACGGTGAACTGGTAGATTGCCCGACCGTCGGCCTCGCAGGGTGTTTGGCGCACGGAAAGTTTGATAGTGCCGTGTTCTTGCGTGAACTTCATAGCGTTCGACAAGATGTTGATAAGCACCTGGTCTAAGCGAAGCTTGTCGCAGTACACGTCCTCGTTTTGAATATCTTCTGCGTTAATGCTGAAGGAAAGTTGCTTTGCGCGCAGGTCGGACTGCACAATGGATGCAAGGTCGTGCATGACATTTGGCAGGTGGCAAAGGTTTTCGTTGATGGAAACCTTGCCGCTTTCAATGCGGCTCATGTCCAACACGTCGTTAATAAGGCTGAGTAAGTGCGCTGATGACGTATTGATTTTCTCAAGGTAGTTTTTAACCATGTCCGTGTCGTCAAGGTGTTCCATGGCCAGATTGGTGAAACCCATGATGGCATTCATAGGCGTTCGAATATCGTGGCTCATGCTGTTTAAGAACATCGTTTTCGAGCGGTTTGCATGCTCCATCTCTGCGAGCGCGTTGTTAAGTTCTTCGCTGCGGATGCGCTGTTCTTTTACGATGCGTTCCACGTCATAGCAGTACCCGCGCAACACAACACCTTTGCCAGGGACTTGCGTACATGATCCGCCCATGCGCATGTACATTTCTTTTTTCACGGGGTCAAGCCAAAGGAAATCGACTTCGTCGCGAATGCCATGTTCTAAGTTGTCTAAGCATTCGGCCACACGTTCGCGGTCTTCTCCGGAAATGCGGAAATGCCACACGTAATACAGCTGTTCAGGGTCAATCTGTGTTTCTGGGTCGACGCCTAGCATTTTGAGCATGGTTTCGTCGCACCAAAGCGCGGGTGCTTGGCCTGAATAGCGGCGAATGCGCCAGGTGCCAATGCCTGCTCCGCTTACGATTTCGCTTAGCTCGGTTAAGCGGTTGAGGTTGGTCACCTGCGCTTGAATGGCTTCCACCATAAGCAAAACGTTCTGCGGCTTGCCGTCGCTGCCATAGGCAGAAGGCACCAACGAACAACGGCACCAGCCAGCATAGGCGCTTAAGAATTCACACATAAGAATACTTGAAGACTGAAAGCGCTCTCGCCACGTGGTTTCGTCCAAGAATAAACTCATGCCAGAAGAGAAGCTTGCTTCTACCAAGGTTTCGACGATAGCGCGCAGTGCGTCATGTACATGCGGTTTGTCTTCAATGGCCTGCTTGACGCGCGGAAGGGTGCGAATGGCCCTATAGGCGCCGCAGTTAAGGTCTATGTCATAGACGATATGGAAGTGATCAAGGCCGGGCTCTTCATTTTGGGCGTCATGTTCATGAACGGCCGGTTTTCCGTTAGAGAAGCCGATTACGATGCAGTCGGGGGAATCCGGCGCACCGACGCGTACAGCACGTATGCTGCGCGTCTGTGTAGAGCCATCGGCATTACGTGTGTGATAGGTGTATTCAAGGTTGTCGTTTTCGCCAAATGCCCCAGCTAGTGCAGCATAAGAGAGGTTGTCAGTTAGCAGACTTTGGTCTTCTTCAACAATATTTTTGCCAAGGGCGGTGCGCAGGGCTGTTTCAAAAGGAACTTTTATTGGCGAAATAGTGGAATAGCCGCGCACGAAACCACTTACATCAAGAGGAGACACAAGTGTTGTCGTGCAGTCGACGAGGTAGATTTCGTCGCACAGGCCCAGCATCGATTTGATAGCAAGCCGTTGTCCGGTAACCAGTTTAGATGCAGAAAGCCCCTCGTGATACAGCTGTGACGCGAATTCGTCATCGAGGATATCATCGTTGTCTGCGATTGCCTTGATGGTCATAATCGCTTTCGTGGGAGCCGGGTCGGTATCAAGGCGCGTGAACGACATCTGAACAAGTTCCATGACGCCACTTGAGTTTTTACGCGAAAACGTGAGTGTGTAGCGCTGGTTGGTTTTGAGCTGTTCCACCACGTTGCTGAGCTTGGTGGACTTGAGGTAACCAGCACGGTCTTCTTTGGAAACGTAGCGTTCGCCGAAAGTTCGAAAGAGTTCTTCAAAATCGGTGCCCTGACGAATGACATCGACCATATCCGATGCAACGTTGGTCATGAGGGCATAGGGCGTAAGCAAACCCTGAATTAAATCAACCAGGTAAACGGCGCTGTAGCCATATGAAAGACCTTGAAGGACTGAAGTGACCTCCATTGCACCAGGAAATACAGCCTTATCTTGCAAGTCGCCCATGAGCACCTTCTCTCAACGTAGCGTACACTGCTATTGCGCTTTTTGTAATTATACGAAATGGTTTAAAGGGCGTGGTCGGTATTTTCCTGTGCGGCGAAACTACTTTTGTAATCTTCGCCCCATAGCCACATGGCATCAAGAATTGGTTTAAGGCTTTGGCCTAATTCTGTCAGCGAGTATTCCACCCTTGGCGGTACTTCCGCGTACACCTCGCGGTGAACAAGGCCGCTTTCCTCCATTGCTCGAAGTTGAGCGGTTAGAACTTTCTGCGAGATATTACCAACCGATTTTTTCAACTCGCCAAAGCGTTTTTTCCCAGGCATAAGATCGCGCAGAATCAGCACTTTCCATTTGTTCCCGATGAGGGTTAGCGTAGTTTCCACGGGGCAGGGGGGAAGCTCGTTTGTTGGTTTTTCGTTAGTCATGTGCGTTCCTTCAAAAATTTTTTTGCGATGGCGAAATGTGAGGAAAGCCCAGTATTCGCGCAATCGTTTCATGGTGGTAACCATCCAATAGTTTCTAAAAAGTAACTACGGCACAATATAGTGCCTACTTTCCATATTGGCAGTACGGTGATTATATAGTGCCAGCGAAAGAAAAAGCTAGCAACCTTTCGGAATAAAGATTCATCGAACACTATTTTGGAGGTAATAACCATGAACAAAGTCGTAGAGTTTCTGAATGCCAACCCCGTGCAGTATCTTGCTACCGTCGGCCGCGATGGTAAGGCGAAGTGCCGCCCGTTCATGTTCGCAGGTGAACTGGACAACAAGCTGTGGTTCTGCACCAATAACCAGAAGGATGTCTACAAGGACATGCAGGAAAACCCCGAGGTTGAAGTTTCCGTTTCCAGCGCTGATTACGCTTGGATTCGCCTGCATGGCAAGGCGGTGTTTGAGAACAACATGGACGCTAAGGAAATGTGCATCCAAAACCCCATTGTGAAGAGCCAGTACGGCGAGGCAACTAACCCTATCTTCGAGGTGTTCTATCTAGAGGATGCTCACGGCGTTATTGCTGATTTCTCCGGTAACCCCCCGTATGAGTTCTAATTTTACTCATACTTGTAGGTAAATGGCCTTTATTGGCGGGTGCCTTATATTGGCTGGCGGCCTCGCGGGGAATATGCCCTGCGAGGCTGTTGCTGTTCGTGTGGCAGAGCCGGGCAGCCCGTCAAGGGCCTAAAAGGTAATCAAGCGGCAAGAAAGTGATCTTCAATGTTGTTTAGTGGTTGGGCAAATACATCTACGCAAAACACTTCCGAGCAGATTGATCGGTTAAAAGCTGCGTTGCGCGATTGCGACGCTGTGGTAATTGGCGCGGGAGCTGGGCTTTCTACTGCTGCGGGGTATACCTATAGTGGCGAGCGATTTGATGAATACTTTAGCGATTTTGCTGAAAAATATGGCTTTCAGGATATGTATAGCGGTGGGTTCTATCCGTTTAGCAGCCTAGAAGAATTTTGGGCGTACTGGAGCCGGTATATACTCATCAACCGCTACGAGGATGCGCCTAAGCCGGTCTATGAAAACCTTCTTGACCTGGTGCGAGACAAAGACTATTTCGTCATTACTACAAACGTTGACCATTGCTTTCAAAAGGCCGGTTTTGACAAGAAGCGACTGTACTATACGCAGGGCGATTATGGGCTCTTTCAGTGCAGTGAGCCATGCTGTCAAGAAACCTTCGACAATGAGGCTGTAATTCGCGAAATGGTGAAACAGCAGCAAGGCATGAAGATCCCAAGCGAACTTGTTCCGATGTGCCCTCATTGTGGCAAGCCGCTGACTACGAACTTGCGCTGCGACGATGCGTTCGTGGAGGACGAAGGGTGGCATCGCGCAGCGCAGCGCTATGAAAACTTCTTGCGAACCCGCGCGGGGCAAAAAGTCTTGTATTTGGAAATGGGGGTTGGGTTTAACACGCCTATTATCATCAAGTACCCGTTTTGGCAGATGACGGCGAAAAACTCCAAGGCAACTTACGCATGTATCAACCAGGGCGACGCAATTTGTCCGCGAGAAATTGAGCGTCAGTCCATCTGTATTAATGCAGATATTGGCGAAGTTGTGCAAGAGATGAAACTTGCACTGTAAGACACGTGTAATTGCTTGTAATACGTTTGCTAAACCGCGAAATCGAACGTTAAGGCGCTGTCTTCGAAGAAGATCGCCTTTATCGTGCGCTCGTTGCAGTTCGCGACGCACTGCCAGGCGCTAATCCACGTAGTCGGCTCGTCTCTGAGCTGGTCAATCGTCAAAGAGCGCAGGCGTTTGCCGTCCTCTCGCAGAACGGACATAATTTCTTCTTTGAGCTCGTCGCTTTTGGCCATTTCAATGGTGATGCACGCGTTCGGGTCGTTGGGGTCGCCCTTGAAGCCCGTAGTCTCGCCCCTGGGGTCGAAGATGCAGGTGTCAGGATCTTCGACCTGCGAATACCTGACCTTCTTGATAAGATCTAGCATGTCGGCTTCCGTTTTGATGTCCGCGATGCCGTCCATGAGCACTTCGTACCTGCCGAATCCGTCTCCGAAAACAGCCTTGTCCCTGTACTCGTCGTTAATGTAGAAGTTGGCATGGCACACTGCGCCTTCGGTCCATACGAACTTGTTGTCAACCATTTCCAGGATTCCATGACGGCCGGAAGCGTCGGCAATAAGGTATGCGCCCGACCACTTCATGGGGCCAAGGACCATGTCGTAGGCGTTCACGTTCTGCGCAAGCTCCAGCACCTCGTCAACCGTGGCGCACTTTTCGCCGAAATACCTGACCAGCGCCGGGTAGCACAGGCTGATATCAGCATCCGGGTTCGTGCCGGTGGTCATCGCGATATTCGTCCAGTCGGGCTGGACAAGCCTCATGTCAACCTCGATATACAGGCCCTTTTCATTCATGACGTCGTACGTTGAAAGGAGCACCGCGGTAAGTTCGTCCTGCGTGATGCCTTCTTCCTTCGCCTCGTCATAGCTTGTCCCGAAATAGGGGTTGTATGCGAAGCCAACGGTTTTATAGCCGTTTTCGGTGTCGGTTTTAACCACATACGCAGGGTTATGGCTATAGCCAAGGTCCATCGACCTGCCCACTACCATCTCGCCGTTGTCGAGCGTTTTGCAGATGGCGGAACATCCACCCGCCCAAAGCGTTTCCTTGCATTTTTTCTCGATTGCGGCGTAGTCGACCTCTTTCAGAAGCGGAAGCTCGATAAGGTAGTCGCCAAGAATCTTTCCCTTGATCTTTTCGGGCGAAGCGTGCATTGCACCTGCGGAATCTTTGCTCGTGAGGTTTTCCATAGCTAGCCTTCCTGAGTGATGTCGGTTACTGCCTTCTAACATTATATGATTATGGCGCGCGGCGTTGTTAGTTCCCGGCCAAAGCGTGCGGCGTTGTTATACGTCCAATGGCACAAGGTTGCTGAAGTATTGCGTGCGACCGGCAATTACGTCGTCGTAGAAGCCCTGCTTCCAGTCGATGTAGTCGATGCTTGCCTGGATTTCGGCTAGCTGTTCAACTAGGCGTTCGCGCTTTTCGGCAAGCAGGACCTTGCGTTCAGGAATGCTCTGCTCACCTTGTAAGCAAAGTTGCAGGTACTCGCGCATTTCGTCGATGCTCATCCCGCATTTCTTCAAGCAAATGAGGCTTTTTATCCATTCCAAGTCGCGCTCATCGAACACGCGGCGATTATTCTTGTCGCGTTTGACGTTGGGTACGAGGCCCTGATTGCAATAGAACTTCAGGGTTTGATAGGTCATGTCCGCTTCGCGACAGGCTTGCATCATGGTGAACATTTTGCCTGATGGCTGCACGCGTTTGGGAGCGTTGGCGGCTTTTGGCGTTGCGTTTGATGCAGGCGTTGCGCTTTTTGTGGTTACGGCTGCTAAATTAATAGCCGGTGTCGAACCTGTGACCGCTGCAGTTGCTCGCGTCATAGTTCCTCCAAAATTCAAAAAATTTTTCTTGACCGGTAGTAACTATCGGTTGTTATAACCGCATTGTCAAGTGAAAACGACAGCGAAAAGGAGCGGTTATGACTTTCGATCAAAGCAAGATGATGTACGTGGAGCTTTCCAATGGCGTGAAGATGCCTCAGTTGGGCTACGGCGTGTACCAGGTGACGCAGGATGAGTGTGAACGATGCGTACGCGACGCGCTTGAGGTGGGCTATCGTCACATCGACACGGCGCAGAGCTATTTCAACGAGGAGCAAGTAGGTGCTGCAGCGGCGGCATCTGGTATCGACCGCGCTGAACTGTTCCTTACTACCAAGGTGTGGCTTGAACATTACGGCGAAGGCGCCACGCGCGCTTCGGTGGAAGAATCGCTGCGCAAGCTTA
>CAVEUW010000023.1:0-27841 GCA_963619015.1 Senegalimassilia sp. | reverse complement strand
TTGTCGGATAGCTGGTCTCGTATTCTTTGTCTTCTTCGCGATCATAATCAGACGAGGCATCGTAATCGTACACGCGCTTGAAGGTGGACTTAACCTTAGCCACAGCTAAAGCCGTCTCTGTTGTAGTGGAGAAACCGCCAATAGCATAATCGTTCGGCGTAAGCGTGATGTCCGTACGGTTCGGCGTTTTTAGGCTGACAGTATTAGCACCAGTGATAACAGCATTCGCGCAGTTCGCCGCTGCAAGCTGTCCGATTTGCTCACGCAGCGTGCCGTCAGGTCGGTATAAGTACAGCCCGAGGTTGCTCCACTCCGAAGAAGTCCACTCGATAGACGTACCGGATGCAATTGTTTTCATCATACTACGACTAGACATAGTCTTTTTGCCCTTAGGCGTTTCGTATTTAAAGCCCTCGGCATCCATCCAGTAGAACGCATCATAACCGGTAATAGTAGTCCACAGACCGTCGCGCACGACGTTTTCAGTATTGGTAGCAAAGGTGCCGTAATTCGCCCAATAGGTGGTACCGTCGTCATCCACGTATCCCAGTTCAACTACATACGCCGCCGTCTCCGGGACTGCTGGCAGGCTGGACGTAAACACAACCAATTCCATGGATGCGGCTTCAGTACCACCAATGCAATAGCTGCCGCTGTTAACAGAGCGAGTTACCTTAACTGACTGGATGGCGTCAGAACCTAGCACCTTGTTTCCGCTGGTCATATCCAGCGTCACACGCACTGTAGGCTGCTGTGTGTTGCGGCGAGCTAGCTCTATGAACCGTTTATTCGTTGTTCGCATAGACTACATCTCCACAAAATCACAGGTGAAGCTGTCGCACAGACCATTGCTGTTTAGCACGTCGGACAGGTAATTAATAGTGCGGTCGCCAACGTAGGCGTTCATCGTGACATAGCCGTTTGCTTCAAAATCCCAAGCGGTAACAGTAAATGACTCGGCGGTCATAGATGACAGCACCTTCGAGACGTTCGCCTTGCTCATCGGCGGCCATGTGACATTGACCTTGCGCTTGCGGGCAACACGGTTGCGCTGCATAGTGCCATCGGCGGCGCGTCCAGCGTCATAATCAATATCCTGTATTGACCACTGAATGCCGTTATACGCCGGGTCTGGGAGGTCGGTTCTACCTGCTATCTGTATGAACTTAGATATAAAAATCACCTCCACGGGAACAATTCTCATGAAGGTGATTTTCGGTTGCAGGTCACCTGACGGCGGTTAAGCAGTCACAAGAGACCTGCCGCTGATGCGGTTTGCCTTATTGAGAGCGGTCGCAACGTCAGTCGCGCTGATGGTAGCACCAGCGCCGGTCTTCGCCAAAATCTGACGCAGTAGTTCGTTCTGCTCTGCAAGCAGGCGGTTGCCAGCAGCATTAGCAGAAGCAACGCCGGATGCGATGCCTTCGACAATCTGGCTGTTGTTGGCAACGGCTGTGGAGCCGCCCATCTGACCAACCATCTCTGGGCCGGACTCGCGGGCTACGAATAACTGGCCTTCATCAACCATGCCGCCATTTGCGAGGTATGGGATTTGCGCAACACTCACTGAAACCATGCCGGCAAATGGATGTTGCCCTGCTATCTCGAAATCACGCAATGCTTGAGTTGCTCCATTGATGACTCCGAATATTCCGCTGAGGCAGTTATTGAAAAAGCCGATAACAGAATTGATCGCACTCTTGATGCTGCTAATGATGCCGTTCCATACGTTAGATACAGTTTCTGCCGCGTTCCTTGCCAAAGACGAAACACCATTCCATAGGTTGGAGAAGAAGTTTGATATTGGCTGGGTAACGTTGTTGTGAATCCAGTTTGCTAAATTGCCGATTGCATTCGTTATGCCATTCCATGCATTGGTGGCGGCGTTGACAACTCCGTTCCATAGATTAACGAAGAAGTTAGCTATAGGCATAGTTACGTTATTTTGTACCCAGTAAGCTGCGCTGACAAACGTATCCACAATACCGTTCCATGCGTCAGTTGCAGCACCAGTGACAGTGTTCCATAAGCCTGCAAAGAAATTGGAGACTGGCGTGATTACATTGTTGTTGAACCATTCGCTTACGGCATTCCATACTTCGCAAATGCTGTTCCATGCATCCGTGAAGAACTTCCCAATAGCAGCACCTAAACCAGAGAAAAAGGTACTTACAGGCTGTATCACATAAGTATTAAACCATTCACCTGTAGCGTTCCACACCCCGCAAATGCCATTCCACGCTCCGGTAGCAATTCCGATTATGCCGTTTCCTAAATCAACGAAGAAGTTGCCCACTGGCAGCATCACGTTATTGTTAAACCATTCAGGAATTCCAGCAAAGAACGCGCAAATTTCATCCCAGTTGTTATAAATAAGTGCGGCAATTGTAGCAACAAGGTCGATGATGGCAGCAACAAGTAAGCCGGTAGGTCCGAATAGCATACCTATACCAAGTATTGCGGTTTCGACACCGAACATATTCTCGAACTTAATGTCTTCGCCCTTGCCGATGGATTCGATTATATCCAGCCCATTAACCACTAGGTCAATAATGCTGATAATCGCGCCAAAGATGCCGGCAAATTTGCCGACTGTTTTTAGCAGTGGGGAAGCGGCCTTGATGGCTGTTGCGAACTTGCCACCAAACTCACCAGCATATTCAACAGCTAGCTTGATGCCGCCTGCGAGTCCACTTAACCCTAGCCCCGAAATAGCTGCGCCTATCTCGTTTCCCCACGTTGCGCCATTTTCTATCATGTCCTTTAGGCTGACTACGCCTAGCGCAAGTAGGCCGACAACAGCACCGACAGCAGCAGCTACTGGCCCGAACGCAAGAGCGAGTCCACCTACCAACAGAGCAAGGCCTGTGAGGTATCCGCCCAAATTCGTCCAGTTGACTCCGTTTACCCACATGTCCAGCCATTCCCAGACCATTATTACAGCACCAGCAACAGCCATGGCTGCACCAAAGCAGGTAGCGAGGTCGCCGCCGAGGGCTTTAGCTATCTTCCATGCTGCGAAACCTGCGGCGATGGCGGTGACGATGGGTAGAATAACCTTCAGGGCATCACGCACTTGGTCAATAATCTTGGCAACATTCGACACAGCCAGACCGTCAAAGAAATCATAGCCAAGCGACGGGATGTCCACCCCGCCCGATACTCCGCCACCAGAACCACTGCCAGAAGAGGAGCTATCTGAAGTGGATGTGGACGGCGGCGACAGGTTGTTAATCTCATCAAAGCCCATCAGCTGCTTTTTCCATTCTTCGGCAGCTTCGGCTGCTTTGTTGGTGGCATCAGCCGCATCGTCGGTAGCATCCGCGACATCCTCGGTATCCGACAGCATAGAAGAGTAGTCAACAGTAGACAGATCGGCGAAGTACTCAGACAGGTCGATACCAAACATCGAAGCGATGTTGATAACTGCTTCCTGTGCCAGCTTTACGATAGCGGTAAGCACTGGTAGGATGGCGTTCAATGCGGGCAGTAATAGGGCAGCGAAATTACGCGCCAAAATTTGCACCTGCGCCTGCAGCACACGGAACTGGTTAGCAGGGCTATTCAGGGTACGTGCGAGGTCGCCGTGGGCTTCAGTAATCTGCGTCATCATCTCATAGTAACGAAGCTGGACTTTTTCAGCCTGCGTCATTTCGGAGACGTTGCCTTCAATGCCTGCAGTCAATGCATCCTGCTGCAAGCGTGCAACAGACAGGTCGTAGCCAATACGGCGCATCGGTTCCAGTTCGCCGGAAATACCGGACTGAATTTTCTGCATGGACTCTTCAACCGACAGGTTGTTGAATGAACTAATGTCGTAGCCTAGCTGCGTCAGCTGCTGTGACATCTGTTCTGCAGACGACCGAGCAACGCCCATACCAGTAATAATATCCTCAAACACTGCCTGATATTTAATGGCTTCAGCTGAGTCAATGCCCATGACTTCTTGGGCTTTTGTCCAAAAGCCGTTACCTTCGCCGGTCTCGATGTTGTAGTCAGAAGTGTACTGGATGCCATCTAGCGTGCCAGCCATGGATGTAAACTCGGTATCACCCATAACTGTCTGCGCTAAGTTCATGGACTCGATGTATTCATTGAGCGAGTTAATGCTTGTCGAGAATGCGCGACGGATTGCATAGAGTCCAGTTAGAAGCGCACCGGTATTGATAATGGACGATAAACTCGAAAAGGACGACTTCAGCTTGTTGTTCTTGTTCTTCAGTTTTTCGGCAGAACTAGCAGCTCTGTCCTCTGCGTTTGCTAATTGCCTATTGGCGGACGTAACAGTGCGAGCAGCAGAAGCCACGGAATTAAACTGCGCAGGCAGTTCCTTCCATGCTGATGCCAGCATACTGACCTTAGCTGCAAACGGCGTGAGGGCAGCGGACAACTGATTTAGCTGAACCGTCAGGGAATTGACATTTAGCCCCTCAAACTTCTTTACGATTTCAGGTAGCTTGGCAAGACCATTGAACGCGGATGCGCGGATCTGAACTGATGCTAGCGAACGCACTAGCGTAGAAGCGTTAGTAAGCCCGGTGCCTGAAGAGTTAGCGATATTCCTGCAGGCTGCTGCGATTTCGTTTAGCCCGTTTGCTGCCGACTTGAAGCGAACGCCGCTAGTAGCGTCCTTCATGCCGTCAAGTAGAATAACCATCTTTTGCAAGCCGTTGACACACTCATCGCTAACAGACAGCTTGCTGGTAGCATTCGAAATACTCTTCAAGCACGCGCTAAGGTCATTCAGCTTAGAAGCCGTGCCTTTTGATATGCCTTTTGACAGATTGGTTAAAGAACTGGACAGTGAATCAATCGCCTTTTTAGCTGACGCGACATCGGCATCAAACTTAATGACGACATCAGAATCTGCCATGCTCTCACCTCGCTAGCTAGTGTTCTTGCAGGTCGTCCCCCGGGCTGCTTTCATTCTCCGGGGGTTGCCCCTTCGCTAGCTTCGCGTTGTGCGCAGCTGCAAACGATTGCATCCATGCGATTGCCGCAGCAGGTGCAGCATCCTTCTTTCCAGACTGCATATTCTCTTGTTGGTCACCCCGCCTATTGGTGGTATAAATTTCAAACGGTTTGTCCATCCACTCTTTAGGTTTGGGGTCTTTGACCATGCCATTTAGGATGGGCGCGAGGGCAGCAATTGCGCTATAAACATACCCGCCCATAAGCCACGCATCAAAGTTAGACTGCTCGCGGCGAATACGATGGGCCTTCTTGTAAGCGACCGCCAAACGGCATGGCCCGTAGTAAAACTGATTTACGGTCATACCGATGGCTAAAAATTCAGGGAGCGCCCGCGAGAATAGTTCGCAGACGCTCCAATCGTCCTTGTCCAGCTGGGCTTCTAGGTCGCCTAGTGTCGAGTCCAGCTGATTGCTTTTCCCTCTTCAGGCTCCTCGAAGATGCTATTAGCGGCAACTCCGGCAAGCTCGACGAGGGCAGTGGTCAACTCTGCCTTGTCGCCCAGCATCCCAAACAGCATGTCCACCGTGGTCTGCTTCATGCGGGGGTGGTGCATAAGCAACGAGCAACGGAAGATGTTCGGCAGGTCGGATACGTTGATTTCGCCGCGCAGCAGGGCTGCTACAGAGATTCCAAACTGCTTCTCTAGTACTTCCAGTGCTTTACGGTTGAACTCCATGGTGTAGGTGGTACCGTTGTACTCGAACGTCAAGTATTCGAGCATTTTCTGTTCGGTTTCCTGCTTCTTCTCGGCCATTGACGACCCCTTTCCACTTGATTAGATGCTGGGCTTATTTACTGGACTGGATGCTATTTGATGGTAGCTACAGCAGTAGAAGTAGTGATTTCGCTGGACACGGTAACGGTCACGGTCATGTCCACTGCAGCTTCGGTGCCACCGCCGTTGATGATGACGTTGGGCTGACCCTGGAATACATAAGCACCGTCGGCGCCATCCTTGCCGAACTGGATGCCGAAGTAAGAGGTCTGACCCTCCATCTTCTTGATTTTGTCGAAATCGTCCTTGTCATAGTTCGCCTTGAACTCAAGCTGACCCGTGTCGATAAGACCAGCGAGATAGCGCTTCATGTGGTCAGACAGGGTAGTAATTTCGACGGTGCCGGGAACGGCGCCAAGGTCAGGGAACTCTTTGATGTCAATAAGCTTCGTGTAAGCAGTGCCATCGGTAGAGTGAATGAAATAGGTGTTTTCGGTTGTGATAGCCATTTTCTACCTCCTGTAGAGTTTGCCGTTTGCGTCAATGCCCGCTATATAGCGAGCGGATATTTGGTATACGGACGTATCAGAGGACATCGCGCCCTGGTCTTTAAACGTCCGCCTGAAATTAAGGGATGCCATTTTATCGTCCACTATCTTCAGGATTTTCTTAGCTTGAGTGCGTGCGCCGGTTCGCAGGTTGCTGAATATTTCTACGTCGTAGGCGATAAGTGCCATGTTCTCGATGCCGCCAGAATCACAGCGAGACGAGTCCACGCTGTTGTCGCCCTCAACAATAGAGCAGGCGGGGAAGGAGGCGGGGGCCGATACGTTAACTGCCGAAGTTAGGCATTTGGGGTATTCAGCCAGCACGGCGCGTGCGCAGGCATCGTATATGTCGGCTTCGTAGTCAATCATAGTTTGGCCTTATATTCTCCAGACCGCCATAGGTCATCGGCTTCGTTTTCTGCAAACAGGCGATTGTCTCTAGTAAAATCATGATCACCGCCGCGGTTTAGTTCTTCTTCCGCGTAATGTGTATCCGGAACAGTTTTGTGAACAGCGTCGATAGTCAATTCATACCGTCCGTAACCGAGTCGCTCCGGTACTGCCGAAAGAATCGTCCTCTTCAGCCTTCCTGCATCGCCTTCCCAGTTCTGACCAGTATGGGCTGCTTCAGACATCCCCTCACGAACTTTAGGAATAACGCCCCTTACCATGTATGAAGCAACAACCGGCTTAAATTTGCCGATTTCCCAGTCTTCGAGCTTACTAGCAGCCTGTTCGATAGACTCCTTCGTAATGCCCAGCTTTATGATAGTGGTCATTCCGCATTCGCCTTCTTGATAGCCACCGACGTGAAGTTGAACGACTCGCCAGCCATTGTTACCGTGTAATCATTTGCCACAGTAAAATTGCCCTCGTCGTCCAGCTTCGCAGAACCGTCCTCGTCCAGTTCAGGCCTCACGTCCACCCACATAACACAGGTCTCGTCGATGCCTAAACCGATTTCGGGGATAACAATAGTGCGGTCACAGTCAACACCGATGCCGAACCCATCACCCCACGTATTGCCAGTGCGCGGCGATATAGTGCAGGTAACAAGCTGCGGCTTAGAATAGGTGATGCCCCATTCGCCAGTCAGCCGACCTTCTTCATCCTCAAGCTGGTGTTTGCCCTCGTATTTAGCGAACCAAACACCACGCTTTTCCCTCTCAAGCTGCCTCATTGCGGGACGCTCGCAAAGGGGACGATATCGGACAGCATTCCGGCAGGAATCTCGCTGGACGAATACACGCGCTTAGTGCCGTTCTCCTCGTGCTGTGTTTCGCCTTCTGCGCCGCGCTTGTTAATGAGGTACACGGCGATCATGACGACATTGGCGGCATATCGAGCAGGCACGTCAGCCCAAGTGCGCGTTTTGTCCATCGGATAAAGGCGGTTGATGACGAATACGGCAGCGATTCGCGTATACAGCGGGATAATCTCGTCGTAGCGGTCATCGTTGAGCGTTGCTTTAACCATTGCAACGATGTCAGTTAAATCACCAACAAACGTAACAGTGGTTCCATCAATGACGACTCCACCTTCGTTGTCGAATCCGGCGAAATCCTTTGAAGTTCCCGTTGACTCGTCAGGCTTAGTAGCGTCGTCGTTGTTTTTTACATCAGCGGAATCGTATTCGTCCACAGCCATGGTTTGCCGCCTATTCTGCTTCCTTAGCAGCAATCAGCTCCTGCAGCTTGGCCTTAGAAGCCTTTGCAGGCACTTCGATGCCCAGTTCAATTGCCTTAGCCTTCAGTTCAGCAACGGTCGGTTCAGCAGCAGCCTTAGCTGACGGGAACTTGTAGCCGCCCTCTGCACATGCGAAACGTGCAACCACTTCGTTGATGGTAGCAATATCGCTGGTCGCGGGCAGCTCCACAGGCTCGCCAGCTGCGGTTACTGAATAGCTGATGACTTCACCGGTGAAATCGTTGCGCTTGGCACTCACGTTGACGGGAACGCCCTTGCCGTCCACCTCGTTATAAATTTCGTTTCCATTGACGATTCGGAACATTCCCGTCTCCTTCCAGATTATTGTTTAGCCGTTCGACACGATAGAAGCCATAGCGATGGCCTTGGGGTCAAACTTCAGGTCGTAGTTAGATACGTCAGACAGACCAACCAGCGTCGGAGAAATGGCGTTGAGGTCGTTGCCCTTGGTGTTGGCGTTCTTGCCAGTCCAGGTGAAGCCGTTTGCAGACACGGTCTCACGGATACGCGTGTACAGCATGTCCTGACCACCGTTCTTAGCTTCGTCGCGGTCAGCAGAAACCGGATGCTCAACAGGAGCAGCAGCAGTGCGGATAGCGCCGGAGCCGAGCAGGTAGGTCGTGTACTTCGGCAGGTCGCCGGTCGTGTCGATGAGCGAATCGTCTGTCACAACAGTGAAGCCGTTGATGTCAGCGATAGGAAGCTGACGCTCAATGCCCATCGGGTCGGTGTACTTGCGATACTCGAGCAGGTTCTTCTTTGCGAGGTTGTTCGCAACAGTAGAATGCATGAAAGCGAGCGAGAACAGGCCATTAGCGTTGTCGCCACAAGCCTTAACAGCTGCGTCGGCGATGGATGCGTCAGCCAGCTTATTAGCATCGGAAACAGTGCCAGAAGCGGCGGAGATGTCGGTCTTGTGCAGCGCCCAAGCGGTAGCAATCTCTGCGTCGGTCGGGGTGCAACCAAACATTGCGTTCAGGACAGCAAGAACGGTCTTCTCATTGTACTTGTCCCAGTAGCGGGAAACCTGAGAAATGATGGATGCCATCGGGTCAGCCTTATGGAAATCTACGATGAAGTCACGTGCGCTCCAGCCCTTAGCACGACCAAAAACAACGCCGGTCAGAGCGTCGCCAGCGGTCTCTTCGACCTCGATGTCAGTCTTGCCATCGTAGTTCACCGGTTCGGTGGTGGGCAGAGTGTTGTAGAACGGCATCGTGTAAAGGTTAGAGCCGCCTGCGATTTTCGCTGCAATGTCAGCGTCTGCGACAACTGCGCCGGAGTCCAGCATAGCCGTCTTGTAGGTGTCGGGTTCGTTCTGCCATTCGTTGAAGAACAGTTCCTCGTCGAACGGGAGACCAAGATAAGTGCCTGCCATTGATTATTCCTCCTCTAGGAATTGAACGATGCGAAGAGGTCGGGATTGTTCTGCTTCATCTCAAGCTTCTGGGCATATGTCATCTTGGAGAACTCTTCTTTGGTGGGCTGGTTCTCGCCGGTGCTGCCGCCAGGATTACCGAGTTTCTTAAGCATTGCCTGTTCGGTTTCCGCCTTGGCTGCATCGCGCTGGGCTGTTACCAGACTTGCGATAGCATTTGCGCGGGCTACGGTGTCCTCTGCGTCCTCCGTGACAATAATGTCCAGCTGGGAAGCTACGGTCTCATCATCGAGACCTACAGCTTTCAAGATGGACTTAGCGTCGATTCGGTTGGACTTGATGGACAGGTCGCGCTGCTGTGCTGCCACTGCTTTCATGGCTTCGTCCAGCTTCTCTTCATTGGATAGCTGGGCTTGACGTGCCTTCTCGAATTCGTCCAGCTTACTCGTGGCTTCATCCAGCTTAGACTGCACCCCGGTCAGCTTTCCTTGTTCGCGAGAAATGTCGGCACCGTTCATTTGCATGATCGCGTCGAGCCGTTCCTTGATGGACAGTTCCCCGTCATTCTCAAGAAGCTTCTGAATCTCTTCTCTCTTCATTTTTTCTCCTTAGCTACGCTTTATTTGCCGCAGGTCGCATCTGCACTGCCTTGCAAAGGAGATTTAACGTCCTTGGTCACCAATGACGTTGAGAGAGGGCTTTTTCTCGGGGTCGTCTGACTGCTTGTCGTCTTCGTCCTCATCTTCGTCTTCGGCGGCGGAGAAGGAGGACCGTTGTGCAATCTGCATAGCCTTTTCTTGCTGCTTCTCTGCGTATGCCTGCCCGCGAGCGTAAACGGCCTCGGGGTCATTGAATAGGCCGGAAGCCTTCAGACAATCAAGTGGGTCAAGCTTGCTGGTTTGCAGCATTGTGACGAGTGACTGCGCCTTAGTAAGCGTGTTATCGAAGCTGCGGCGATTGAACGCAATATCAATGTCGCGCAGGGTGAGGTTGAGCGGCTTGCGGGCTACTTCGCAAATGCGCATAACAACGCGCAAGAATTCGCGCTCTGCCTTCTTGAACTGCAACTCGGAAATCTTGGCGTGTGATTCAGCCATGCTGTAACCGTCTGACATATAGGTGCCAGAAGAGGTGTTATTGGAACCGTTAGAGGTGCGCGAAGGCATACCGCAGATATCATGGACTGCTTCAATGAGGTCAGCTTTGACGGTCTGCGTCTGCGACTGGTCTAGGTCGTTTGTGATGAGGCTTACATCGCCCTGCGCACCCTCTGTGCTGGATACGCTGACCGCGCCCAGTTCAAGCATCTCGAGGAAGCTGTCTTTGTCCACTTGGCAATTCTTGAACAGGTAAAGAGCCTGCACGACCTGTTCGATTCCGTCCAGCCTATTGGAATCCAGCGAATTGATAGCATCGAGGATGGGCAGAACCTTCTCAAAGCAACCGGTACGGGTGCTGTTGAGGTTATATTCAATGACTGGGATTAAGCCCAGCACGTTTGGGGCTGCTTCTACGATAGCGCCACCCTTGACCGTAAAACGGGCAGTAGGAGTGTAGACGGTATATAGCCAACCGTCGTCCTCGTCGCGACCCTGCCAGACGGCGGCGAGGGGGCGATGATGGTACATCTTGCTGTAGACAACATAGCAGCTGCGCGGGTCAGGTACATGCAGGCTATAGGGTGCCGTGTCCTGCAGGACTGCCGACTCTACCTGATGCTCCAGTTCGTCGGTATCAGGCTCAACCATACGGTAGCCAACACCGCAAAGGAACATCCACTCAAGTAGTTCAGCGTCCTGCGATTCTTTGCCCTCAATGAACATATCTTCGTTCAGTTTGGCGATATTCTCTGCAAGTGAGTCGTCACCACCATCACGTGACAGAATGTACTGCAGCGGTTCGCTCGCCTGATACCCCAGCTTAAAGGACATGATTTCGTCTGCGCGGTTCTCGACGACCTTATTGCAGATTTCCGGGCGCACCGCTTTTTCGCGATCAAGGATGGGCTGTTTGCCGCGCCAGTAATTACGAAGGTAGGTGATTTCGCCAACATTCAGCATGTGAGCACAAACTGTCTCATTGACCATATCCACGACGTTTGATTCGTCCACCTGAACGAACCGAGTGTAGATTTTCAGCCTGCCTTTATGCAGTGGACTATGCCCAGCTTGGTAGCTGTCTGCTGTTGCTGTGTTGTCGGTGTCAGCCATCTTCGCTGCCTTCCTTCGTCAAATTCGCATGGGCGACTCCTCGCTGGGGACTTCGGGAAAGGAGGAAGTTTGGATGCACGGTAGAGCCGCCCACTTATGTAGCAGCGGGGGCAAACCCCGCCATTGTGGAACTATGCCCTTGTGGTCACCTACCATGGACGCTTAAAGACAGACACCTTTGCTCGTAATTCGGAATCACAGAAACGGCGAAGCATGGACATGGCATCAGGCACGTCATCGTGTTTATTCTTGGATTTTGCGTTGTAGGACAGAAGCTGCGTCATAAATCGCTCGTATTCGGAACCGCGCTTATCGTCGCTCCTGAACAGGCAGCGCTGCTTCACCCATCCTGAGTCAGCCAGGATGCGGGTTTCTTTGTTTTCGGTGCTGTACTTGGTCTTCATGACGATAGGCAGACCTTTGGCATGGCAACTACCCTCAACATCGCGTGCGATCTTACCGCCGGCTACGTTTGACTCATATCGCGCAATTGAAACCTTGCAGCCCACTAGCTGGTCAACAAGGCGAGGTTGGATGGACTCCATAAGCCCATCATCGCATGTTACTGCGTGGATGTAGTGGTTCTCGCCGTATACGTAATCCACTACCTGGACACAGTAGTCAGGCCCCTTCGTCTTTGTGTCGCATACTGCCATGATGATATCAGGCTCGCCTTCAGGAAGGGCCTCGTAGTAGCGCAGGTCGTCATGTTCGTATAGCCTGCCTTCCTTCCAGTACGGCGTACACATGTATTTTGCTGACCAGTTATCCTCTGCGCCAGCATTGATGAGCAGGCGGCGCATATCCTCGTAGTAAGCAGTACTAAAACCCAGCCCAAACTGATACATGAAGTTAGAATGCCCATCTTCGTCTAGCGCCGGAATGCGGCGGAAGCGGTAGCGGGGGTTTCCGGAAAACTCCAGTTCAATGCGCCCGATAATGTCGTTAGGCACCCACCTTGTGCCGATATGGAACTCTCGCGCCCCGTCCAGCTTACGGTCACGGGCTTGCGATAGGTAGGCTTCGTAGAGCTTATCCATGCGGTCGGAATTTAAAGCCTGTTCATAATCCTCAACCATGTCGTCGCAGTATAGAATGCCGCGCTGACCAACTTCGACAGCACCAGTAAGCGTGCCGCCGATTGAGCGGCAGGTGAGTGTTGGAAACCTGCGACGTTTAGCGAGGGAAATAGTCTCGTTTGCGGCGTTTTTGTCCATTAATGGTGCTTCGGGGAACAACTCGGCGAAGCAGTATTCGTCTGCGTCGGTTACAAGCGATAGAAGTTCGTTCCAGAAACTGTACGTCAGCTTATCGGAAAAACCCGTCATGATGTGGGCATCTAGCGGATACTTGCCCATGTTAAAGGACATAAAAAAGCAGCCAATCGTGGATTTACCAACTCGCGGCGGCGTTGAAAGGCTGTAGAAATCCAGTTTGCCATCATAGAGGTCTTGAAGGTCGCAAACAACAGGCCACAGGACATGACGACGAGGCTGATAGAAGCGTTTTGTAGGTACGCGTCGCCACTCCATCATCTGCATATAGTGGTCGAAATCAGTGCGACAATCAATATCTAGTAGCATCTCGACAATATGGAGCATTTCGTCCACCTCGTCAAAACGTTTTTCGGATGCCAGCCGCGCAGCATCCACCTTGGCCTGCTCGACCACATATCGGTTATATGCGCTACCGATAACCGGGCTATCTTCGTATAGTGCCTTCAACACAACGATAGCGTCTTCGTATGATTCGGGGTCAGCTAGGCGAGGGATAATCCCATCCAGCACCACACAATAGGGGACAGTAGCCACCGCACCCTCCTTCTCTCGACTTTCCGAAAGAAGAGGATGCGACGGCGGTCACCCCGCTGCTTACACTAAAGGCTAGACTCCGCGAGCCGCCTTCTGCAGGTGCGTTCAGATATGCCCAGTTCAGATGCCATCTTGCGAACAGAGATAGCACCTGCGTCCACCTCAGAAGCCAACATGGCGAAGGCGGCGGGGTCGATGGACTTACGTTTTCTACCCTCTTTATACCCGGGCTTTAAACGTGCAGCCGCCCTGCCTTCAGCCATTCGCTCTACAAGCATGTCGCGATCAAACTCGGCAAAGGCAAACATGATATTCAGAATCAGCCTGCCAGTAGGTGTATCGTCCACCCTGCCCATATTCAGGATGTGAACCGCCACGCCTTTTGCAAGCAGCTCCTTGACCGCCTCAAACCCGCCAGAAGAAGTGCGGGCAATTCTGTCCAGCTTAGCGACTACAATAACGTCGCCCCGGCAGACCTCGGAAACCAGCTTTAGCCACTGTGGTCTATCCATCGTAGTACCAGTGCAAGCTTCGCGGCGCACATCTTCAGCACCCGCCGCTCTCACCTGAGCTTCCTGCACGTCAAGGCCGTTGCCGTACTCTTGCTGACCTCGTGAACTCACACGGCAGTATCCGTAAATCATGCTATAATCACCTTCGTTCTTGGTGTTCTGTTCATGCACTAAGAATCTCCTGACTGCCCCGCGAGCCTATCCCTTGCGGGGTTCCTTTTTGTTCCGTCGAAAAAATTTGGATACAGCCCTCGGGCAGCTTTTTGCCAAGAGGCACTAATGCCACCCCATACCCGAGAAACTGCAGTACTTCAGCCGCCCGCCCGACATACATATCCTTGCGGGCTTTGCTGGACAAGGCGTTATGCATCGACTGCGGGCTGCACCCCATCAATTCGCCCAACTCCGTTTCGGTCAGCGGCGATTCGACCTGCAGCCGCTTAATCTCCGCCATCACATTAGAGGCCATTTTCGTCCACCTCCTCACAGCCGGCATCCGCACAGAAATCCATATACCTAACATCCCTACAATCTATCGGGGCAAACACACCGCCACCGAGCCTGCAGACCGGACACGTCCACCTCACGATATCCGGCACAAACTCCGGCGTTTTATCCATGACCGCCCCACAGTGGGGACACTCCTCCGGCAATTCGCTCGCCCAAGCGGGCATCGACAACTGCACATCCACTTCAGGCAGCCCACTTACATCCACTCTGCCATCTGCGTCTAGTTCAAATTCGCGTCTACTATCCATACCAATTCTCCTAACTACACCGCCAGCTACTTGCCAGCAGCCCTACTCGCATCCACTTCCGACCGCAGCACCACAACCGACTCATCGTCTAGCAGCACCGCCAGCCGCGCCCCAAACGGCGCCAGATAATCAATAAACCTGCTCACCGTCGGATTCCAGCCAGCCGCCCGGAACCGCGCCGCCGACTGCGGCCTGACCCCGTAAAGCCCACCTAACTGCTTGTCCGACATCCCCGCCGCCAGCCACGACATCACGACCTCCGGGCTGCTACCTTGCTGCCCGGCTATCTGCATACTGCCCGTCTGCCCGCCTAACTGTCCACTCAAATGTACATCCACCTCCTAGCTGCCTACTAGCTGCCCTACTACCTGTTTGCTAACTGCTCGCAGCCTGCCTACAGCCTGCCTACAATGCGACCTGTGCTGCCGCACTAACTGTCTGCAGTCCGCTAACAACCTGCTAACAGCCGGCACGTGCTGCCGTACTGACTGCAGCCTGTTAACAGCCTGCTTGCAGTCTGCTTGCAACCCGCTAACAGCACAGCAGCACAGCTTGCAGCCTGTTTGCAGCACAGCCTGCTTGCAGCCCTAGCAGCCCTAACATCATAGCACAGCTAGCAGCCTATATGCTGTTGTTTTTTATGCTGAAGGTGGGGGGAGGGGTTAGGGGGTCTAAAATTTACCCGCCCCCGTGAGGGCGGGTAACGGCTATTTCATCATCTTCAACACGTCAAAAATAATCAAAACCGGCAAGAAAACAATGTACAGAACAATTGACAACATGACGTCTCCTAGTGTGCATAGACTGCCGTTATCGTGTTCGGCTTCGCGTCGATACAGCGTCGGCATTTGTCGCACGTTACGCCGGTTTTAGTTCCGTCTTTGCGAACGGCTGGGCAATGTGCGACGGTTGCTAGTTCTGGTTGTGTTCCGTCGTCATACGCAAACACGGGGAAACCTTGCACGCGTTCAATTTCATCATGCCACACAGATATATTCACAACTAAATTGTTGGGCGTGATGTCGCGAAACTGTTTTAGCAGCTCTACGCGTTTTGTGTATCCGTAAAATTTGATGTCGGGAAACTCCCTAGCAATGTTACACAGATGCACATATTCGCGCTGGCCTGCTTCGCCGGCTTCGAACTC
The DNA here is from genome assembly GCA_963619015.1 of Senegalimassilia sp. Lineage (GTDB taxonomy): Bacteria > Actinomycetota > Coriobacteriia > Coriobacteriales > Eggerthellaceae > Senegalimassilia. Next base: position 12,081 of record CAVEUW010000023.1, on the reverse strand, counting down.
CCCTGCTACGTGGAAACGAACAGCAGCAGGCTGCTTACGCATGCGGCGCAATTTTGATGCAAGCTGGCTAAAGAACTCCCCGGGCTGTTCGCGTATCAGTTTCGTGTTTTCGGCGTATGCCGCCGCTGCTTCTTTGTACTGCAAAACTGTGCGGCGCGCGTAGCAGACTTTTTCGCAACCGGAACACACTCCCGCACACGTTCCTTCAACGTTGCAAATAGCGCGCCCGTCTTTTAAAAACGTGAGGCCGGCGCCGGGCAGCGTCGAATAATTCAGAATTCGGCCTAGTTTTTCGTTCTTTGGGCTAAAATGCGCTGTTTTCGCGTCGACAATAGCGGCGCGAACTTCAACGGGCTGGTTAGTGGCGGGGTTGATGGTTTCCATGGCTTAGTTTCCTTTCGTGGTGTGGTGGACTTATGCGAACTGTACAGCACTAAGGCGCTTAACGTATGCGCGCATCTGTTCTGGTGTGAGTTCTGGCGCGGCGGGGTTAATCGAGCAATTGCCGGTCTGGTAAACAGTGAACAGTTCGCTATATAGGCCGTCGGCGTTCAATTGGTGTGTCTCAACGGCGGCGAAATATTTGCGTGCTAAACGTATAGCGCGGAACATTGCGGCCTTGTAGTCACGTTCGGCGGCGACTGTGTAGCTGATTAGGCCGCCTTCGTGGAACACGATATATAGTGTTTTCATTGCCCCCCCCTTAAAATTCAGTGGCGTATTCGGCCACTTTCTTAATTAAATAGCCCTTGGAGCTTTTGCGCACGCGTAGAACCTCAAGGCGCGCGGGCTTTGTCATTTGAACACTGGCCCACGCACGCGCGGCGGCGTGTTGGATGTCATACTCTGAGGGCGTGTGTTGCCCTGGCGCTAAGTAGTATGCCACGGCGAATAGGCCTGCTTCAGGCTCAACAATGGCAACATTGCATGCGCCGAACGTGCGCACTTCGCGTGCCGTGATCTTTGCGCGGTTGCCGTAGTAGCACACTGCGGCGGCGGCGGCTATTTCCGCGCGTGTAAAAACAGTGGCGGCGGAGGGCTCGAGGCGGCGTAAAATGTTGATTTCCATGATTTAGTTTCCTTTCTGCTAGTAGATTAAATGACTGTGTAGTGGTTAACGCTATATGTGACTTTCTTTGCATCCAATGCGGCCTGTAACGCATCAGCGACGGCTTCGAGCTGTTCGCGCGCCTCGACGTTATCAGTATGGCGGGCTAACTTATTTAACTCAAGCATTGCGTCTAGCGCAGCTTGCTTAATCGCGCTATTGTCTACCGTTTTCTTCCTGGTCACGTCAACGCGAACGGCCATACGGCTACCAACATATGCCGTAAAACGCGCTGTGTTCGGCGTGTGCCAAAAAACCGGGCAATTTAGTTCACCATATTCAACGATGGTAGCGGCGGCGCGTGCTTTTTCGCGATCAAGATTATTTTTCGCGGTATCGTAGGCGGCCTGTGCCTCTAGTAGGCCGTTCAATTCCCCAACTTTGCAATAGCCTTCAACGCCGGCGGTTTTCTTCGCTAGTGCGTCGAACCACGGCGCCGACAAAGGGCGCGGATATAGGCTTTTAGCGGGGCTTTTAGCGGTACTGGTGGTGTTGGTGGTGGTGTTCATGGTAGTAACTCCTTGACTAGGAGCCGGCGGCCGGCCGGCGCGGGCGTTCGCTTATCGAACACACATATATAATAGTGTATACGTGCTATAGGTGCACTTAAATTCACAATACCAACATAATTATGTATGTGTGCGGTGTTAGTATATATATCAGGCGCGTACGGCCTCAGGCCGTGGGGCGCAAGCGGCCTCAGGCGCCACGCCGTAACCGCCTGAAGGATCTTGACTAAAACCCGGGATGTTTCCCTACGGCAACCCAGGGCAGGTTTCCCGAGGCTAACTTCCCCCGTCTGTCTGGTTCTGTCTAGGCGCGGGCGTGAAAGTCGGAAAGTCGGAAAGTCGAAGTCGAAAGTCGAAAGTTAGGAGAAAAAAATGAAAAAGTCGGAAGTCGAAAAATTGGCTGCGAAAGTCGAAGCAGATTGGAAGGCGGCGGTAGAGTACGCAAAAAAGCAAGATCCTGCTTTTGACCCCGAATATTTTACGATTGGGTACCTTGAGCTAGACGACTTCCTGTATGAGTACGACCTGGACGACGAGACAGAACGCGAAGTAAAACGCCTGCTGGTCGCTAGGCTATAATAGCTACCTGCACAAGGAAAGGAGTAAATAGTATGAACATGAGGGACGCGATATTTCTGATGTTCCGCAGAAGTCGAAAGTCAATGGCCGGAGTCTCTGTCGCACTGGGAAAGTCGCGCAGCTATATATCAAACGTCATCAACGTAAATACCGGCGATGTCGGCACCCAGAAAGTCGCAGCGATGGCCAAACAGTGCGACTACAAACTGCTATTAGTCCCTAGCAGCACGGAAGTCGAAGGAAGCCTCGAAATCGACCCCATAAGCTAAACGCCAACAGTGTAAAAGTCGCACCTTAAACGCAGCACATTTAAAACCCGTCCATTTTGGGCGGGTTTTTTCACGCCTGCAGTTTAAACCGCAAATGCGGCGAAAGTCGTGCGTTTTGCCGCACCCGCGCCCGGAGTCCAGCCCGACGACGGCGGAGGGGAAGTCAAAAAGTCGGCAAACAGCCCACCGGTGTAAACCGTTAACCGGTTACTCGTCCTTCGAATCGGCGGGCAGCTCGTAAGTCGGCGCAGACTCCACACCGACAATTTGCGCGTACTTCTCTGCAACTTCGTCGGCAGTCTTGCCACGAAGTCGCGGAGAGTCCATCGTGCGGTGTGTGACAATGGTTTCTGAGGCCGTTTCGCGCCACCCGAGGATAGCTTTGCTGTAATAGATATGCGGCACCGGGTTTTTGGTGTTAGTTAGGACGTTTTCGAAGTTTGCCTGCACCCACTGGTAGCACTTTTTAAGGCATTCAATGGTTTCAGGGGTAAACCCCCACGTCACACCACTAGTTCCACCGTCAAATAGCGTCCACAGTTCAGGGCGCGATAGCCCAAACGCCATAGCAAAGCTGCCTACTAGTGGGCGGATATGGTACTCGTCGCACTTGTTCAGGAACAGGTCGAAGCGGTCGTAGATGTTCTGGGGTTCGGATGCGTCCAGTTTCGGGAGGGCGAATAGTTCGCGGTTGAAGCAGATGCTGCGATGGTTCCAGTCTGCGTCTACTTCAGCGGCGCGTCTGCCGTCTTGGATAGCTTTGTTTCCGCTGCCTTTACCGCCCATGATGTTCGCTTTCTGCTAGGGGTTTTAGCTGGTCGAGGGGGAATTTTAGCCTGCCGGCTGGGGCTGCCGCGATGTAGTGATCTTGCTGTATCCAGTCGAGGCGGCGCAACAGTTCGGAGGCGATGCGATTAGGCATACAGCCGGGGAAGCCGTCGTACGTGTAGTTGACGTTTGCGCGGTCGGCAGGTTGCCAGGCTGTAGGACTGCTGGCGGGTGTTGTCATGCTGGTATCTCCTTTGCTGTTAGGCTTCTGGCGGGCCATGGCGCGTTCTGAGGGTTAGTTTGCGGTCTGGCGGGGTATCTGCTGCTGCCAGGGCAAAATAGGGGCTTAGAACGGATTGTAGGCGGTCGGACTGCTGGGGGTCGACTGCCAGGACTGCCCGCTGTTTCTGCTGAAAAAGTTTTTCAAAATAGTCACTTGACGGATACCATTGGTATCCAATATACTGTGTACAGCGGGTCGGATAGGAACCCGGAACCACAGTTAGGAGACTGTTATGGAAACCACAAACACCATCAAGCGTTATGTCGTCGAATGCGGGCATCTGGAGCCTATTAACGACACGTGGGGCGGCTACGACTGGCAGATTGACGGTATGTGCGAGTCCGATGTTCATACGTTTGACAACTACTTCGATGCTGAAGAGTTTTTCGTGCAGTGCGCAGACGACTTGCGCCACGAATGGAAACGTGAGGGCATAAGTCGCCCGGGCGCAGGCTATAGCGGCATGGCAAACACCGGTCTATTCGTCCAGCTTGAAAAGCAGACGTTTGCGCCTGAGGAAGTCGAACAGTGGGGCGAAGATGCAGAGCCGGAGTCTTACGAGGTACTGGACTTCTGGCAGTACACGCCGGACGACCACGAGGCGGAAGAAGACATTATCGACCTGCAGGAAGTAGTCGAGAAAAGTCGCGGATTGACGGAAGGGTCGGGCGTTGTACTGTGGCTGTTCGTTGAAGAGTCGGAAGACGGCGAGAAAGTCGCAGGCTGCACAGAAGATACCGAAAACAGCGGCTTTGCGTACTTCGACTACGAGGGCAACCGCCACTCTGCGCAGATGAGCATTGACCGCCCAATGACTGCTAGCCAGATTGTTAAAGTTCTGGAAAGCATGTAGGGCTGCAAGTACGGAAGTCGAAAGTCAGGAGAACACCATGTATACATCCGAAGAAAAAGTCGATTACAGCACGATTCAGCCGGAGGGCTGGCTGCTGCTCACCGACAACTGCGCAGGGGAGCCAAGGTACATCCACCATCACGGGCGTCCAGTTGTGTTTGACACGCTGCAGGAAGCCGAATGCTGGGCTGATGAGTTCGGGAAGGACTTCCTTACGGAGGCTATGCTGCCCTGCATCAATGGCTGGTGGGGTGAAGCGACCGACCCCGACTGGGATTGGGAACAGTCCATCTATGCACAGGATTATTCCATCGTTGACGGGGACTTCATCCGCTACAGTGCTATCACGATAGAAGCCCTTTCGCTGCGCAAGGCGTTCTTAGAAAACGACGACTTCGAAGACTCACGGAAGTCGTAGAAGTCGCAAACAGTTACACAGCTACCAGTTAGGAGAACATCATGGAACAGTACATCGAAGTCGAAACCGCTAAGCCCAGCTACCTGCTTGATGGGTACCTGTGGCACCCGTTCACTGGTCGTTTTGTCTACCTAGCAGAACCGGCCTTCGGCAAGCCTATCCACGAATGCGCAGAGTCTATCCGCCTGTTGTTCGTGGACGAAGAGTTGCTGGACGAGGTGCAAGAGAAGTATCCAGCCAGCTGGCCGGAAGTCTTGACGTGGTACGTCGCACCTGACTTTGATGGCCACGATGCTGTAAAGGGCGCATTTGCTGGCTGGAAGTCGGGCTGGCAATACATCCCGAAACATCCAATTTCGGCAGCCGCTAAAGTCGAGCGTGCGCGGGGGCTGCTGTACGAGGCTGCCGACCTGTACGACGAGTGCGGAATGCACGAGCTGGCAGGCGCCATCCAGGAAGCCTGCATCAGTGTCAATTCGGCTGTAAATGCTGCTATGCAGCAGAAATGTAACGACGAGCTGGCAGAAGTGCTAGCAGAATTGCAGTAAAGGAGTCCATCATGTACCAAGTCAACACCATTCAGCTCACCCGTTCTGCAGACAACCCGACCGAATGGGTCGAAGTCCGCACATGGTTCGAGGAACTGTGGGAGTCGGAAGTCGATGCTCGCGCCTCATTTGACACCGCCATCGAAGTCGCCCGCGAACAGATGCAAGCAGAAGTCGAATCGGGCGCCGACAAGTCCAGCACTGGCTACGGCTTCATGCTGCTGGAAGTCGGGGCAGAAGACGGGCTGCTAGCATACAGTCAGTACACCTACGACGACTACAAGGCGCAGCATCATGGCTAGCAGCGTCAGTAACCGTAAGCGTGCGAAAGTCGATAAGCGCCGCGCTGCCTACAAAGACGTGCAGCCCGCCGACTTTAGGGCCATGCGAGAGTCGCTAGGACTGTCACAGCGCAACGTCGCAGAGGCTGCAGGCGTTCAGGTACTAGCAGTCAAGCGCTGGGAGTCGGGCGACCGCTCTATTCCGCCTGAGGTCTGGCATTGGCTGCGTGAGACCGCCAAGGCATCCGATAAGGCAGTGCTGGAGACCGTCAAGCAGACCATGGCAAAGTACGGACTGCAGCACAAGCGTCCGACCGTCTGGCTGCAGTACTACCGCGACCAAGCAGATTATGATCTTCGCCGCAGCGACGGAGACCCCTACGGACTGGCAAACGCCAATGCTCGCAAGGTTGCAAGCCAGCTTGGAATGCGTGGCATCGTATGCCGGTTCTGCTACCCGCCCAGGGCAGTCGCAAAAGCTGCCCGCGAGGCTGCTGCAAAGTCGGAAGTCGAGCAAAAGTCGGAGTCGGAAGTCGAGAGTCGTAAGCCTGCCAAAAAGTCGTCCAGTAAAAAGTCGGATGCTAAAAAGTCAACTGCCAAAAAACGAACAAATAGTCGTAAAAAGTCGATTGCCACCTAATTGCCATGTAATTGCCACCTAATTGCCACGTTACGATTTTTTCCACAAAAAGCCCTTTGCCCAGTTCAAGGGGCTTTTTTGGTGCCTACTAACAGCAAAATTGCCACGTATTGCCACGTTTTTTCCCTATTACTATATATTTATTATTATTCTTCTTCTTAGATAATAGAAAAAAGTTCGGGTAATAGTGGGATTTTACGTGGCAATACGTGGCAATCGTTCTATTTGCCCAGGTCAAAGTAATTATGAGTAATTTACTTACGTGGCAATTTACGTGGCAATAACGTGGCAATTTTTAATTTTAGGTGGCAATTCTGGCGGAATCTTCTTTCCAACAGTTGACATTAGTTGCCGCTAGTTGCACTTTCCACAGACTTTCAACAGACTTTTAACAATCGCTGTTGCCGCGCAGTTGCCATCAGTTGCCCGTAAACGCAAAAAAGCCGCCGCAAACCAACATTAGTGGTCTGCAGCGGCAATTAGTTTCTGCCTAAAATTGGGGCAAAATGGGGCAAATTTAGTCAGTTTCGCCGCCTTCGCCAATCTCGCAATAGCGGAAAACTCGCCTTCCTTCGACCATCGAACGGTCAACTTCGAGGCTTAAAATAGACTTAACTTTCGACGAAAAACGGCGCGAAGAGAAGACATTTCGGACACCGTTATCGTCCGCCCACTGTCCGTATTCTGCGTACAAATTTGCGGTCGGATAACCAAGCAAACTGTCGCGAGAATAGTCATGTTCTGCTAGAAATAGCTTGACTTGATTGTTGTCTAGTTCAATGGACTCGGTCGCATATCTACTAAACTCCGTCTCCGTCACCTTGCCCGCATCCAGCATCTGGCAAAGGGCCATAACCCCCATCACCACCGCCGCCTCGTAGCACTCTTCGCAGTCCAGTTTTTCACTTAGGAAGCGGTCAGCTCGTCCACGGAAGTCGGCACTGAATGGCACGGGGTGGATGCGACGGATCATACCGCCGCTGCTGTCAGACAGGGGAGGTACTTCGTTCATGGTGAACACAAACGTGCAGTAGGGCTTGAACTGGCTAGATATGCCGTTCTTGATTTCATACGGCACATAGTCGCCGGTGATAGCCTTCTTTAAGATAGCCAGCCCATCAGCGTCTGCGATAGAAGACGGGATGTCGTCGGCGATATTTGCAAGCTTGCCCATCATCGGGGTTGTTTGGAACCTGCGACCCATAATCTGTGGGTCAACTGACGAACAGTTTTCTTCGCCGAGCAGCCCGCGCAGGAAGTTGATAAAAGTGGACTTACCGTTTGCGCCACGGTTATTGACGATAAAAAATGCCTTGTCCATAAAGCAACTACGGCACATAGACAGGCCCATCATCTCGCAGAGGTTCGCAAGCACGCCGTCATCGCCGCACGCAATGTCAGTCAGGAACTTATTTAGAAGTGGACTGGACGCTTCCGGGTTCCAGTTATGCGGTACAACATTAGGTATCACCAGGTCAGGAGTTCTGGTGCTCATCTCCATGGTCTTGATGTTCAGCACGCCATTGCTAAAGGCGATGTAGTACCAAGGTGCCTGTTCTGCCTGCGGGTCTTCGACCGTGAGCCACGCACACACCTCTTTGCGCTCGGAGTCGCGAATCGTGCGCTTGTATTGCTTGAGCAGCTTTTTAGCTGGATTCCAGCCGATTTCGTAGCCTGCACCAGTCCAGACCGCAGGCGCACCGTCAATAAAGCGGAAGTGAAAGCGCGACATCATATCTTCGCCGACCGCTGCATGGTCAAGCCCATTTTTGCCTATCTTGTAGTCGTCTGGGTTGATAGGCGCTATATCTTGTGGGTTACTAACTCCCGCCGCCTCTGCTGCAGCAGTTCGCTGGGCGTATTCGGCTGCCGCAGTTTCTGCTTCTGCCTGCCTTCGAGCTTCTGCGCGTTCCTTGGCTGCTGCGTATTCTGGCGAAAGTCCAGCAGGTTTACGACATGCCGATTTAGCAATACGTCGCAAGTCGTGTGGCGGCTTCGGCGGAACAATGCGCTCGGCGTTGACCTCGGTCAGGCGCATTAAGATTTCGTTGTAATCCTTGCCCTGGGTGCGCAGACTGAAAGCGTAGCTGACGAGGTTACTTTCGCGCCCTTCGCCATCGTGGACAACTTCAGGGAATTCGAACTTGCCTTCACCGTTGCCGCTTCCGTCGCCAGCGTCGCAGTAGGCGATAAGATCAAGCACGCGGTCGTTTGCAAACGCGACCTCGTTATCGAACGGGTCGATATCCCACTCGTACTTCCCACCATCAGGATGGACGCTGGGCGGAGCGACGACGTATCCACTATCAGCTCGTCTATCAATACACAGCGTGCGATTCGTAGAGCTTTTCATCGCTGTGCCAGTACGGAAGAAGTAGTGTTTGCCGCCGCTGCCACTATCAGCGCAGACCGTTTCAGGAAGCTTACCGTGGGCGTGTTCCCAGTCTGCTAGTGATTCTGCGCCGTACTTTCCCGCATCCTCGTTCTGGTCAACGTCGATAACGATAATGCCGCCTGACGCTGTACCTGTCGCGATGCCGATGTTGCAGTCGGGGTTATTCATCCAGAAGAAGCAAGCATTTTCCCAGTCGTCGCAAGCCTCACTAACGCCGCTACCTTCAATAGGAACTTTCGCTCCTGCTGCTAGTGGTAGAATCGACCATCCAAGGTCGCAGTAATCGCACGCTGCTTTACCTAAGTCGGAAAGCCCTGCTCGAATAGCACGCTTAGCTTTTCCGTCCAGCTGCTCAAACTCTTCTGGTGTCACATCATCACCCCCAAATGCCTCATGACCGCCGCCCACGCTTCGTCAGGTGCGCAGAAGTCGAACTCGATACCATATTTACGTGACATCTCCTCGCAGATGTGGGCGATGCCTTTGTCGTAAACATGCCCATCTTTTGCAGTCCGCAAGTCTTCACCTGCGTACCTTTCTGCGCGGACGTTGCGCCTTTTGCGTCGGTTGTAAGAAAGACTGGACTCCTTCCAGCGCCTTAGGTCGTCAAGAGTCCTAATACCTTCAGTGTTTTCTACGAGAATCACGAGATGACATCCGGCTTCAAGTGCGCGGATAGCTTCATTCCTGAATCGGTCGTGTTGTCCTTTAAGGTTGCCCGCCAACTCGTCAATATTCGCCTTTGTATCCACGCTGACCGAGATGCCTTCTATAGGCTCATCAATGTCCGTCTTCCTCACCGCCACATAGTCCCCGAAGGGCAAACGGCGACGCACAACACTGATGTCATGCGCCGCCCATGCTTCGTTTTTAGCAGTATGTTTGCCCTGCTTGTTCCTGTCGTCCTCTACGAGGATTAAATTAGAACGGCAAATCGTCATTGTAAACAGGCGTTGCAGCAGGAGCGGTTTCGGACTTTACGCGGTTATCCTTGTCTGCAGGGCAGGTAAAGTGACCGCCGCGAATATCCTCAACAGTCCACCAGTTCGGCAGAGTCCAGCGTTCGACGTCCTTGCCGGTCTTGTTGCTGGTGTACTTTTCGGTACCGACAGCTGCGCCAAACAGCTTGCCAACAAATGCCTGCTCGTTAGAGGTCTGCTCCCAAGCTTCGACATTGAAGGACGGATTGGAAGCCTCAAGGCACTCGAGGAAGCGCTTAAACAAGCCCTCGGCGTTATCGGAGTAGCTGATAACAAACTGGTGCGTCCAGTCATTGTCCGCCGCAAAGCCCTTGCTGAAAGCGCCCTTGTATTCACCCTCGGCGATGTCGTAGGTCAGCTTCAGGTACTCGCGAGTCGAGACGTCCTCAACGCCGGTACACATAAACACGTAGCCGCCTGCCGGAACCTTAACGCTGTTGTTGTTGCCGGATGCCTGAATGTTAGTCCATTTTTTCTGCTTCATGATTTCCTCCTGTAGGTAGTGGATGTAAGTGGATGTAGCTGCTATTCAGCTGCGGTATCGTTTGCATACAGCACAAAGGTCTGCGAGTCGCGAGTGCGAGTAACTGCAAGATCGTAAACATCATGCAGCTCGTCGCCGATTTCGACCTGCACCTTGGTGCTGCTGCCGAGACGCTTAATGAAGTTGCGAACCTCTTCGAGCGTAATGTTTTCGCTTTCCATACGGAAACCTCCTTCCCCGTATTTGGTTTGTTAGTTATCGTTAGCTGCCCAGCGCAGCGTTAACGCATGTAGTACAGATATTCCAGATGCCAGCACAGATGGACGCAACAACGCAAAGTGATAGCGTCCCGAGTGCTGTTAGTAGGAATATGTAAATAGGGTCGTTGTTCATGGTGCCGATAGTGATGGACGCGTCACCGGACGTTTAAGGTGATGCTTTTAACCAACGCGCATCCCGGTACTTCTTCGCCGGCCTTCAATGCCGCCTTAGCCTTCGCCTTGTCAACGCTGACGGTCACTTTCTCGCGCAGGTACTCTGCTGGCACAGCAGCTTCGTCAAGCACTTCCAAGCGGTCGCTGGTGCGCGTGCCAATGCTGTAATGGTCTGTCTCGATGCGGCCTTCCAGCGGCTCGACACAACGCAGGCAGTAAGCATCCAGGCTGTCAGCTGCTGCTTCCAGCTTCTTTGCCCAATCGCTCAATCGCTTGACTTCGGCTTTTATCGTCGCGGCTTTAGCACGTTTGGCGGTTGCTACCGCTTGGGATGCTTCCAGCTTGTTGGCTAGTGATACCGTCAGCGCGTCGATGCTGTCGCTGTCGAACAGAATCTCGCCGGTCTCTTCGTCAAACACGATGCCGCCATCAATTGCCACCTGTAGGTCTTGGCTGATTGCATAGAGTGTGTCGCTCATGCTTTCTCCTTTTCAGATATGTACTTTTGCCACGGTTCGTAATCCTCAAATCTAGGTGTCTTTTTGAACACCCACTTGTTGTTGCACCATCTAGCAAGATGTTTCTGGTATGGGTCTTTCTTGTCGTATGGCATTACGAATGGATTAGTGCCTAGATCGCGGAGTGTTAAGATGCGGTGCATGTCATATTCAGGCGTTGTATTAAAGCCTACTAACACATAGAAAATAAACCGCCAACCTTTTAGTCCGTGGCGAAGAAGTGTCTCTAAACCTGACTTAATGTATGGTTCCTGGTGCTTGCCATCCCATGCGAAGTGGATAGACTTAGCTTGCTTCACTGTTGCAAGTGCTGCTGCTGTCTTATTGTTTATAAGTCGGATATCGAGTGCTTCCCAGATAGTTTTCACCCCAGCATCGTGTAATTGCTTACAATCTGCCACAAACTCATCTTCGTCCGCCATGATGTTGTCATCCAGCAAACGTACAACTTTTTGCCCACACCAGAAGTCGGTCAAATCAGCGACATGTCGCACCTCGTTACCGTCCATGCGCCAGACAACGCACCATGGGCAGCGATTTGGACAACCTCGCGTAAACCTTCCAATGGCGTAATCGAACTGTGGATAAAGCGAATAGTCCGGCATTATTCGGTCATAATTTGGGAAGTTTAGCTTTGCATTTATGTCGTACCCTGTGCCACCCTTTAGTGTCGGACAGTCTGGCATATATTCCGGTTCCGGTGTGAAGTCGAAAATCTTGCTTGCATAGCATAAGTCTGGTTTATCTAACAATGGGTCGTATCCAAGTTTTACTTGGTCTCCTAGATTCTTGTGATAGGTAGATGCCTTCATGAGCGCGAGGTTCGGAATTTTGCTATCTACGTCAATCAGGCAAACTTTCATACACCCGCCCCGAACACACACCCCGCAAACATCCAGCCAAACCTTGCGCCGAACGTGCAGACGGCAAAGCCAAATGCCGTGATTAGGCAGGCTGCTACGAGGGCTGCGATTGTTGTTAGCGTGTCTTTCATTGCTTTCCTTTCGTGATCGT
>CAVEUW010000022.1:13792-28348 GCA_963619015.1 Senegalimassilia sp. | reverse complement strand
GTAGCATCGTGCAGACAAAAACGCCCCTTGGTGGAAAGTTATCCGACTTTCTGTAGCATCGTGCAGACAAAAACGCCCCTTGGTGGAAAGTTATCCGACTTTCTGTAGCATCGTGCAGACAAAAACGCCCCTTGGTGGAAAGTTATCCGACTTTCTGTAGCATCGTGCAGACAAAAACGCCCCTTGGTGGAAAGTTATCCGACTTTCTGTAGCATCGTGCAGGCTAAAACACCCCTTGGTGGAAAGTTATCCGACTTTCTGTAGCTAAAATCGCGCAAAACGATACAGAAAGTCGGTTTTCTTTCCAAAAATCACCCCCAACCCCTGCGCAGAGATACAGAAAGTCGGTTTTCTTTCCATGAGATTATTACTTATAAATAACCTTGCTGGTCTATAGCAAATGTCCCATTAGAGAAGATTATGTGATGCCTGTTGTGTTCGGGAATAAAACAAGCCCGGGGCGAGCGCCCTAGGCTTGTTTGGTTAAACATAAATTGTGGGGGGGCAAAGTAGCCGCTAGCACAGCTCGCCAGCACACTAGGCACCCGCGAGCAGCCGCAGGCGCGATTCGCCAGCGCAGCCCGCTGGCCTGCTAGCGCGATTTGCCAGCGCACTTGGGCCCGCCGACATGCAAAACAGCCGCTGGCCCGCTAGCGCACTTGGACCCGCTTGTGCGAGCACCCGCCAGCGCGACCCGCCGGCCCGCAAGCCGCCGGCCCGCAAAGCGCCCGCTAGCGCGAACTACTTGCTGCTGAACAGCTTAGCTGCAAGTCCGCCCAAAGCGGCCAGGTCAATGCCGCCGTTTTCGTTCTTCTTGTCCTCGTGGTCGGTGCCGTCGCCAAAGACGTTGCCCAGCGCGCCAAGAATGTCGGAAAGGCCACCCTGATCAGCCTTTGCGGCCTCCTGATGCTCAGAGTTGTTGGACAAAAATTCCTCGGCCACCTTGGCAACCGCGCTTACGTCAAGCTTGTCGCCCGAAATAAGCGGGCTCACGGCCTTAACCAGGTCGCCCATGTCAACGCCGGAAATATCAATACCACCGGACTGCGCCGCAGAAGATACGGCCTGCTCAGGGTTGTTGGTAAAGCCCTCAAGCAGCTGCGGGTTTTTCGCCACGGCGCCAATAAGGGACTGGATGATGTCGGACTGGTCTGCCATAAGGGGCCTCCTTCGTCGAATTGGTATGCGTTTCGCATATGCACCCATGATACCTGCTCGCAGGCAATTTTGGACAAGGTTCTTTGGCGCGCATCTGTTCAATTTTTCCTTGAATTGCGCAAATGTAGGGAAGAAAACGCCGGTCGGCGCAATATTTCGCCAACTAAAAGCGTAATATAGGCGGGTATGCTTTGGAATTCGAAGTGTCAGAAGGCGGCACTTCATTAGGAAAAAGGAAGAAACCATGGCTGAAAACGATCAGAAGCCGCAGGGCGCGCCCGAGCCGCCCGCAAACGGCGAAAAGCCGCCCGCGAAGCCGAAGGCTTCCAAGGCCAAGGCCGCTAAGGCTGAAGCACCTGCCCAGGCTCCCGCCGAGCAGCCCGCACAGGCCGCTCCGGCACAGGCTCCGGCTGAGCAGCCCGCTCAGGCCGCTCCGGCGCAGGCCCCGGCTGCAGAGGCACCTGCTGAGGCCCCCAAGGCTGAAGCAAAGCCCAAGGCCAAGCGCAACACCGTTGCCAAAGAAGACCGCAAGTTTGTGACCACCTCTGGCGAAGCTGTCGAAAACGCCGAGATGGGCCACGCCGCTGGCACCCAGGCCAACATCGACCTGAACGCCACGCATGACGAGCGCAAAAAGCAAGCACAGCCGTTCCGTATCGCAGCTATCGTGCTGTGGGTGCTCGGCCTTATCGCTGAAATCCTGTGCTTCGTATTCCTGAAGGGCAACAAGCCCATGCCGTGGGTTATCACCCCGCTTGTTGTCGACTTCGTGCTTGTTGTTGTTGGTTCCCAGCTGTGGAAGAAGGCCAACCACATCGACCCGCCGGCGAAGGGCGAAGGCCCCATGTACTGGCTGAAGACCGAACTGGGCGTTATCGTCGCAGTTATCGCGTTCTTCCCGATTATCATCGTACTTCTGCTGGACAAGAACTCCGACAAGCGCACGAAGAATCTGGCTACCATCGTTGCTGTTGTGGCTCTTATTGCCGCAGGTGCTTCGGGTATTGACTATCACCCCGCTACTCAGGAAGGCCTTGACGCAGCAGCTACGCAGGCATCCAAGCTTTCCGATGGCGGCAAGTGCTACTGGACCGAAGGCGGTTCGGTGTACCACTTCAACCCCGACTGCTCGCACATTTCGCACTCTGCTGAAATCGTGCAGGGCACGGTTCAGGAAGCCTTCGACGCCGGCAAGACGCGCGGCTGCAAGGACTGCACCGAGGAAGGCGGCGACAGCCTGCTGGCCAGCGCTGCAAGCTCTACCACGGCTGCAACCACTGACAGCACGTCTACCACGACCGACACGCAGGCCACAACCAACGGCAGCTCTACCAGCACTGACACGCAGTCTGGCAGCAGCACCAATGGTTCTACGACCAGCACTGACACACAGTCTGGCAGCAGCTCGAGCAACTCTGGCAGCAGCACGAGCGGTTCCAGCAGCAACTCCAGCAACAGCAGCAGCTCGAACAGCAGCACGAGCGGCTCTTCCACGCTGCAGAAGGCTGCCTAACCAGCAGTTTTCACGTGCAATTCGTGCAGTACGCGCAGCATGCGCAGCACATGCCGAATGCGCGGCACAAGCGACACGTGCCGCTTGGTTCAATAACCTGATGACAGGAGCTCTTCCTAGTGGAAGGGCTCCTGTTCTTTTCGCTACAATTACTTCTATCGAAATACTCGCTAAGGAAGCGCGAATCTGATACGCCAATAAGTCAATGCGCCAATATTTGTGGAAGGAAAAGCCCGTGCAGCAGAATCTGCCGAACGACATCGAAACTAATGAAGACGCCACCAGCGCCAGCACATGTGCCACTAAGTGTGCAGCCAACGGCACCGCCCACACCTCGCAGCGCACCACCACCAGCGCCCACACCACGCAGCGCACCACTCGCGTCAGCGCAGCGGCCGCCCCCGGGCGCACCGCCGCCAGCAGCGCCCGCAAGCCACTGCCTCAGCGCATGGCCGCCGTCTTCGCCAGCTTATTACTGGCAGCAAGTCTAGCGTTTGGCGCTACTGGCTGCTCCGGCATCACGCTGACCAGCAGTTCCTCCAACAGCTCAACCAGTCAGTCAACAAGCACTGCGCACGTTTCCAACGCGCGCGCAACGCTTGCCGACATTCCGGAATACTCCGGAGCGCTGTGCATCGATATCAACGACGGCCAGCCAGGCTTCACGAAAGACGATGTCGACCGCGGCGCTTTCATGGAATTCAGCGAGCTTGATTTCGAAGGCCGCTGCGGCGAGGCGTTCGCGCGCATTGGCAAAGACACCGTGTCCGATGCCGAGCGCGGTGATATTTCGCAGATTCACCCCTCGGGCTGGGTGCAACACCGCTACGACTTTGTCGATCAGGAAATGGTGTACAACCGCAGCCATCTGATTGCGCACCAGCTCAGCGGCGAAAACGCTAATGAACGCAACCTGATTACTGGCACGCGCACCATGAATTCGGTCGGCATGACTTACTACGAGGAAATGGTCGGCGACTACGTGCGCCAAACCGGCAACCACGTGCTGTACCGAGTCACCCCGCTTTTTGCGGCGAACGACCTGGTGGCGCGCGGCGTGCAGATGGAAGCCGAGTCTATCGAAGACGGCGGCAAGGCTATTCGCTTCAACGTGTTTATCTACAACGTAGAACCGGGCGTGGAAATCAACTACGTCACCGGCGACAACTGGGAATCTAGCAAGACCGTTGCCACCACCAGCGAGGGCGAGGCCACCAAGACAACCGGCAAGTCGAAAGATACCGCGCTTGAAAAAACAGCTGCTGAACTGGCTGCAGAAGAAAGCGGCACGTCGGGTAGCTCTGACAGCTCAAGCAACGCCAACAACGCTGACAGCTCAAACAACACAAGCAGTAGCAACTCTGCCAACTCAAACTCCAACAACGCAGCCTCAGGCACCACCGAGAGTTCTAGCTCCAACAGCTCAAGCACCAGCTCCAACTCAGGCAGCTCAAGCGACGCCGAACAGCAGGAGTACATCCTGAACACGAAGAACAAGAAGTTCCACAAGCCCGGATGCGACGGAGCCAACAGCATTTCGAGCGAGAATAAGAAGGACTTCACCGGCGACAGGCAAACATTGATCGACCGCGGCTACTCCCCTTGCGGCCAGTGCAACCCGTAAATAGTGTCGCGCTAGTGTAGCGCCTTCGGCGCTAGCCAAATTCTGTGTGAGCTTTCGCTCACACCTACTGAAGCAGGCTTCGGTGTCGCGCTAGTGTCGCGCCTTCGGCGCTCGAAATTAACGTGCGTGATAAGATCACGCACCTACGCAAAATGGTACATGACCTGCGGTGATTTTCGTGGGTTCGAGCGAAAGCTCGAACCGTATTAGGAAGCGCGAAGCGCGTCACTTGATTCAAAGCGAAGCGCGTCACACAATTTGAAGCGCGCCACAAAATTCGAAGCGCGCCACATGATTCAAAGCGAGCAGCATGATTGCCTACACATATCAAAAATGCTAAAATACGCGTAATAACCCTTCCCTTAACAGGAAATTACGCATATATGAGTAATCTTAGCAAGCTGAAAAAACTCACTCCACCCGCCGACACGGCACTCTACATCGCCAAGCGCGAAAAAGAACTACGCAAGAAACGCGGCTTGACACAGCACGAACTCGCAACGCGATCAGGCGTATCGCTTGGAACCCTACGGCGCTTCGAGCAAACAGGGCAGATTTCCTTCGAGTCGCTCATTCGCCTTTGCCGCGCACTTGATTGCGAATCACAGCTTGATGGCCTATTCGCCAAACCCGCATATCGCTCCATTCAGGAGGTAATCGATGACCAGCGAAATTCCCGCTAATCAGACCAAAGAAATTCCCGCTAACCAGACCAGCGAAATTCCCGCTAATCAGACCAAAGAAACTCGCGCTAACCAGACCAGCGAAATTCCCGCTAATCTAACCGCCACAGCGCTCGACAGCGTTAACAAGGTCACGGTATTCCTGAACGATGATTTGGTTGGAACGCTCGCCCGCACACCCGAAGGGCTTTCTGCTTTCGAATATGATGCGTCATGGCTTTCGAACGGCCATTCAATCAGCCCATTAAGCTTACCTCTGCAACCAGGTGTTTTTATCCCCGAGCGGCAGCCATTCAATGGCCTGTTCGGCGTATTCGAAGACAGCCTTCCCGATGGATGGGGTGCGCTCCTTATGACGCGCATGCTAAAACGTCATGGCATCGATGCTGAAGCTGTGTCGCCATTAGCGCTGCTAGCGCTTGTTGGGTCAACTGGCCGCGGGGCACTCAGATACGAACCACAATTGGCCCCATCCTCTGAATTGCACATCAACGATCTGGATGCACTTGCGCAAGCATGCCATGCCATTCTCCAGGGTAAAGAATCAGACAATCTTGATGACGTTTTCGCCGCCGGCGGGTCGTCGGGCGGTGCACGGCCAAAAGCGTATCTCAAGCAAAACGACACCGAGTGGCTTGTTAAATTCCGCGCAGGCACCGACCCGATTTGCATCGGCGCTATGGAGCAAGCCTATGCCGAAGCTGCTACTGACTGCGGCATTGACATGCCGAAAACCCAACTTATGCCATCAGAGCGCTGCGAGGGATACTTCGCCACCGAACGCTTCGATCGAGATAAAACAGGGCGCGGTGTTCACATGCTGACAGCATCTGGCTTGCTTGAAGTCTCGCATCGAATTCCCGCGCTCGATTACATCAATCTGTTTCAAGCAACATGGCAGCTAACAAATAACCAGGAGCAACTGTGGGAATTGTTCCGCCGCATGTGCTTCAACGTATATGCACACAACCAAGACGACCATTCGAATAACTTCTCTTGGCTATGCAACAATGGCGAATGGGCCCTATCACCCGCATACGACCTGACGTACAGCGTGTCGTTTGGCAACGAGCACGCAACCATGGCCAATGGGAATGGGAACCCCACAACGGATGATTTACTGACGGTGGCGAAGGCGGCAGGTCTGAGCGAACGAAAGGCAGAAACAACGGCACACAACATTGAAGAACGCTGCAAGTTCCTGCTTAACGATATGCGAAACAAAGGCTGGATATAAAAGAGAAAGCGACGGAAACATGGCAATCGAAGGGTATATGAGCGACGGGTACGGCACGCACTCGTTTTCAAAACTTGACCTGACCAGCGCATCCGCTGCGGCGGTAGCGGCCAGGGCGGCAGCTGCCACCCCCACCACAGCCGACGATCCCGCCACCGTCCGCGTGCTTTCTGGCAACCCGCAGCAAATGATCATCGGCTTTGGTGGCGCGCTTACCGAAGCCTCGGCTGTCACCTATGCAGAAATGCCAGCCGACCTGCAAGAAGAGGTTGTGTGTCTATGCTATGGCTCAGCTGAAGAAGGCGGCAACGGCTACACACTCGGTCGTGTTCACCTGCAAAGCAGCGATTTCGCGCTAGGCAACTATGCCTACGTCACGCGCCCGCCGCGCGGGGCCGACATTCTTTCCACCTTCGACATCTCACGCGAACGCGAGAACACCTTTCCCCTGGTGAAAGATTGTCTTGCCAAGCAACCTATGCTGTCGCTAATTGCGGCGCCGTGGAGCCCGCCGGCGTTCATGAAAACCAATCGCAATATGAACTTCGGCGGCCATTTACGCCCAAGCTACTACCAGGCATGGGCCCGCGTGCTCGCGCGCGCTGTTCGCACGTGGCGCGACGAAGGTCTGCCGCTTGACCGTCTGACCGTGCAGAACGAGCCGCAGGCTATCCAGTTCTGGGATTCTTGTCTGTATTCGGCCTATGAAGAGGCCAAATTCGCCGGCTTCTACCTTCGCCAAGCGCTTGAGGCTGAAGGCTGCCATGACGTGAAGCTGCTGGCATGGGATCACAACAAGGAATCGCTCGTTGAGCGAACGCAAGCCATTGACCTGGCGCTTCGCTGGGGAAAAATCGGCGACCGCGCGCTGTGCAAAATTGGCGGCATGCGCACACAGCCGGCAACCAGCACGTTTGACAATGTGTTTTCCGGCGTGGCCTTCCACTGGTACACGGGCGACTTCTTCGACCAGGTCAAAAGCGTGCACGGCGCTCACCCAGAGGCCGAGCTTATTCATACGGAAGGCTGCGAGGCGTTCTCCCGGGGCCGCGGCACATACGATCCGCAGGACGCCGAACATTACGCACACGACATGATTGGCGATTTGCGCGTGGGCACAAACGCTTACATTGACTGGAATATCCTGCTGAACGAAGAGGGCGGGCCAAACCACGTGGGCAACTTCTGCGACGCGCCGCTGATGTACAACCGCGAAACCGGCGAGCTGGTGAAGAACCGCAGCTTCTACTACATTGGGCATCTGAGCAGGTGGATTGCGCCGGGTTCGCGCAT
The DNA here is from genome assembly GCA_963619015.1 of Senegalimassilia sp. Lineage (GTDB taxonomy): Bacteria > Actinomycetota > Coriobacteriia > Coriobacteriales > Eggerthellaceae > Senegalimassilia. The sequence continues at coordinate 20,840 of CAVEUW010000022.1, read as the reverse complement.
CGTGCCGACGCACACCGCAGAGGGCACGCCGCTTGAGACCGTGGCCGCCGTACGCCCCGATGGCAAGCGCGTGCTGGTGGTGCTGAATCGAACTGCGCATGCCGAAACGTTCACCATTGAAGAGCAGCCGATATTCGTGGCGAAAGGCGCGCCGGGTGCGAAGGGTGCGCCAGAGGCGAAGAGCGCACCGGGGGCCGCAGAAACCACCGCAACCGCCGCCTCAACAGCGGCAGCCGCCGCCCTCACCGCCTCAGCAGCGGCAACCACCACCGTCGCGGCTGCGACCGTCCCGCCTCATGCAATAGCAACCTTCATCTGGGACGCCTAAAAAGTGCGAAATGCCGCTAAGAAAAACCAACCCAACCCTCATTCCTGCCTACCTCGTTCAGAAAGGTACATCATGAAAAGCATTGATGTTGTTGCCGCGATTATTGTGAAAGATGGCCAGATTCTAGCCACCCAGCGCGGCTATGGAGAATTCGAAGGCGGCTGGGAATTTCCCGGCGGCAAAGTTGAGCCTAGTGAAGAACCCGAAGCGGCCATTGTGCGCGAGATTCGCGAGGAGCTTGCCGCGCAGATTGCCGTTGATAGTTTCCTGGTGCAGGTAGAACACGACTACCCCACCTTCCACCTGAGCATGAAGTGCTATTTGTGCAGGTTGGAAACAGACTTCGAGCTGCTGGAGCATCACGCCGCAAAATGGCTTAGCATGGCCGACATCGATTCCGTCGACTGGCTCCCCGCCGACGTAAAGGTAGTCGACGCGCTAAAAGCGCACTTTGGGGAATAAGGCGCCGGTGACAGCAACGACGTCGGCGCAGGCTAGCCACTAGAACCGGCGTCGTGCAAATCGCCTTAACAATCGATATTGCTTAGGAAATAATCGTACAGGTCAGGACGAACAGGCTGGTCAAGCTCGTATTCGATTTCGACAGCATTCGTATCCGTGCCAGCCATTTTTATTTGCTCAAAATTCCCTGTCGGGTGAATGCGCCCAAGGAAGTAGAATTCTGTGCCGTCGTCTTTGTCATTCTTGTTTTTGCGAACGAACAGATAGCAACGCATTCCGTTTTCCGAAACATGCTTTAGCTTGGTAATGTCTTCGGATTCGAGCGTCCTATTGCTTTTCGATATCGCAATAATGCGACGATCGGAAATAAATCGGTCCTGGTACATTGTGGTAATGCTGATATCCGGGTCCTTTTCGTAGTTGATAAACACGGGGAAGGTATTGGTTGTTTTGTCATGGAAGTAACCGCCGATGTTTTGATAGTTCGGCTCTTTCTCCCAGCGCAGCAGCTTAGCCACATCTTCACGCGAATATTTTTCGTACAAACGAAATCTGTGTCTTGATATAAATTCGCATAACGCGCCTGCGACCTGGTTAAACCAAATTCAATAGCATCGAGTACGCATTCCTTAAACGACACATCATTCAGTGCAGCTTCAAATGCTGGCGAAAGCTTCAACCCGCCATCCGAGCGCACGGCAAGCTCTTGCCCTTTTGTTGAAAATTCGCCAGTCAGCATACTTGCAACTGCTGACACTCTACTCGCCGCTGCCGCACCTTTTGCAACCTCAGAAAACTTCCCTTGCTGAACCAACGCCTGCAAAGCTTTAAGATCAACAGCTCGTTTGCCATTCGCAAGCTTCTGCGAGACAAACTTCAACAGCCTGAGTTTCTTGTCGTCGAAAAAGAACGGACAGTCCTTTTCGTATTTCTGCAAAAACGCAGCATAGGAGCCGTACTTCTTAATGATTAGAAGCGGATCTATAGCTTCGTTCTTATCGAAATCAATAAGACGCGGAATGTGTCCAAGCAACTGTTTCAAGTGCAGATATTCACCGCGAATCAACTTAGCATCACTGAAGTGACCTTCTTCCAACGCTTTGAAGATGCGTTGCTCAGACACTTTGTCGAACGTGATGGTTGAACACCCCGGAATAACTGACGTGCCTTCTTTGACTACACGACGCAGACCATCCTTGTTGTAGGTTCTATCGCCCGAAAGCGCAATCGGAACCAAATAGTTCTGCTGGTAATTCCCGATAAAATCGAGCACCAACGTAAAGTGCTTTCCCGGATATTTCCGCAGGCCACGACCAAGTTGTTGCACAAAAATGATGGCTGATTCAGTTTTGCGCAGCATAATAATTTGGTTAAGCGAAGGGATATCAACGCCTTCATTTAGGATATCGACCGAGAAGATGTATTCAAGCTCGCCGTTCTCCAAACGTGCGATAACCTCATCTCGCTCCGCATCCGGCGTGGAACCATCAATAGCAGCGGACGGAATTCCGCGCTCGCAAAACTCTTGAGCAAGTCGTTTCGCCTCGTCGCGACGGCTGCAAAACACCAAACCTCGGCGGTTCTTCTTCTCGACGGAATACTCGTCGATTTTCGCAAGCACATGGTCAACGCGGTCTTTACTAGTCAGGCGATTAAACAGGGTGTAGTCATCAACCGATTCTTCATCGATTTCCAAATCAGCAATACCGAAATAGTGAAACGGCGCTAGAAGGTCGCTGTCGAGTGCATCCTGCAGCGTAATTCGAAACGCAATCACATGGTTGAACAGCGCATATACATCGTAACCATCGGTACGACTAGGAGTTGCAGTCATACCAAGCAGGAACTTCGGCTTGAAGTGGTCAATAACCTTCAGATAACCTTTCGCACCCGTACGATGTGCCTCGTCGATCACTATGTAGTCAAATTCATCAGGCGGTATTTCATCTAAATGATTTGCAAGTGTTCCAACCATTGCAAACATACAAGCATTCGACGGTAACACGTTCGTTAGACTACCGCTGCCGCCATAAAACGAATAATCGTATGTGTTGCCCAAAACGCGCTTGAAGCTTTCCATCGAAGCGGAAAGAATTCGCTTTCTGTGGGCAATAAACAGGACTTTTGCAGGCTTTTCGCGCGCGACGTCCAATGCGGAAAGATACGTTTTACCCGAGCCTGTTGCCGAAACAAGCAGAGCTCGCGGTTCGTTTCGATCATGCAAAACTTCAAGGGCCTCAAGTGCACCCTGTTGCATTTTATTTGGCCTGATTCCGCCTGCGGAAACCGCCGAATCATCACTACCATCAGACCCCGCAAATTCAGGAATTGTATCGGAATCTTCTTCAGCAACCTGCGCAGAAAATGCCGCCATAGAAACTTTTCGACCACCAACATCAACGGTGTTCGAAGCTAAAAAGGACTCGTATTGACTAATCCATTCCTCATCAATAATCGCAGTTCGTTCGTCATCCCAAAGCTTGTCATACTCTTCTTTGGCTTCCAGTAACATCGAACCGCTCGCATACGAACGAAAGAGAACATTCCATTCCTTGTTGCAGGTCAACGCCTTCTGAGTCAAATTCGAACTACCAATGATTACTGTTGACAGGTGCTTTTTATTAAAGAAATAACCCTTTGCATGCAGGTCACCTTGGTAAACGCGCGCTTCAATATTGGGATATTCAAGCAACTTGCGCAGCGCCTCAGGATTATTGAAATTCTGATACGTCGAAGTAAGTACGCGACCTTTAATTCCGCGTTCGCGCAGGTCAGACAAAATTGGTGCCAAAACCTGCATTCCGCTTGAAGTAATGAAGGCAACAGAAAAAGCGAAGCTGACACAATCGGTCAGTTCGCTTTTAAGTGTTGCGAGTACATTGGAAACTTTCCCATCGTCATTCGACAGAATACGAGGAGCATAGCGATCGTCGGGGTCGGAATCGGTGCCTACAAAGCTAGCTTTTAAAGTTTCGACAAACTCAGGCAGCTCGGCAGACCCGTAAATATATTCTTCCCCGTGCTCCAAGCTAAAGCTCCTATTCTTCTTCCTCGATTTCGGTAATGGCGCATTCGGTGATAAGGACGAGCGAGGCGACTGAAGCTGCAGCTTGCAAGGCTGTTACCGTCACCTTTGCCGGATCAGAAACGCCCATTGCAAGCATATTACCGCGCTCACCTGTTTCGCAATTCAAGCCGCAACCCGCATCGGCCTCGCGGGCTCGCTCCACCTCGACATTGCCATCGTAGCCGGCGTTCGCACACAGCGCGCGCAGAGGCTCTTCCAGCGCACGGCGCAAAATCTCGGCGCCGTGGCGCTCATCGCCCGCGCCGCCCGCAGCGCCCGCGCCGCCGGTCGCAGCAGCAGCACCCGCGCCGCTTTCCCCGGCAGACGTCGCACCAGACGCGCCGCTTTCCCCAGCGAACTCCAGCCCGTCAATTACGCTTGCCGCCTGCACCAGCGCAACTCCGCCGCCAGGCAAAAGGCCCTGTTCAGCAGCTGCCCTAGTTGCACGCAGGGCATCCTGAATGCGGCTTCGAATCTCGTTCATTTCCGACTCGGTAGCCGCACCAACGCTTAACACTGCAATGCCGCCCGTCAACTTCGCCAGACGCTCGCGCAGCACCCCCGCGTCGTATTCCGAATGCGGTTTTTCCAGTTCAGCACGAATAGCATCGCAGCGGGCTTCCACAGCTTCCGCCTTGCCCTTGCCGCCGATAATCAGCGTGCGATCTTTCGAAATTTGCACGTCTTGTGCGCGCCCGAGCATACTCTTGCGCGCGTCGGTCAACGACAAGCCGCGGTCGGGCGTAATCACTTCGCCACCAGTCAAAATGGCCATATCCTCAAGCTCGGCCTTACGACGCTCTTCTGCACCCGGCGCAGTCACAGCCACGCTGGTCAGCACGCCGCGCTCGCGGTTAGTCAGAAGCGCGTTCAGCGATTCGCCGCGCACGTCATCAGCCACAATAAGCACCGGATGCCCGGAATCAATAACCTCTTCAAGCACCGGCACCACGTCGCGGAAGTTGTCGGCCAGGCGCTGGTCGGTGATAAGAATGTAGGGCTGATGCAGCTCGCCCGTCATTTTCCCCATGTCATCGGCCATATATGGCGAAATAAACCCGCGGTCAAACAACATGCCGCGCTTCACATCTAAGCTAAGCCCAAAGCTGTTGGACTTCTCAACCGAAATCACGCCGTCAAGGCCAATCTGCTCAAGCGCGTCGGCAATCAGGTTGCCAATTTCGGCATCGCCCGACGAAACCGTGGCAATCTCAGCCATCTGATCGCGCGTAGTCACCTGCACGGCCTGCGAAAGCAGCTCTGCCGACACTGCGTCGGCCGCCTTCTGGATACCGCGGCGCAACGCAAGCGGGTCGCTACCTGCGGCAACATGGCGGACGCCCTCGCGCACAATTGCGTCGGCCAGCACCGTTGCTGTGCTGGTGCCATCGCCTGCTTCGTTGTTGGCAGCAATGGCAGCCTGGCGCACCACTTCAAGACCAAGACGGCTTGCGTGGTCTTCTTCGCTGACATGCGAGGCCACCAGCGCGCCGTCGTTGGTGATGTTAGGGTGACGCTCGCCGGCCTTGGTCATGGCAACATAGCGGCCGCGAGGCCCCAGCGTCACACGCACGGCGTCGGCGAGTTTTGCCACGCCAGCCGCCATTTTTTGACGAGTTTCGTTGTCGTAAGTGATTTCTTTAGCCACGGTTTAAGCCTCCAGCCAGGCCATTAGTTCCTCAGCGTCGGTAAACACGCCGCAGATGTCGCGCCAGTTGCTGGAGTTCAGGCCCGTTTCAGTCATGTGGTCAAGCTGCTCAATCAGCTTGTCGTAAAAACCATCGACATTCAGGATGGCTGACTTGCACGTCATTTCGCCAGCCTTCACCTTCGAAAGCACCACGAACAGCTCGTCGAGCGTACCCAAGCCACCCGGCAGCGCAATGTAGCCATCGGACAGGTCCATCATGCGTTCTTTACGCTGCGCCATATCGGGCGTGCACATAACCTCGGTGCACGGGAAAATGTCGCGGCCAAGGGCGTTGAGCCCTTCGGTCACAATGCCAATAATGTGCCCGTTTTCGCTTGCGGCACCTTTTGCCACGGCACCCATAAGCCCCGTATCGTAACCGCCGAACACCAGGCCGTGGCCATGTTTCGCAATAACGCTGCCCATCTCAATAGCAGCATTTATATAGGTAGGGTCCAGGTTTGCACTAGACGAGCCGAACACGCAAAACCTCATGACGAAGTCCTTTCTCTTTTTGTTGATTGTAGAGTACAACAAAAGTGTGAAGCGGGGCACACAAGATGGCGCATCAGGGCAGATGTGCGCGATAAGATCGCGCACCTACAGCGAGGGGGAGGGGCTTGTAGAGTACATACGTAGTGCGAGCATTGCGTTTCGTCGGGGCTGGCTGCTTTTAGACTTTAGACTCCGCCGCCTTTGTCGTGACCAGGGGCGCCTTGCTCAGGCGTGCGAGCGTCAGTCTTACCACGCGAGTTGTCGGCCTCGGCAAACCATGAATCATAAAGCTGCTGATAAGTACCATCGTCGCGCAGTTGCTGTAAGACGTCGGCAAGCCCGTCGCGCAAAGCGGTTTGAGAAGCCGGCAGCACCAAGCCATACATGGCCTGATCGCTACCTATTTCGCACACCTTCTGCTCATCGCCATAGGCCACGCGCAAGTGATAGTTTGCCGCGCACGTATCGGCCACTACAGCATCAACGTTGCGCGCCTGCAGGCCGCTGAACAGCTCCGTTTGCGTAGAATATTCCTTAACGGTAGGCGCCGGGTTTAAGGAAAGTGCCGAAACCGTTGCCACCGCGGGCGAGCCCGCAAGCACGCCGACGGTTTTGCCGGCCAGGCTTTCCACACCCGTGATATCGGACGATTTTTTTGCCACCAAACATTGTGTAACGGACAGGTAATCAACCTGCACCATGCTTGCATCAAGCGCAGGCGCGCAGGTGAGCACCGATGCGTCGGCGTGCACGCGCTGCCCGCGAACCAGTTCGCCATCTGCAGAAACGCGCGCGAGCAAACTATCTGTTGAAGAAACTTTCGACCATGTACAGCTAAGCCCCATGCGCTCGGCAACAGTGTTTAACAACTCATAAGCAAAGCCCGACTGCGAACTGTTAGCGTCTTGGAAGTACGGCAGGTCGTCAGCGCGCGCCGCAAGCGTCAGCGTGCCAGCTGAAACCAGCCCCAGGTCGCCAGCGGACGAGCCGCCCGCGCTGCCCGCTG
>CAVEUW010000022.1:10976-13733 GCA_963619015.1 Senegalimassilia sp. | reverse complement strand
GCGCCGCCCGCGCCCGAAACGCCGCTGGGCCCGGCGCACCCGCCGAGCCCAGCAACAGCCACAGCCCCAAGGGCCGCAGCAACAAATTCGCGGCGACTAAAAGTCGCGTTTGCCATTTAAGCCTCCTCGGAAACGCTGTCGAGCAGCTCCTCCAAAATCTCGGCATCCTCTTCAACATAACCCAAGGTCAGCTGAGCCAAACCCTGATAGAACATCGTACGCGCAAAACGACGCATGTCCTCGGTCATCATGGGCAGCCAGTTCAGCAGATGATCCTGCGCGAACTTCTGCTGCGTGCGCAGCTGCTCGATAGCCTTGTCTTCGTCGCCAGCCTGCAAAGCCTCAGACGTACGCATAGCCATACGCTGCATAAACTCCAGCTCAAGAGCAATATGGTCTTCGCCCTCGGTCCAGCGGCCGCGCTTCAGGTTATTCTCGCGCAGCGTCTGCAGCACCTCGGCACGAGCCTCCTGCATCATCAAGCGACGCTCAGAAGTGTACACGCTCTCAAACGGATACGCTGCGGAAAAGCCGTTAACACCGTGGCCGATAAACGTGCGAACATAGTCGATAGCAAGCTCGGTAATGCTGTCGTCCCACGACGTGCGCAGGTAGTCGTACAGCATGTGATAGCCCTCGTCAACGCGAGCATTACCCGTAGAAGCGGGGAAGCGCATGCCCTGCAACTCGGTCAGCACATCCTTGTCAACTTCCTTCAGAAACAGGCGCGCCAGCAGGCCATACGTGCGAGCACGGCCATCCATCAGCGCAACCAGATCTACCTCTTCTTCAGTGCCCGCTGCACCCTGCGTCGCAACTTGAGTATTCTCTGCCATTGCTATTCCCCCTTCTTTGCGCAAGCTGCTTCAACCTCGGCGATCATTGAACGCCCCAGGTCGGTAAGCTGCCAAGCGTGATTCTTCCACTGAAGAGCGTCGGTACGCTCAAGCATGTCAATGAAGTGGCCGCCGAAACGACGCGGGCTTTTCACCACGTCAAAAGTGTCAACCAGTTCTTCGATGGCTTCCTTCTTCATCGGGCTTTCGTTCACGGCGTTCATGACCGCGCGATACACCTCGATGTAGCGCGAATCGCGGTCAAGCACGATGTCGCGGAACGCCGCGCCGTTAGTCATCTGCTCGTACACCTGGCTGCCGGCGTCGGTGGTGGTCCAAACCGGGTCGACGCGTTCCTTAATTTCCAGGTATTCAACGCCTTCGGCGGCGTCTTCGTGTTCCTCGGAAGTTTCGGGCATGGTCAGCTCAAGTGCGCCAGCACGCTCGAGCATGCGGCACAGCGTAGTAGTGCCATACACAGAACGGTTGTCTTCCTGCAGCGCGTCAACCTTTTCGGTCAGCTCGCTGTTTGCGCAACCACCTGCGCACCAGCCCAGAATGGAAACCAACACCGGACGACGCGCCGGATTGTGGTCAAGCATCGAAAGCACCGCTTCCACAGCACCACCCTGGCGCTCGGGCGAATACACAGCCTCGCGCTGCATGTTCTCGGGCATGTTGCGGATGGTCGGGTAATCCGTCGTGTCAAGCGGATTGTCGTCGTCCATGTCCTCTTGGTCGATAATCTCGTCGTCAACCTCTAACGGGTCGAACTCCTCGTCGATGTCGAGCAGGTCAGAAAAGCTTTCTTGCGGCATCGTATTCCCCTTTCTTACATCTTGGCGCCCCTGGCTTTAACGTCCTAGCTTTGGCGTTCTGGCTTTTGCGTCCCAGCCTTAACGTCCTAGCTTTGGCACGCGCCACGTTCGTTGCCAACTTGCTCGCAGTCAAGTCACTCGCTGCCAACTTGCAAGCCATAAACGAACCGACACGCCAACAGTTGCGCCTTCCGGCAAGCCGCGCGCCCAACAAAGGCGCCGTAACTTACTTGCCGGATACGCCTGCAGCCCCCAGCCGCAGGCAAACCTCTTCGCTGACTCAAAGTATAGAAAGGAACGCGCGCGCTTTATCATCCCGCAATGCCGAAAAGCCGCAGCCCGCTCAAGTTTTTGCGCCCGCAAGCGCCCACGAACATCATCCCCGAAGGTTGATTCAGCGTTTCAGCAGGTCAAATGCGCGCTTTTGGGTTGTTTTTGCATTGCTTTTGCCGCGCGCGCCACGTATACTTCGAAATGCGTTGCTGGAAGCAGGGCATCCATTTCCCGATTGCGAGAAGGGAGGCTCTTATGGCAAACGCATCTTGGGGCAAGAAAGTTCTTGCCATCGCGGTTGCGTGCTGTGTAGTTGCACTCATCGCCGTTCCCGCCTACGCGTTCTACTATGTCCATTCGGACGAGGGAACTCAGGTTGAGAGCAAGGGCGCCTATGAGGTCACCTGCATAGTCGATGAAACTGCCCAAGGCGGCGGCGTTTATAGTGAGCTGGTCTTCGTCCCCGAAGGCGGTACCGTTAAGGAACTGCTGAGCGAGGATATTCAGTCCAGCAACAACCAGAACGGTCTTTCGGCCATTCACAACTATGACGTCACCAGCTTGAAGGACTATCTGTCCGGCAAGCAGTACACGTGCACGACCTATGCGGCTGGTTCGCAGAAGCCGGGCACGCACACCACGTTCGACGGTCAGGGCAAGACCGGTGAAGACACCGTGCTCGAGCGCTATGACTGCGTAGTGGTGAAGGTAGGCTAGATCTACCGCGGGCTCTTGGGTCGGACGACCAGCCGACCCAAGGCAGCCCAACCCCGCGGCAGGCGCGGCGAGCGCCCAAGCAACCCGCCCCACGCAGGCAGGCGCGGCGAGCG
>CAVEUW010000022.1:0-10918 GCA_963619015.1 Senegalimassilia sp. | reverse complement strand
CCCCGCGCAAGCAGGCCGCCCAACCCACACATTTCAAAGAATGTCCCAAATCATCCTCCCGGGATGATTTTTCCATATCCCCAGGTAATTTAAGCGCTTATACCCCTTTGGATGGTTAATTTGTCATCTTTTCTTAATGCAAAAAGTTTCCCAAGGTTGTATCATCCTCCACGAGAGAAAACTGCATCAATCGCAGGGGGTAACGCATGGGGGTGCGCATTCCGCGAATCACGCTTAACGCCGACTTTGGCGACGAAAGCGCGTTCGGAGAATTGAGCCTTATATCGGTCGGCTACGGCTTACATCAAGCATGGATGTTTGCCACTATGTTTGCCACGACCACAGTTTTTGGAGCAACACGCCTGTTCGAAGGTTTATACGGCAGCAGCATTTCGCTTGCCTTCTTTGTTTCTACTATTGTGTATGCCGTATGCCTCATATTCATGGGGCTTACCAATCAACGCTTCCTGCCCACCTACACTTCCCACAAAATGCTTGCATTTGGCGGCGTGTGCGCCTGCATTGGTACACTCCTGCTGCTATTTCCTTCGAGTGCGGGCATGCCCGCACTCGAGATTGCATCCGGCATACTCACCGGCATAGGCTCTTCCACGTTGATTATTTACTGGGGTACCGCGTTTGCGCGCTGCGAAAGTGCCTCTATTGTGATTAACACCGCCATAGCTATTTTTGTATCAATTGCACTGTTTACCGTCATACTTCATTTAGGCCTGGGTTCCGGAATTATTTCAGGCATTATCACCACAGCTATTCCCCTTGTTGAAGTGGCAATTCTGTGGAACAAAACACCCAAGTCGTTCTATCATCGCAGTGAGATTCCCATTTTTAAACCGCTGCCTATCAACCGCGGTAAATTCCTTTTGCGCTTTACTGCACCAGTATTTGTTCTTGGCCTTCCGCTTGGCATGCTCCGCTCGTATTCGCTTCAAAATGTAATGATGAACCCATCGGTAAACTCGCAAATCGTGCTTGCCCTTGCCGGCGGCATTGCAATGGTGCTTATCCTTATTACTATCATGGCCATTGGAGGCGGCGATAAATGGAGCCGCTTCTTCCAGCCGCTCGTTCCGCTTATTGCTGTAACCGTGTTCTTTATTCCGCTTTCAGGCGGCGACAGCATGTTGGCGAATGCATTTTTGCTGGTTGGATTCCTTTGTTTTGAAGCCTTGATGTGGATCTTCTTCGGCGATATGTCGCAGCGCTTCCGCCTGTCGCCCATTTTTATTTTTGGTGTTGGACGTGGCACGATGGCAATTGCCGTGCTTTTAGGCGCACTTATTCCGGTGTTTGCGATGAATTCCGTGCAGAATTTTGCCTTTGGCGAACAAACGGTAGTCGTAGCCATGCTGGTGTTAATGATGATTGCCTACGCGCTTTTGCCACGTGAACGCGAAATGGAATCTATCATCGTACCGTGCCCGCTGGTCAAAGCGGTGTCTACCAGCTTTGAACGCCAAGCTGAAGCAGCAAAGGTGGCAGCTGTGCGCAACTGCGGGCCAGCGCCTAAGTTAGAAGCAACTGTGGCGAAAAGCGCAGGTTATTCGCTTGATGCGCCTGGTGGTACTGGAGATGCCGGCGCTGCGGGAGGCGGCGCTGCGGGAGGCGCCGGTGTTGCGGACGCGACCACTGCGGGAGGCGCCGGCGCTGCAGGAGATGCAGGCGCGACTATGCCACATCAGGACGCCTTCAACGCAACTATGCAGGCAAGCGCCGGTGCTGCAGAAGGCACCGGCACTGCAGTGGCAACCACTGCGACTGGCGTGGCTGCCACTGCGGACGCGGCCACCACGACTGGTACAGCCGACGTATCTGCTAACGTTTCCGCAGCTCAATCGCAAATTGCTTCTGCTGCGAACGCTGCACCACAGCAGGCTGCTGAGCAAACGCCGGCCGCCTGGCAATCAACTGCCCCGCAACCGGCAACCCCGCAGCCAGCTATTCTGCAGGAACAGGCCGCTCCGCAACCGGCTGTCCCGCAACCGGCTGCTGCACCATCCGAGGCGCGCCTAGCCATGGAACGCAACACCGCTTCAGCCGCAAGCCCCGCCAACCCCGCTGGTGAAGGTGGTGACGCGAATGAGCAATTCCGCGGCGGTGGACGCTTCCGCCGCAAGTGCGAGGCTGTTGCCAATACCTACCTGCTCTCGCGCCGCGAGACGGAAATCCTGTTCTTCCTGGCCAAAGGCCATAATTCGGCCTACATTCAGGAAAAGCTTTACATTTCCGAAGGCACGGCCAAAACCCATATTCGCCACATTTACCGCAAGCTCGACGTGCATAGCCAACAGGATCTTATGCGAACAGTTGAAGAAGCAGAGCCCGTCGCGTAAACTCCCGCGCGCCAGCTTTTAGGCCATGCACGCCCTTAAATTCGCGAAAAAACAGAGCCCGTCGCGTAACTTTCCCCACACACCCAGCTTTAACCCAGCGCGCCCACCTTTAGGCTGGGCGCGTCTACCTTTAGTCTACGCGCGCCCTCCTTTACTCCACGCGCGCCCTCCTTTAACCCCACGACCCGCTTTTAACCCAGCACACCCGCCTTTAAGGTTTCTTTAAAAACGTTGCAATATCATGACAATTGCATTGAAATGCCCACGTCGCTGCCTATTGTGTGGCACAATGTAGTGATTCGAAAATAATGCGGTATCCAGGCCGCACGGCAGAAACGCAACACAAGGAGCAGTAATGGGCATTTTCTCAAGGGTCGAAAGCAGGATGGAAGACACTTTCGAAGGCGCAGCGGACAAGATGTTCGACGCCCCTATTTCTCCTGTTCAAATAGCAAAAAAGGCAGAAAAACAAATGCGTCGCGAAAAGATGGTCGGCGCTGGTAAGCAATATGCACCCACGCTTTATACCGTGTTGGTTAACCCCGACGACGACCGTCGTCTGTTTGGCTACTACCCCACCTTGGCCGGCGAAACCGAAACCTACCTTGCTGCCAAGGCTTCCGAACAGGGCCTTATGATGGATGGCCAGCCGCTGGTTCGCTTCATTGTTGACGACGGGCTTCGCCACGGCAAGTTCGACGTTATTGCCGAAGCTGTGGCTGCACCCATTATCAGCCAGCTGCGTGACGAAGAAATGCAGCGCTACGGCTTGGCTGACAATTACCGTGCTGACGTAGCCTATCCGGCGGAACGCTTTGGTCATAACAGCGCAGAAGTGCCGCCTAAACCTCGCTCGCAGAACTCGCTTCGCCACGAAGATTTCGATAACTATGGCCAGCAGGGCTATAACAATTACGCTCAGCAGCAGGCATACCAGAACAACGCCTGGGATCAGCCGCAGCAGTCTTACGACGGCTATGACCAAGTTCAGCCGCAAGGCTACGGCCAAGCTCAGCCTGCCTACGATATGTACGATCAGGCACAACAGGCTCAAGCCCAGCAGGGTTACGATATTTATGACCGCGCACAGCAAGCGCCGGCTTCTAACTTCGACGTTCCTTCCGTCGGCGCCCCCGCAGCTGCCCCCGCAGCTGCCGCAGGCGCAGCCGCAGCCGGTTACGCCGCTGGTCAAGGCTTCGGCGCAGGCCAAGCCCAAGCTCAGGCACCCGCACAGCAGCGCGCCCCACAAACCATGGTGTTCAACGGGGGCTCGCAAGCTGCAGCCGCAGGTCAGCAGCCCGCAAGCGCTCGCCTTATCGACACCACAGCTAACCGCACGTACACGCTAAACGCCGGCCGCAATACTATTGGCCGCGAATCACGCAACGATGTCTCCGTGCCCGACATCAACGCTTCACGCACGCACGCTGAAATCACCCTCAACGGCCAAGGTATGTGGGTTGTCACCGACCTTGGTTCCACCAATGGCACCTACGTAAACGGCCGCGCCATCGCAAGCCAGCCGCTCAACAATGGCGACCATATTTCCATCGGCACCACCGACCTGGTGTTCACCCTCGCTTAAGGTCACCCGAAGGAGCCCACGTGATTGACTACGTTCTGCTTGTTATCAGGTTGCTGTTCGTAGCACTGCTGTACCTATTCCTGTTCGCAATCATGAAAACAGGCATTGGAGCCGTGCGCGGTCAGCGCAAGCGCGAACGCACCTGGAACCTTTCGGTCGAACGAGGCCCGAAAGAACTGCGCGGTGTATCAATTGTGGTGCGCGGCCCGGTTATTGTTGGTCGCAGCCCCGGAGCCGATATCGTTATCGGCGCAGGCTATGTTTCTGGGCGCCATGCGCGCTTTAGCCTGATGGGGCAAAACCTTTTTGTTGAAGACCTCGGCTCAACCAACGGCACCGCTGTGAACGGCGAATTAATTGCGGCACCCACCGCACTTCGCAACGGCGACACTGTCAACGTTGGTGACGTAGCCATTCGCGTGAGGTACGCATAATGGCTCGCCATAGCAAATCGTCATACAAGTCAACGAAACGTACGCGTAAAGGCGCCGTTACGTCATTTGGCAGCCGCACCGATGTAGGCTGCGTACGCGATCACAACGAAGACAGCCTGATTGTTGCGCCTCCGCTGTTCGCCGTGTGCGATGGCATGGGCGGTCACGCAGCTGGCGAAGTTGCATCCGAAATTGCCGTAAACGTGCTGGCCGACCTAGCGCCTAAGCACCCCGATGGCGATGCTCTTGAATACGCAGTCCAAGAAGCAAATCGCGAAATCATTCGTGCAGCGCGTGAGGGTCGCGGCCGCCAGGGCATGGGCACCACCATGACCGCTTGCATGATTGAAGGCGAACGCCTGGTTATTGCGCAGGTGGGCGACTCGCGTGCCTACCTTCTTCACAATGGCAAGTTACAGCAGCTCACGCGCGACCACAGTCTGATGGCCGACCTGATTGAAGCTGGCAAACTTACGCCCGAAGAAGCACGCAATCATCCACAGCGTTCGGTTATCACACGCGCCCTTGGGTCGGATCCAAACACCCGCCCCGACATTTACGAGATCAACATTGAAACAGGTGACCGTCTGCTTGTTTGTTCTGACGGCCTGTCTTCTATGGTGGAAGACGACGTCATCGAAAAGCTTATGCAGCGCGTGCGCGACCCACAACGTTGCGCAGCTCAGCTGGTCAACGAAGCAATTTCTGCCGGCGGCCACGACAACGTCACTGTCATTGTGACCGATGTTGCCGGCTTCGCCGAAAAGCGCGAGCGCAAGGCAGCGCACAAAACAGTACGCGCCGTGGTGCTGGTGTTTTTGCTGCTTGCAGCCATTTTGGGCGGCACCGCCTGGGGCGTAAACAAATGGATTAACACTGTTGCATACCTGGGTGTAGAAGACGGAAAAGTTGCAATTTACCAGGGAAGACCTTGGGAAATTGCAGGCATTTCGCTTTCGCAACACCTTGAAACCACCGACGTTGCAACCGAAAAGCTACAACCCAACACTGTCGAACATTTACAAGAGGGCATTTCCTGCGACAACGTAGACGCCGCACAAGAGCTGGTATCAAAATACCGCGAGGAAATTCAGAGGTAAGCCCGTATGACCCGTCGCAACATAGAACTGGTATTGCTGCTGGTTGCAGCCCCGTTGGTAGCATTGCTGTTTGTTACCATCGCGCTGCGCGAAGGGCAGGCTGTTGGCCTTAACTCGCTTTCGGTGCCTATTGGCATTTTCGTCGCCTTCATTGCGGCACACCTTGCCGTGCGCAAATTTGCCCCCGGGGCCGACCCGGCGCTTTTGCCTATTTCGTTCACACTTTCTGGCATTGGCATTGCATTCATCACGCGTATCGCGCCTTATTCCGACGTTACAAACATGGCGCAAAGCCAGGTCATGTGGCTATTCTTGGGCGTTATATGCATGGTGGCGGTACTCGTACTGTTCCGCAACATGGACAAAGTTGCCAACTATAAATACATCCTTATGATTGTGGGTTTATTCCTGCTTCTTTCGCCACTTATCCCTGGTCTTGGCCAAGAAATTTACGGTAGCCGTATTTGGCTGCACATTGGTGGCTTTTCCTTCCAACCTGGCGAAATAGCCAAAGTTGTAATCGTGCTGTTTATGGCCAGCTACTTGGCACAAAACCGCGAGTTGCTTTCGGTATTCACCATCCGCATGGGGCCCGTGCGCCTACCTGACGCACGCTCGCTTGCGCCGCTCATTTTCATGTGGGCAATCGCCATGATCATCGCTATGTTCGAAAAAGACCTTGGCAGCGCAATGGTGTTTCTGTTCGTCTTTTTACTTATGCTCTATGTTGCTACGGGTAAGAAGTTCTATCTACTTATTGGCCTGGGCCTTTTGGCTGCTGGTGCCATTGTGCTCTTCTTTGCATTTAGTCACGTACAGGTACGTGTAAACACCTGGCTTGACCCGTTTGCAGACGCGCAAAACACGGGCTATCAGCTGTGTCAGGCTATCTATTCCATTGCTGATGGCGACCTATTTGGCGTAGGCCTTGGCAATGGCCTTGCCGGCGGTACTGAAAGCTTTTCGCAAATTCCCGTTGTCGAATCTGACTTCATTTTCGCCGACATTGCCGAAGAAATTGGCTTGCTTGGTGCAGCCGGCGTGCTGCTGCTGTACCTGTGCTTCGCCATCCGTGGTTTCCTAACCGCAGCCCGCGCAAAATCTGACGTATCTAGCTTTGTAGCTGTTGGCTTGACCAGCATGATTGTGCTGCAGGCATTCATCATTGTTGGTGGCGTGACGCGTTTGATTCCGCTGACTGGTCTTACCCTTCCCTTTGTAAGCCAAGGTGGCTCTTCGCTTCTGGGCAGCTTCATTATTGTTGGCTTTTTGCTTCGTGCGGGCGACGAAGCCACCGGCCTTGAAACCGAAATGACCAGTGGCGCCACATCTATGCTGTCAAGCAACAGCGTACTTGGCCGCGTAAGTCTTGGTAAGCGCCTGACGCATTCTATGCTGTTCTGCAGCGTGCTATTTGCAGCACTTGTAGCAAATCTGACCATGATCATGGTTGTTGATGCCGACAAATATCAGTCTATGGAGGGCAACAACCACACGTTGGCCAAGGAACAAAATAACGAACGTGGCACCATTTCCACCTATGACGGTATTGTGCTGGCGAAAAGCGCTATCGGCGACGACGGCAGCTACGAGCGCATTTATCCCGCAGGTGATTTGGCTACGCATGTTGTCGGCTACATGTCGCAACAATACGGCACTTCAGGCATCGAAAGCTCTTACAACGACGTACTGAAAGGCACGCAAAGCTTCGCCACCTGGACCGACGTACTCAACGACATGGCCGGTGTTAGCACCGCCGGAAACGACGTAACACTTACGCTGAATTCCAAAATTCAGCAAGCTTGCCAAGATGCACTTTCGGGATACAAGGGTGCAGCCATTGTGATGGACCCGAAGACTGGCGCTATTTTAGGCCTAGCATCTGCTCCTACCTACGATGCCGCCGACTTTGCCGAAGTAATTTCGGGCGCTTCGTCATCCGATGATTCGTCGCTGATTAACCGCGCAACAGGCACATTGTACGCACCTGGTTCCACCTTCAAGATGGTTACGCTAGCAACCGCTCTTGAAGACAATATCGCCAGCGAAAGCACGACGTATTCTTCTCCAGGCTCCATGGATATTGGTAACGCCGCAGTCACCAACTTCGACAACACCAACTACGGCACGCAAACGCTTGCGCAAGCCACGTGGTGGTCGTCGAACACGGTGTTCGGTCAGCTGGGCGTGCAGATGGGTGCCGACAAACTTGTGGAAGGCGCCGAGCGCTTTGGCTTCAACCAAACGTTTACCTTCCCGCTTACCATGTATACCTCGCTTATGGCCGACCCTAGCGAAATGACCAAGTGGGAAACCGCTTGGGCTGCTGCAGGCGAGCCAGTGAACCCCATGAACCACGAAAGCGAAGCCGGCCCGCAGGTTACTGTCCTGCAGATGGCTATGGTCGGTAGTGCTATTGCCAACGATGGCGTACAGATGAAGCCCTACCTTGTCGACGGTGTGTACAACGCCAACGGCGAGCGTTCCTTTAAGGCCGAGCCCGAGCAGCTCCGCACTTCTATCAGCGCCGATACCGCAAAACGCGTCCGCGAAGTACTCAAGGGCGTCGTGAAAAACGGCACCGGTACCTATGCTGCAATTGAAGGCGTAGAAGTTGCTGGCAAAACCGGTACGGCAGAAAAGGAAACCTCAAATGACAGCTGGTTTGTGGGTATGGCGCCCGCAGACGATGCTCAATTTGTGGTGGCGGTTGTGATTGAAGATGGAGACGAAGGTATCGGCACTAAGAAGGCACACGATATTTTGAAAACAGCTTTGGAAGTTCAGGGCGTTTTATAGCGAAACAATGCGGGTCACGGTACAATTGCGATTACGCAAAATTCCAAACCCCGCACGTGTTCTAAAAGGAGTTTAAACGTGAGCGAAAACATGATTGGCAGGGTGTTCAACAACCGCTATCAAATCAACGAGCGCATTGGCGTTGGTGGCATGGCGGAAGTGTACCGCGCACAAGACAACGTGCTTGGCCGCATTGTTGCCGTAAAGGTAATGCTGCCCCAGTACGCTGCAGATACAAACTTCACCCAGCGTTTCAGGCAGGAAGCTGCAGCTGCCGCCAACCTGCAAAGCCCCTACATCGTTAACGTATACGACTGGGGCCAGGACGAAGGCACCTATTTCATTGTTATGGAATACGTCCGGGGTTCCGACCTGAAAACCGCCATCAATCAGCGCGGTGCTATCAACCAGCGCAAGGTTGCCGAAATTGGCAGCCAGGTTTGCCAGGCACTTACCGTCGCTCACAACATGGATATTATCCATCGCGACATCAAGCCGCAGAACATCATGGTTCAGCCCGACGGCAACGTGAAGGTGATGGACTTCGGTATTGCTCGCGCAAAGAACTCCACCAACGACAAAACCGGCAGTGTTCTGGGTACCGCTCACTATATTTCCCCTGAACAGGCACAAGGTAAAGATCTTACCGCCTCCAGCGATATTTACTCGCTCGGCGTTGTTCTGTACGAAGCCGCAACTGGCAAGCTGCCCTTCGACGGGCCCGACGCCATTAGCGTTGCTATGAAACAGGTGCAGGACACTCCGATTCCGCCGCGCGAGATCAACCCCGACATCGATCCGACGCTTGAAGCTATCATCCTGAAGGCTATGTCGAAAAACCCCACCGAGCGTTTCGCCACGGTTAAGGAAATGCGCACAGCGCTGAACGATTACTTGGCCGGACGTCAGGTTGCATTCGACAATGGCTTCACCAGCCAGGAAACGCAGCTTATGGGCGGCGTGGCTCCGGTAATTGCCGGCGCGGGTGCCGGTATGGCTGCTGGCGCTGCAATGGGCGGTATCCCTGACGGCACGGCTGTTATGCAGCCTGTTGGCGGCCAGACGTCGCAAAGCGCCACCAAGCAGAACAATTTCAACAGCAACAGCAACGTCAAGAAGAGCAACGGCAAAAAAATTGGCATTGGCATCGGTGTGGCTGTTGCCGTAATTGCCATCATCGCCATTTGCTTCTTCGCGTTTGGCAACAACAATGCTTCTGAAGAACTTATCGAGGTTCCCGATGTCACTAGCATGTCGCTTGACGAAGCCAAGGCGGCGCTTTTGGCCGAAGGCTTCACCACTGGCAATGTGACACAGCAGTACTCCGACAAGGTTGATTCGGGCAAGGTTATCAGCCAAGACCCAACCGCCAAGACAAAGAAAGCTAAGGGTACTTCCATCAACTTGGTTGTATCGCAGGGGTCGCAGGAAATTGAGGTACCTGACCTTTCTGGCATGACCGCTGATGAAGCCAAGAAAACATTACAAGCAAGCGGCTTGAAGTACCAAGCTGGCACAGCTGAGTACTCCAACACGGTTGATAAAGACAAGGTTGTTCGCCAAGATGTTGCTGCTGGCTCAAAGGTTGCAAAAGATACCGTAGTTACCTACTACCTCTCGCTTGGTAGCGAAGGCTCTAGTGTCCCCGATGTTGTTGGGCAGTCGCGCAGCGCTGCTACTGCGACGCTGAACAATGCCGGCTTCTATGTAACAGTCGACACGCAATATTCCAGCTCTGTACCCGAGGGTAACGTTATTAGCCAGTCTCCTTCTGCTGGCAGCACGCTAAAGGCTGAAGGCACCGTAAACATTGTGGTAAGCAAGGGTGCTGAAACCAGCGAGGTTCCCAGTGTTGTAGGACAGAGCGAAGGCTCTGCTCAGACGACGCTTTCCAACGCCGGGTTCCAAGTAACCACTGAATACAGCGCCAGCTCTTCAGTTGATAGTGGCTACGTTATCAGCCAAACACCTAACGGCGGCACCGAGCTTGCCCCGGGCAAAACCGTGCATCTGGTCATCAGCACCGGATCAAGCTCTTCTAGCAGCACGACTGGTGGTAGCACGACCGGTGGCGGAACCTCTGGCGGTAGCACGACCGGTGGCGGAACCTCTGGCGGTAGCACAACTGGCGGTGGAACCTCTGGTGGTAGCACAACTGGCGGTGGAAACACCTATCGCTAAGCTGCGAAACCAAGGCTGAAAGATAGAATTTGGAAGAGCGACGTTTCGGCGTCGCTCTTTTATTTGTGTCCTTACGTTCACAAAGCGCAAGGCCTACACAATTTTAGGGTTGACTTCACGTGTAGCCGCAGGGATAATAACCGTTGCTGCTTAAACGTGCGCCAATACCTCAGCTGGATAGAGGGACTGACTACGAATCAGTACGTCGGGGGTTCGAATCCCTCTTGGCGCACCACTTAAGTTGCAGAAGCTTGAAAGCGTGCGGAATCTGACGAGTTGCAAGCTCAAAGGATTCGAACCCGAAAGGGGAAAACAACCCAGTGGGTTGTTTTCTGAGGAAGGCCGAAGGCCTGACGTACGAAAATCGCGAAGCGATTTTCCGAATCCCTCTTGGCGCACCATTTGAGTTGCAAGCTGCTTAAACGTGCGCCAATACCTCAGCTGGATAGAGGGACTGACTACGAATCA
>CAVEUW010000021.1:0-32189 GCA_963619015.1 Senegalimassilia sp. | reverse complement strand
CGTAAGGCAGAGCACCCATGTAATCAAGGTCGATGGTGCCGTTGTTGCCAGCATAACCGGTACCAGCGGTAGCAGCATCCACGCCCGTTGCGTGCTCGTTGGTGTCAGCACCCTTGGTCAGGTTTTCAGCAGTCGGTACGAAGAAGTAGCCCGTGCCGTTGTCAATAGCGTACAGGTAAGCAACCTTCTTCTTTGCCTGCGTGCCAGCGTCGATCTGGCTAGCAATGTAGAGCATGTTGCCACGGATGGACTTCTCGTAAGCAAGAGCACCCTGAGTAGCGTCGTTATAACGAGTAGTCTTTCCAGTGACAGCCGTCAAAGATTCAGCGGTTGCAGCCAACTGGTTCAGAGAATAAATCTGAGTCCACATGTTGGTGGAGTCGTTGTTGGTGAACATCGGGTTGTAGTCAAAGCCGGCCAGCTGCTCAGCAGCGACTGCCTCGTAGATGTTCGTCTCAGAGTAATCAAGGTTTGCCCAGCTGGTGGACTTGTTAGCACCGAAGATGATTTCGGGCTGATACTCAAGACCGCTGATGGTAGTGATTTCGGAGCCATCAAGCGTGGTGGCTACGTTGCCCTCGGAGTCGCCCCAAGAGCTTTCCTCAGGGTTGCAGATCCACGTGGTAGCGTAGCCAGCAACAGAAGAAGCGTCCTTGCCCTGCGAAGAAGCAACTGCCAGGTTCGCGAAGAAGGGGTTGGGGTTCTCGTTTACCGAGGTAGCCCAAATTGCCAAAGCAGCAGAGCTATTGCTGGTCATGTAGCCATCTACGGTATAGCCGGTATTCTGAGCATTAGCATATTTGCTCGGCGAACCGCCCATATCAAAGTTGGTGTTCGAGATACCCAAGAAGTCCGGGCCTGCGCTACCAGCGCGCACGCCGTAGGTCTTCAGGATGCTCGAATAGTCGATGCTGACAGCGGAAGTCGGAGCAGTCCAATAAGGACTTGCCGTGGTTCCATCGGCTGCGAACGCAGAACCGGCGGCCACAGGGACCATGGAAGCTGCGAGCGTAACCGCTGCAAAGCCAGCACCAAACTTGTGAAGCATGCTTTTTGCCATAGATTCCGTTCCTTTCGTTTCTTGCATAGCTTTTATTGCCATATATGTTTTCCGAATGTGACACCTCATTCGGGAAACGCCCCAATTATTTGTAACGCCGCAAACGGTTCTAGCGCTTGCGGGTTAGCGCGTCCCCTCCAATAGGAACGGCGATGCTCGACAGAATAGACTTTATCACATCCGAGGATGTTCTGCCCTGAGATTTAACCTCTCGAGAGAGAATAATTCGGTGCCCGAGCGTGTATGGTGCCAAGTACTTGATGTCGGCCGGTAATACGTAGTTGCGACCACGTGCAAGCGCATAGGCACGCGCGAGCGCCACAAGCGCGATGCCGCCACGCGGCGACGAGCCGATGCGAATTTCGGTGCGGGTACGGGTAGAGGTGACAATCTCGAGCACATAGCGGAGCACGTCGGTGGACACCTCCACGTCTGCTGCCTGTTCGCGTAGGGTGATAACGTCTTGCGCAGAAGCGACCGGCTTGATAGCACGCTTGGCGCTGTCGCCGAGCTCGAGCATACGCAGCTCGTCGGTAAAATCGGCATATCCCATAGAAAGCTTAATAAGGAAACGGTCAAGCTGGGCTTCAGGGAGCGGGAAGGTGCCGTACTGCTCGATGGGGTTTTGCGTTGCCAAAACCATAAACGGCTCTTCAAGCTTGAATGTTTGCGAGTCAACCGTCACTTGACGCTCTTCCATAGCTTCAAGCAGCGCCGACTGGGTTTTAGCGCTTGCGCGGTTAATTTCGTCGGCAAGCACCAGGTTACTCATCACACCGCCGGGGCGGAACTCAAACGCGTTGGTCTGCTGGTTGTACACCGAAAAGCCCGTAACGTCGGAGGGCATAACGTCGGGGGTGAACTGGATGCGCTGAAAGTTGCATTCGATTGATTTCGCCAGTGTGGAAACGAGTGTGGTCTTGCCGGTGCCAGGCAGGTCTTCAAGCAGCACGTGGCCGCGGGCGATAAGTGCGAGCACCACCAGTTCAACCGGCTCGTGCTTGCCTTGGATGACCGTTTCGACGTTGGCCACCACGTCCGCAATTTTGGCTGCGGCTTCTTTGGCGGAGTTTTCGCTTAGCATTCGGTGTTCCTTTCGCTGGTGGCGGGGGTATCAGGGGTTTTGGGGGCGGCGGCGCTAGCCGATGTGGCGGCGCTAGCCGAGGTGGCGGCGCTGGCCGAGGTGGCGGAAGCGGGGTTGGCAGGCTTGTCGGACGGGCCGTCGTCTTTGCCGCCTTCGCCGCCCTTGTCGGCATCATCCGCGCCGGCGGGCTCTTCCCTATCAGGCATTTTGCCGTCGGTTGCAACATTGCTATCAAACTCGGGGGCACACATGCGCATGACCTCGTTTTTGCTGTTCACGAATTCAACGACACGTACATCAAGGCCGTAAGCCTCACGCATGTTCCGCTCGGTGATAACGTTTGCGGCCGGGCCGAAGGTCATGGGCTTACCCGACTGCAACAGCACTACGTTTGAGCGGCACATGAAAGCGTGATCGGGGCTGTGCGTGGTCATAAGCACCGCATAGCCCTGCTCAGCCAGCCAACGCACCTTGCCAATAACGCGCACGGCATTGCCGTAGTCAAGCGCTGCGGTCGGCTCGTCAAGCACCAGAAGCTGCGGCTGCTGGGCCAAGGCGCGGGCAATCATTACCAGCTGCAACTGACCGCCCGAAATATCGGTGTACGGGCGATCTGCCAGGTACTTCACACCCATATCGCGCATGGCAGCATCGACGATGCGGTGGTCTTCCTCAGTCGGTTGCGACATACCGGTTTTATTGACGCGGCCGAGCATGACCACGTCTTTCACGCGGTACGGAAACGGCGGCACATGGCTTTGACTTGCGTAGGCCACGGTGGAAGCCAGGCGCTTCGGACTCCACTTCGTGGCATCTTCGCCATCTATCATGATGGAACCGGCGCGGGCAGGAATCAGCCCGAGCAGGGTTTTAAACAGGGTTGTTTTGCCACAGCCGTTCGGGCCAAGCACGCAGCACACCTCGCCCGATTTCACGGTGAAGTTCACGAAGCGCTGCACGGGTTCTATGCCCTCGTAGCCGCAGCTTAGGTCTTTGACTTCTAGTTTCATATAGCCTCACCTCACAACCTAAACGATTTGAAGAAGTACTTGAAGTTGCCCAGATACGCGCGCGCCGCCTTCCAAAAGCCCAGGTAATAGGCAACGAAGGGCACGATGTCGTCGTCGGTTGGCTCACGCGAGCCGAACGTGATTTCCTCGTATACGCGCGTGAGCTCGGTAAATGCCGCGCCCGCGGTGGTGTCAAAGATTGCCATACGCGTGGCCTGCGCGGCGGCAAATTCCGATAGCGTGAAGCCTGGCGACACCTTGAAGCCTAAGCGATTGAAACGCGAAAGCAGGAACTGGTAGATTGCGCGTGCCTGTTCGGCTGGCGGGCCTTCCAACATGGCGCGCAGACGCACAATGCGACGGTGGCGACGCCACAAGAAGAAAGCGACGGTCAGCAGCACGACAAGCGCAATAGCAATAAGCACCAAGATGATGTAGGGAAACACAACCGAATAGGATTGCGCGTCAAATTCTTCATCAAGCGAATCTGGGTCAAGACCGCCGTCCTTTGAGGCGTCGTCGCCGGTGCCAGACTCACTTTTGCCACCACCGAGTGTTTGCTGATCAAGTACTTCCTGAGCTGGCACGCTAACACTAGATTCGCCAAGCTCAAGGTCGTCGGTGGTGTAGCGATATTCGTCATCGGAGAGATGGTCGCGGTCGGTTGTAAGGTCAAGGTTGAGCTGCGGTTTCTCGTCAGCAATGCCCTGCACGTTCTCGATTGGCAAGTGGCGATATTCGGTGATGAGCTTGATTTGAGCAACCTGCGGGTTTAAAGGAGCCGCGACAAAGAACCAGCCAGCAAAGGCTATAGCGGCAGACATCGCAACAGTGCCAAGAGCCGTTACCAGGCCCGATGCGCGCGATGCCTTGCGTACCACATCGGCACGCATGAGGCCCAAGTTAAAGTTACGGTATATGGCCAGTACCAGGGCTGCTGCTGCCGAAGCAATGCTTAACACCAGTTCGTTTCGCTCGTAGAAGGCCTGCACGACCGAACAGGCAAACGCAGCAACAAGGAACCACAGTGCTGCGCCGGGCAAGC
Organism: Senegalimassilia sp.; assembly: GCA_963619015.1. Lineage (GTDB taxonomy): Bacteria > Actinomycetota > Coriobacteriia > Coriobacteriales > Eggerthellaceae > Senegalimassilia. Next base: position 27,990 of record CAVEUW010000021.1, on the reverse strand, counting down.
TGCGCGTCAACAAGAACGACGCAGTTGCAGCAAACGCCACACAAAGCACCAGGTAAAGATAGTTGCCTTCGACATCTAAATACAGGTTTTCGCCAGTAGAAAGCGAAAGCGCAACAGCCACCATAATTGCCAGCACTACAACGTAAACAACAATACCTAACGCTATGCGTTTGCGCTGATAGGCAGCCATATACAGGATAGCCAAAAGCACAGCTGTTGCCGCAACCGTAATAGGCTCGCGCGCTTGTACGCTTGACAGGAAGAAGGCGTTTTCAATTACGCAGGCAAAACTTGCTGCAGAAATAAGCAGCAACACATATTCGCCAGCAATGGATTTTAAGTAGCGTGCAAACGTCATGACAGCACCCTCCTGGTTTCAAGCTCGGTTGATTCCAGGATGAAGTACGGTATGCCCGCGCTGCCCAGCTGAGCGAGCGGCGCAAGGAATTCCTTGCGTTGGTTGCCGATAAGCATTGAAGGTACCACTAATACCAGCATTGCCTGGCGACGACGGGCCGTAACATCTATGAGCGCAGAAAGAATGTCTTCATGTAAGCGCGAAGTGATAAACGCAATGTTTGAAGCGCCCTGAGAGGAGAAACCCTCGTGCAATAGCATTTCAATAGGAATGCCGGCAGCGTGCTGAATCTGCTGAGAAGAGTGCATTTCGGCAGAAAGGTCGACAATGCGGTGGGCGTTCAGAACGAGTTCGTCAGCGTCGTCTTCGCCAGCAAGGCAAATATTGCCTTGCTCAAAGGACTGGTCAAGGTAGTGAACCATACAATCAATGCCCTGAGCGCGTGCGAAACGCGAGAGCGAAGCCGCTCCTTCAACCACGCCATCGAACAGGCTCATCAGGGTCTCGCGGTCGGCAGCCTCGGCAAAGGGGTCGATGACGGCCGCCATGGAAGGCGTTACGTAGGTTTCAAACAGGCGTGTATACATGGTGCCGGTCGCGCTTCGAGCGCTTAAGTTCCAATGCACGGTTTTCAGCGGGTCACCGTAGTGGTATTCACGCACGCTGGAATAATCGGTTCCGTCATCGGTGATAGGCTTAAGCATGCTGGCCGATTCTTCCTCGGCCTCGGAAATTTCTACATCGTTGAAATCGAACAGGCGCGGGCGCACGGCCACTTCGCGGCGGTGCGTATTCTGAATTGTGCAGCTAAACAGGCCAAACAAATCGGTCAGGCGAATGCTGTCGACACCGGCAGAATAGGTGCCCAAGTGAGTGAAGCTAGCAGCAAAATCAAACGTCGCCGTTTCGCGCGGCCCAAGCGGCACAACCATGGTACGTAGCGCGTCGTATTCGCCGAACAGGTCCGTGATATAGAACGACACATCGATGCGCGCGTGCGGCAGGATCGAGCGGTTTTCGAGCGTAACCGCCAAGCCAACACCTTCGCCACGTTCGCATGAACGACGCATGCCATCTTCGCTAAAGCTGAAGGTTGCTTTAAGAATACGCAGGTAAATAAAGGAAAGCAACAGCGACACAACCACCATGATAAGCGGCACGTAGCTGATGGGATGTGCTAGGAAAATGGGCGGTACGCCGCACAGCAGAAGCGCCGCAACCAGCAATAGCGCCTTCACCACGCGTCCGGTGCGCTTACGGGGCGCGCCGGCGTGACGAGAGCGCGAACGCGCCTGCGAATGCGCCTGCGCGCTTGAAGCAGCCGTCTGGTTTTGTGCAGCATCGCTTGCGACTGACTGGTTTTGTGCGGCATCGCTTATAACCTGCGCCGACTCATGTGCCATGTTGTCTGCTTCTTTCGCCACTTAATCGCCCCATTTCTGAGACTGAATGGCAACCGCCCACACAAAGAATGGGATAACCACAATTGACACCAGCGTACCCACCGGGACCGAAATGTTTCCGATAATGGCAAAATGTTGAAACGCCATGCAGGTCAAAAGAATGATTGTTCCCAAAATGCAATTGCCCAGCAGCTGATAGCGGAAATCAGCCGGCATCAGGTAGCGCACCAAAAACGGCACCGCAAGTGAAAGCATGGCTACAGGGCCAATAGTCGCAATAGCGGCAAGCTGCATGGTTGAGCCAAGCACGAGCGCTACGCCGCGCAACATACGCGGGCGCACGCCCATCAGGCGTCCTTCTTCGTCGGAAAACGAAACAAGGTTCAGCTTAAAGCGCATAACCCACACCGGCACGATGGTCGCCACAAACACGATAGCCACAACGATCCATGTCTGCGGGTAGGCCAACACGTCGCCTGCCTGCTGAATGTTGTAGAAGTTTTCCCAGGTGTCTAAGTCCATGCCAAAGGTAGTGATGTAAGCCTCGATGCCACCGAGCAATTGGCAGACGACCGTTCCCAAAAGTAGCATGTCGAATACGTTGAAATCGCGCCCAGCAACTAGGCGCGAAACCACAATTACAAACGCCACCGAAAGGGCACCAAAGCCATACACCAAACCGATATAGAGCGGCAGATTGTCGCCAGCAGTTGTAAAGCCCATGTAGGTGAACACAATCAGACCGATGGTCACGCCGTTAGATACGCCAAGTGCCGAAGGCGTAGCGATGGGGTTTCTGAATGTCGTTTGAAACAGCATGCCCGATACCGCGAGCAAAATTCCACACGCAATAATGACAATGGTCACCATGCCACGCTGGATGACCAGCTGATATATAACCTGCGGATGGCTTTGTTCAAACGCGGCCAAAAGAGCACCGGCACGATTAGATATAGTGCTGTCAAACAGCGGCATTACGTTAATTTGGAACCACAGAGCATACGAATCAATGACGTCGCCCGGTGAATAGATAGTGCCGCCTGTGCCCATGACATCGATACCGTAGAAGGGTAAGCACAGCGACATGGCACAAACAGCTAGCACCAAGACAATGCCAAAAATAAGCGTTTGACGAACACTGCGCTTACTGGCCAGATGCGCGCGATGCACTTCTGCGAAATTACGCATGGCTTCGGCGGTATGCTGCGCGGGGGCGAAGGCATTCGATTCACTCAGTTTACGCGCGGCCTCAATGAGCGAATTAGCACGCTGCTTGCGACTTTCCTTATTTCCAGGCATGATTCCCCTCCCCTTGTTGACGGAGGATGATCACCATGAACAGGCATGCACCAAGAATCGAACACACGGGACCCGCAGCATAGGTTGACGTAAATGGCAGACCCGATTGGCAGATCCATTCGATAACAGTGATAAGCGCACCACCAGTAAACATACTGGCGGGCAACAAGAAGCGGAAGTCGGGGCCGACAATGCGACGCGAGATATGCGCTGAAATAAAGCCCAAGAATGCAACGTGACCGCAGAACGAAATAGCAAGTGCCGTCATAAGCGTACACAGCGCAATCATGCCGTAACGTGTACGTTTGACGTTGATGCCCATGGTATTTGCCACATCGTCGCCGAACGAAAGCAATGTCAAGCGATTACGCAGCAGCAGAACCGCAACCATGCAGACAACAATAGGCAGTACGACAATGATGAGGTCGTAGAAGTGGTAGGTATTAATCATGGTGTAATTTTCGATGCCAGCCAGTTCAAGGGCGGTTTCTGAATCGCCATCGACGGTGAAATAGTAGCGTGCGAACTGAATAACAGCAGTCACGCCAACCGAAAACACCTGACCAAAAATAATAACAATGATGTTAGAAAGTTTTCCACGCCCCAAAAACGTGGTGAGCGCGACCACGATGCCAACCACAATAAAGCAGCCAACTATCGAGCACAAGCAGCGGCCATAGTTCAAATAGAACCACGAGAGAGGATCAAGGGATGTCTCCCAAGCAGTAATTTGCGAAACGGTCACCGAGCCGTGGCCGTGCATAACGGGCGTGTACTGCTTAAACCACAGCACATACAACAGTGCACCAAGAGCGCCACCACTCATAACACCGAGCGTTTTTGGTGCAGCAAGCGGATTGTTGAAGGCACCTTGGAAGGTAGAGCCGCACAGCCCAAGTGCCGCACCGCTCACAGCACACACGAGCACCGCCATAAAGCGCGTTTCGAAGGCCGCGCCGTAACCGGTGAGCATAGCAGTAAAAGAGGCAATATTGTTGCTGACGTCAGCCAGGAATGCCGAGAGCGTATATGTGGTAAGCGAGCTAGCAAACGCATGTGTTGGCAGCAGGTTCGCGGTTACAAACACAAGCGCAAACACCACCGCAAGCACGAGTACGCGGCGCGATTCGGGGCGCATACCATGGCGCGCCTGGGCATCTTCGGCAAAAATGTTGCCTGTTGAAGTGACGGAGATGCGATCGGCTGCACGCGCTTGGCGTTCGCGACGTTGCACGCGCGACTCGCGAGGCAGCTGCGAAGGCCGCTGGGTGCGGTCGGTGCGATCGGTGCGCGGGTTGCCTTGAGCTCGCTGGGTGCGGTCGGTGCGGTCGGTGCGCGATGCCAAGCCAGTGCGTTTGCGCTGCTTGTCGTCAGTGTTGCGATTCTGCTCTGCCATGCGCCTACAACCCCTCGTCGGTCACAACGCTGCTGTAAGCGGCCTGAGCTTCGGATGCGCTCATACGGTAGAACTTCTGGTAGAAGGCAGTGATGGTATCATTCAGCTGATCTTTGGTGTACGAACAGATGGGCTCGTATTCGCTGTTTGTGGGTGCGGCGGAATAGATACGTGCAAGCCACACCGACTCGAGCACGCTTTCCATAGAACCTTCCGTCCAACTGCCAAGCAGGCCCGCAGGGTTCGCACGCACGGTTTGATCAGCTGATACCCCGCCTTTGATAAAGACGTTTTCTTTAGAGTTATCAGTCGTCGAACCAATGACCGACACAGAATACGATTCGTTTGAAGTTGAAGCGTAATTATTCGGAGACTGCCCGTCCCACGGCAAAATGGAATACGGGTTAAGCGGGTCGCTGCTTGTCATCTGGCTGACCACCGACTTCTTCACCGAAGTGGCGGTGGCGCCGTTCGAGCCCGACACAATGAGGTACGGGAAGTAGGCAGAACCCAGGCCGTTACCAAAATTCGTGCCTGAAGTTGTACCCGATGTCGTGTCCTCGGTAGCCAGCAGCACGCGCGCCGTGCAATTAGCGAGCGAAAGTGAGCCTATCGCGTTGATAAAGTAGCCGCTGCTGCCGTTTCCTTCAAAACCAGACAGCGCACCACGCACAACGCCATAAATCATACCAGTGGCTGTGGCCGATGACTGCAAGTTCGAATAGTCGGCCGCGCGGTTCCATACACCAGCGCTCTGCGCCCAAAACGCAAGCGGAGACGATGTTTCGCCTGTGGTGAACAGCACGCCAGCAGATGCGTCAAGTGAATATGGACTATGGCTGTAGGACAAGCCTGAAACATAGCTTGTGCCAATAGCCGTATAGATATGGTTAGACTGGGTGGCGCCGATGGGGCACGAGTTGTAGGTGGTAAGCAGGCGCGAGCCATTGGCTGACTCATCCTTTGCCGCGAGCGTGCCACCATGCGAGTCGGCCGCCTCGGAAACGATGCTGGACAGCTCTTGCCAGTAGGCGGTGGCATTTGCCTGAGCATTTTCGGAGGCCGTCGAGCTCTGCGAAAGCACCTTGCCAATGACCTCAACGGCGTCTAAGATGCCCTGCACCGTGTTGAACTTAACAGGGATGTAGGTAATGCCAGCGCTATCGAGCACCGAAAGCGCTTCTGCTGAGAACTGGTCTTCAAGGGCACCTTTCGATTCGTCGTAAACGATGACGCCGTCGGTCCCGCAGGCATCTGCCAGCATCTGTGCGTCAACTAAATCACCTGCTGAAGTGCCATCGTTGTTCCACAAAAGTGCAGTTTGCTCGAAGTCGGCAGGTAGCTCGTCACCGAACACACTTGAGAAACTACCGGCGGTATCGCTTGAGCCGTTGTAGGTTGCAACATCCATTGCTGCAAGCGCTCCTTCGCCACCGAGCGCTTGAATCATAACGGCAACCTGACCACAACCTGCAATTTTATTGGCTGTAGGCGGATCTGCCATTGAGTTGTTGGGGTCGTAGGTTTTGCGCGGGCCGTCGTAGCCGCCAGAAGCACCGTCGCCTGCGCCGGTGCCATTATTAGCGCCCGAGTCGCCCTGATCGTCACCCGTACCAGATGCCTGTGTGGCAATTTGCTGGCTTTGCGTGATTGCTGCAGCACCTTCTAATTCGCTTGTTTGATCTGCGGAATTATCAGTTTCGGTTTGCTCAGCTTTGCTACCGGAAGCTGTTGAGGGCTGCGTGAAATCAAGTTGCACAGGCTCACTAGACTGCGCGCCGTTAAAACGCGGGCTTAAGTCGAAAATTGACTTGTAGGCATCCATATTGGTTGTCGGGTCGTCAGAGAACGTAACCACATTTTGCGTCTCGGTTGATTGCGGGGCATTATCGGACCAGTCAAGCGCCGAAAGCTCGGTTGACTTCTGCTCGGCATTTGGCGTGTTCACGACCAGCTTATTCGGGTTGTTTTCGTCAACTTGTTCAGCGAACGGCGAAATAATAACTTCAGTAAAGAAATCGGTTGGACGACAAGAGCACAAAAGCGCACCACAGCTTGCCGCAAGTGATGCGGTTACAAGGAGGCGAAGCACACGCGTATGAAGTGAGGGAGATTTGGTGCGGGAGCTGCTGGTGCGAGCGCGGCCGGTGCGAGCGCGGCCGGTCGAAGCACCATCAGCCGCGCTGGTGCGGGCGCTGTTGGTCGAAGCACCATCAGCCGCGCTGGCGGCAGCCCATTTTGCGAAGTTCTTCTTCGCCATCCTACTTACACCGCCTTAATACCGGCGCTGCAATAGCGCACAGCGCGCTCAGCGAAGCCAAGAACGGCACCGTTGTGGTAAGCGGCGCACGCGTGAGCGTGTCTACCAGGGCATTTGATTCGTTTTCGTCGCTGTTGTTGGTATCGCCTGTGTTTGTATCCGCGGCGTCAGTAAGAGCCGCTGCCTTTTGAGCAACCGCCTTTTCCACTGCAGCCGCAACCGCTTTCGCCGAAGTGCTTGCCGCACCCTGCGTTCCTGTCAGATATGTAGTTGAGCCGCCGTAGTTTTCAAAGACAGGTGTCGGATCATTACCCGGATCATTACCCGGATCGTTGTTGCCGCCATCATCGGAGGGTGCATCATTGGGCTGCGGGTCAACCTCAACAGGGCCGATGTGAATATTCGGATACTCGTCAACGTTACTGGTGACACTTTCCATAACTTTGTCGAATATGCTATCAATTTCCCAAATAGCGCCAAAAGCCGACGCGTCTGCGGTCCATTCCGACGACTCAAGCACCGCGGCACAACCCTGTCGACCTGCTACGAACACCGTTGCAACCGAGCCTGACTTGGAGTGCAAATAATTGGCGATTGTTTTCGAATCGGCGGTGCTCAGCGTTGTGAGCAAAATGCCACCTTCATGACCAGTGTACGTGACGGCAGCAGCGACGTCGGCCGGGGTATACGGGTCGACAACAGCAACGCGCGCCGTATTTGCAAGCCCGCGCGCAATAAGGTCGTTTGCAAGCACCAATGAGAACGAGGCTACGCTGTCGCCTTCGCCCTGCATGCGAGACAGTTTGACGGAAGAACCAAGCGTCGTTTCTAAGGCATTGTAAACATCGGCGGAAAATACCCCTTCAGAGCCCATGACCACAACGTTTTTAAACTTGGCAAGGCAGGAGGCAGTATCGGCGGAGACCGTACCATCATCGCTGGTGAAAAACACTGGTGCCTTCATAGCATACGCCCAGTTAGCAGCTGCCGCATAGTACTGCTCGTACCAGCGCGGTATAAGCACTGCAGTGTCGCCCCACGGGTAATCGTCTGCAGAGACACCCAATGACGTGCGATTTTTCTCGAACTGCGTGAACGCCTTTACCGAATAAGTTGCCGCGTCCATTTCGCCATCTGAAGTGGTTCGAGAAAAGGTGCGTGAACTTGTTGTACTGGTAGGCCTACCGGTGTTGTCGCTGTTCGGGTTGACCATGAAGCCATAGCTTGACGAGTCCGATTCTTCAACGTTAATCGCGCCGCAAACCAAACCCGCAAAGCCAGCGCCTACAAGTGCGCCGACCGCGTCGTTTGCGCCGATGGTTACCGAATAGCGACGATCAGTGAAATCAAGCCACGATGTTTGGCCGTACACGTGACGTGCGGCATCCACTGTACCTGACACAGTATCGGAAATACCCGAAACGACCGTACCAGCATGGGTTTTGATGACGATCCACTCTTGCAGCTGCCCGGTGTATCCGCTTTGCTCTGTCGGGGTAATGCAAACCAAGTAGGCACCTGTGCCCTGGTCGAGGGTCGCATCTACCAACTGGCCTGTCGCAGAATCGTAGGTTTTGTAGCTGACGGTGTAGTCGGTGCCTTCAGAAAGTACGGTGCCATCGGAAGCGCACACGTCAAACGTGGTCAAAAAGCCTCCGACGGTTATGTCGTAGTTGTACCACGGGTTAACTTCGCCCGAAAGCGCTGCGATCTGGTAAGAAGAGCCTGACGCATAACGTGCTGCATCAAAGGCGCAATCAACCTGCTGCGATTCGCTTAGATTACGGTCGCATGCAAGGTAGAGCGCAGTCTGTACATCAGAACTAAAGCGGCCCGCAGATATGTCGTTACGCTTTGTCAGATACGCCTTGCACGACTCAGTTAGCCCCGCGCGGCGCGACTGTGATCCGGTAAGCTTCCATACCCAGTCACCCTCACCTAAGCCTGCAGCAAGGGCGACCTCAGTGGCAGAGGGAATCTGGCCGTCGGCTTCCGTAAGAGCGTAGGCAGAAGCGTCGGCAACCTGGTCTGCAAGCGATTCGGCACCGGTAGCGATATCGGACACTGACGTGCCAGCAGCATATTCAACACGCGCAAGGCGGCTGGAGCCGTTCACATCCGCGGCTTCGGCGTCAGCCTGGGTTGCGTAGTAGTCAACCGCGTAGTAGCGGGTAGGAATTTCGGCAAGCACCTGGTTGCCATCGGTGTCGTTCCACACATTGGAGAAAGCGCCGTTCATCATCGAATGCGACGGGTCACCAAAGTAGCTTTGCTTGCCCTCAAAAATAAGCGCCTTGAGGCTGTTGCAACCGCTGAAGTAGCTGCTGGTACCAGCAAAATAGGCGAATGCGCCGTTGGCGGTGCCAGTAGCGAAGGACACGCTTGCAAGGTTTTCGCAATTGGAAAACGCGCTGTCGCCAATACCAACACGAGCAACAGGACCGCTAACATTGTGCCAGTACGGGTCGAAGCCAGATTTAAACGTGGCGGATATGCCAATGGTCTGGTTGCTGCCAGGGTTATTTTCCTCAAATGTGCGGTAAGCGTCGGCTTTACGCGTGGCGCTTTCGATGGCTGGAATAGTTATAGCGTTAAGCGAGACGCAGCCAGAAAACGCATAATTGCCAATGGCTAAAGCGCTAGAACTGGCGGCGACGCCAAGCTTTACGCCTTCATCAAATGTTACCGAAGTAAGCGACGTGCAGCCCGAAAAAGCGCGTTCACCAATGCCGCCCGCATAAACCTTCATTCGCAAACCTGCGGTTGCAAAAGCGTTCGCATCTCCGGTAAGACTTCCAGAAAAGTGAACGCTGACCAGCGATTGAGCGTTTGTTGCCGCATACGGGACAACGGTACTTACCGTTGCAGGGATTTCAAGCGCAGAAATGTCGGAAGCAACCGGCACACACAAAAGGGCGACAGGAAGCCCTGAGGTGCCCTTCGCGTACAGCGCGCCATCGACAACCGTAAAGCATGGCGAGTCGTCTGCCACCTTCACGGAAGCGAGCGCACTACATTCGTTGAAACAAGTGCTGGTGGTTACGCTATTGGGAAGCGTGAAGTCGGTAACGGACGCCGGAATGGTCACCTCGGTTAGTCCCTTGCATGACTCAAATGCATCGAAGTACAGAGCTGCGACATCGTATGTTGCTCCGCTGTTTGGCGAGGTAACCGTTGAAGGAATAGCAAAACTACCCTGCTTAGTGGTATTAACCTTCTTGAGCGCAACCTTGTTAGCGCTGCCCGTCGCAGTAGGGTTTGCAACCTCAGTGACGCTGTAGGTGACCCCGTCGACCTCAAAATTGCTGTCGACGGTTTCGCCATTGTTGTCGGCAAAGGCACGGCCCGCAAGCGCAGACTGCCCTGCGGACACGTTTTCCCAGGTGGAAGACTGATTCATGTTGAACGTCGCCCACGCTGCGCACACGGCAGCTACAACCAACGCAAAGCACACGAACGCCGCAACAACAATTTGCTGCGGCCGTTCGCGGTGATTCGGTTGTTTCCCCCTTGTGTAAGGCATCGCTTCCCCTCGTTTGCGCCTTTTCGCAGGTGAGACCCGTCGTTAAAAACTCATATTAGTTAGAGCTGCTTGTGCTTGAGCTAGTGCTTGAGCTTGTGCTGCTCGTAGTTATACTCTCTGAAGAAGTAACTGTAATGGGAATATTGTAACTTGCATTAGCAGGCATTGGATAGTACGTTACTTTTCCATTTGCAAGCAGATTGGAAAGATAGGTGCTACAGGCGGTTTTATACAGCGAATCGCTCGTTTGTGACTTCACCACTTGCCAGAGGCTTTCGGGCACGTCGGATTGCTGCAGCGAAGAAATATCCGTTGAGCTAGGGAATGTGTACTTTGTGTCGCAGTACAGAATTTCCACCGCATTGCCATCGGATGCAACGGTACCCGAGTCGCTGATATCGCCAACAGCAAGACCGCTTGCAAGATTGTAGAAATCTTCATCGGAAGAAATTTCAACCGCCCACGCGAAGGAACCGCCTGTCTGAGATACGTTTTCCTCATTCGAGCGCTCACGCGCCATCTGGGAGAACGTGTCGGTATTCAGCGTGCCGGCGTTTTTCATAGCCGTCAGTTCGTCGTATGCAGCGCTTGCGCGAGTCTGTGCATCATCGCCGGTAAACATCAAGCGGTAGTAATGGCTCTGCGAAACGCCTGCAAGCTGCGACTGCGCATAGGAAAGCGCATCGGCATCGGAGGCCTCCTGCTTTGAAACCTCAGCCTCGTACAGCTTCTGCTTTTCAAGGTTGATGCGGATTTGGTCGCGCAGCGAGCTTTCGCTCATGCCGTACTGCTCGAGCGTCTGCTGCCAAACCTCTTCGCTATTGAACGACATGGCGCTCTTTGAAGCATTGTATTGTTCGTCGATTTCTGCGTCAGTCGGGACAAGACCGAGCTCTTTTGCTCGGGTTTCAACAAGCTGATTGGTTGCTAACTCATCGATGATTTGCCTGCGGAAGGTGTTAGGGGTTAAACCTTGCTGAGCAAGGGCGCTAGCATATGTGGTGTCGTCAGTAAGACTATACGAAGTGCGATACTGGTTAATAGCGTTTGCCACTTCGGTTTCCGAAAGGTACGTGTCGCCCACCTTAGCCGCAGCGTCATCAGGAACAACGGCAGTGCGCCATAGGCCAAAACCAACAGCGGCTGCAATTACAGCAATGATCGTAGTGACTAGGAAGAATTTTTCCTTCCCTGTCCACATTGGCAATGTGTTGACTTGTTTATCGCTCATGTTTGAGAACCGACCCTCCATAGTCAAGCAAGCGGCGCAAATGCCGCACTTTGATTATTCCCCATATTGTATAGCATCAAATGAGGATATTTTCAGATTTGGAGAAATCGCAAGCAGTATGCACAGCACCGCTGCGCAAACAGCAAACCCCAACTGCACAAACAAAGTTACCGACAACAGGAAAACCGCTGATGAACAGCGGCTTTCCTACAGGTTTGCCAAATGGCTACATCTTAAATTTTCCTGAAAACCAGGCAGTGTGAACTGGGACAGTGGGGACTATATCCACTGTCCCAAAGCGCCCCCGGTTTCCCAGGAGCGCTCGTTCAGACTGGTGTTTACGACTTCGTTGTGGCCGTCGCACTAACGCCGGTCACACCAGCATCAACAACGCCAGCCACCTCGTCAGCAGCGGGTGCCTCGTCAGCAGCGGCGAGCTCAGCGGGCGCAGCCTCGACTGCAGCAACGCCAGCAGTGCCAGACGCAGCAGCAGTTCCAGCCGCAGCATCAGCGGCGAGCTCAGCTGCGTCGATAGCTTCGACGTCAATGAAAGACAGCGTGCCGTTGTCGAAGGCGTTCATCAACACGACCGCGGCGCGTTCGCGCATAACGTCCTCTAGCGGCTTCAAGCTGCGAGTGCCGTCATGGTTGTCGTAGCCACTCACCAGGCCAACAGACTTCGCCCATGCAACAGAACCGCGCGCCCATGAGCTGATTTGGTCAGCATCGTTGAAGGCGGAGAGCACCGACTGGTCAACGGTTATGTTGGCCCCATTCGAGCACAGATTCGCCATGATGGTAATCATCTGCTCAAAGGCCATATTCTGTTTCGGCCTAAATTCCGACCTATCGCCTTCATCAAAGCCGTGGATGATCCCGTTTTTGACCGCCCAGTTAGCGGCGGCGGTGTACCACATGTCAGACTCAACGTCGGCCATGCCGGTTGTATTCGCGGCCTTTCTGTCGTATGCGGCAGCCTCTTCAGGACACGAGTAGCGCCACAGCACAACGGCAAACTCAGCACGCGTCATCGTACGACCCACGCCGAACTTGCCGGCGTCGGGGCCATCGGAGTAGCCGGTAATCAGGCCCTTGTCGTAGCAGAACGTCACGCCAGCGCCGTACCAATCGCTGTAATCAACATCCGGGAAGTAGCCGGAAGGCGTCTGATTGTCGCCGACCGAGTAGTACTTGGTCACGGTGCCGGTGTAGTTGCCCTTGCCGGTGAACGTCATGGCGTACACGCCCGGCGTCGAGGTCTCGACCGTGGTCACATCGTAGTCTTTGCCCTCTTCAAGCGTGAGCGTCTGGCTAACCTGCTGACCGTAATTATTCGTGGCGGTCACCTTGCCGTTCGCGTCGTACTTGTAAGTAGGCGCCCAACCGTAGTCGTTGGTGTACTTAATGGTGACTTCCTGCTTGTCGGAGGCGGAATTCAAGTGGCTGTTAAAGCCGATGATGTTGATGCCTTCGGTGGAAATGTCCTTCGGCGTAATCTCGTAGTACACCGTGACGAAGTTATCGAAATTGGAATACGGGCACGCACGGATGGTCATGATGGCGTAATCGGTGCCGGTCACATCGACCAGGTTTGCATCTGTGTCGCCCATATGGGTTTCGTTCTCGGGGTTCGGGTCGCCGTAGATGACCTTGTAGCCCCACGACTTCGAATCCTCATACCAGCTATCGAACGGAGTCAGCTGCTTGAGCTGCTTGCCCAGATACGTCACGTTGTTCACCTCGGGGCGAATAGCCGCGCCAGTGTAAGTGACCTTCATAGAGCCCTTCTTGGCCGTGTCGCCCATGCCACCGTTGGGGTTGGTATCGCACACGTCGTCGAAGTTCCAGGACTGACCATTGGCCGTGATCTGGTTCATCTTGACGTCTGTGCCATCCTTCACATCCTGCTTGGAGGACACAAGCGCAACCTGGTTAATCTTGAAGCAATTCTGCGTCAAGGTACCAGAGTAATTGCCGTTTGCAGTAGCAGTGATAGTAATCGGATAGCCCTTCAGGATGGTCTTGTCCATGGCGTCCTGATACGGAACCATGTTGGAGTAGTTCTTGCCCTCAAGGCTCTTCCAACCCTGAGTGGTCTGCGCGTACATGCTTTCGTCGACCGACCAAGTGTACTGGCTTGAATCGATTACATTGCCGGCCGCGTCGTAGACGGTGACCTTTGTGGGCTTTTGCTTCTCGTAATTGTATTCAGGCGTGTTCGTGGAAATGGTGCAACCGTCAAGCGAACCCTGCGTAATGCTGTACGAGGCCGTCTGCGAAAGCGTGCCTTGGTACTGGCCGATACCGATAATAGTTGCCTGATAGGTTGCAGAGCTTACCGAAACACCCTTGGTGTTTGCTTGGCCGATGACGCGGAAGTCAGCGTTTTGCACGAGCGTCTTGCCGTCGACAACCACGCTAACGGTGGGCACCGGATCCATGGATGCGGAATACGGCGCGCCGGCTGTTGTGGTCACAGCCGCGGTCTTAGAAGACAGGTCAGTGGCGCTTGCATAAGGCTGTTTGGCCAGTTGGAACAGCGTTCCGGTGCCGCTGGTGTCCTGCCCATAGGACTTGCCCTCGGGCAGCGTGTAGTACACGCCCCAACCTTCCTTATCGCACAGAGCGTTGAGTTTGGCGAGTGTTTCGGCCGACGTGAACTCAGAAGCTTCAATGAGATGGTTGTTGGTCATGGTGCCGCCGGGTGCATCCATGCCACACACGGTTTCGGTACCATCAGCGGTTGCCTCGTGCACGCAATGACCCTTCACGGAGTAGTTGTCATGCACGTAGCCTTCGGACATGGTGCCCATAATAGCGCCGGAACGGTAGCCATCTTCAGCATAAATCATGCCACTGTTGTAGCACGCATACACCTCAGGAGTAACCTCAGCACCGCTGTAGTCGTTGCCAACAGAGCGAACTGAGCCGCAGATGCCGGCAGTGTAGTATGCCTGGCCCGTAAGCGTCATAACGTCACCGGTGTTGTAGCAGAAGCTGACCACACCCTTACAGCCAGACACGATGCCGCCTGCAGCTGGGGAATTCCAACGTGCAGCAGTGACGGCACCCGAATTCGTACAACGAGTAATGGTGGTGTAGGAGCCCTGACCACCCACAACGCCGCCCGGGCCGTCCAAGCCGAAAACCATGCCGGTATTGGTGCAGTCAGAAATGGTTAGCTCAGCTGTTTTACCAGCAATTTTGTTGTATGCCAAGCCCTGGTCAACCGTGCGATCAACGGCAATGGCAGTCGTCGCAGCGTTCGTACGCCAACCGGCAACAATGCCACCGATGCTGGAGGTGCCGTAGCCAGCGGAATAGCCGTAGTTGCCCTGAGAGGCATCATCGGGGTCGTCAAGGTACGCCTTCTGCGTACCCTTTGTCGCACCCTTGCCAATGTTGTCAGAGTTAACGCCAGAGTTCAGGTCGCCGTTGTTCACGCAGGCGGTAATGTTGCTGGTCGAATAACCCATGATGCCGCCGACGTATGCGGAGCTGGCCTGCGTTTTCTCGTTGAAGCGATCAAGGGCGCCCTCAGCATAGGTGAGCACGCGCACTGAGGCGTTGTTGACGCAGCCCGAAACCGTATACGGGTGAGCCAGCTTCTCAGCCTTTTCAACAATCGTATTATTGTTATCGTCGTAGATGTTGCGATCTTGGCCGTTAATGCCCGCGATACCGCCAATGAAGCCCACGACAAACTTCACCTTATCGCTTTTCGCGCCAACGCCGCTTTCCACCTTGACGGAAGCCTGGTCGGTTGTGCGGCAGTCGATGAGGTTGCCAACCACGCGACCAGCCACGCCGCCTACGTAGGTGATGTCGGTAGTTTGATCGGTTGTGACGGGCACCTGCGAGTACAGGTCGATTTTCACCGAGCTAATGCAGTTGGTCATGGAACCTTCGCAGTCGCCAGCCACGCCACCGATGTATTCCATGTACTCGGTTGAAGTTGCGCCATCGGCGACCAGCTTATCGATTGCGATAGAGCCCGTGACGGATACGTTCTTGATGACAGACGCTGAACCGGTATGACCGAATAAGCCCAGATAGGACGTACCGGTTGTGATATTCATGCGGTAGAACGACACGCCGTTGCCATCAAAGGTGCCGTTGAAGGCGCGATTCTTCGTACCGATGGGGCTATGCGTCGTGGTGAAGGCGATGTTGGCAGACGCCTTTCCCCACGTTATGGTTTTGCCAGTGAAGTCGGTCACGCCCGTGTTCACCAGCTGAGCCAAGCCCTCAAGCTGCCCAACGGTGCTAATAGTGTAACTAGAATCGGACTCGTGCCCAACATACCAGCTGGTATCTGCCGTAACAGCAACGGCAAGCTCGACCACATCGATGCGATTAATAGGATCAACCAGCGAAGCGACATCGGCTGCTTGAATATTGCCGGACTGTGCGGTGGCATCGGCTGCCTGAGCATGTCCCGGCAGCGCACCAAGCGAAAGCGCAGCTGCAAGGCCTACCGCCGCAGCACCCGCCGCAACCACGTTGCGTACACGGCTTGGCGCCAAACCCCTTCCTAAACTTCCTTTCATAAAGTACCTCCTCTTCTTTCCCTTGCCATGCACTGCACGACACGCCTCAGGCGCAACCCGAACGCTGCGCCGGATTCCCTGTTAGTTCGAGCTAGCGGAACCGGAACTAGAACTAGAGCTTGAACTTGAACTTGAACTCTGCGTCGAATTTGACGAGCCCGAGTTGCTCGAAGCGTCCGAGCTGCTCGAACCGTCATCCTCGACGTTTTCCAGCATGTAGAGTTTCTTGGTGGTTGGATCTTCGTATACAACGCCCTTTTGCGTGTAGCCGGTGCCCGACCCATTAATCATTTGATCGGCCATGTCGTCGATCTGGCTTTGGTCTAGCTCGGAGAGGTCCTGCGACTCCTGCACTTCGCTGTACTGGGGAAGCTCGATATTCCAGTTCACCACCAGTGCAACCATAAGTCCGCAGGCAAACACCAACATAACGTCAGCAAGGTTCACAAGGCCAACACGTGGGTCGGCGTCTTCCTGGTCGACAAACGACGAATCGCTAAAACCGCTTTTCGCGAAATCCCGTGCACGCGAACTCATGCTACTCGCCTGCCTTTTCGGTTTCAGAAGTTACGGAAGATGCGCTTGGCGAGCTGGCGGCGCTTGGCGAAGCATTAAGGCGAGCGGCGGCGTCGGTGCTTGGCGAGCTGGCGGCTGCTGTTGCCGTACCCGCTGCGCCCCCGCGCAGCAGTTCCTTCGCACGCAAGCGAAGCGGCTCTAAATCCTTCGCGCCAAAACCCGACGGCAAATCGGTGCCGGCGGCGCGTTCGTGCTCGATTTTCTCTAGCAGCGTGGTCATCAGTGCTTCCAATGCCGACTGGTAACGGCCATACCAAACTTTGCGAATATGCGAAACGGTCATGGCAACCACTGCAGACACAAGGCCTGCAACAGTACCGTCAAAGGCAACGCCGAGCGAACTTGAAAGCGTGGCCACATTGCCCTGACCCATAGCAACAATGCCCGGACCAAGCGGAATGAGCGTACACATCAGACCCATCATCGGAGCGATTTTCGTAACAAGATCAGTGCGCCCGACAATCTTGCGATAGCGCGTAGCCACACGATTAACCTCAGCCTTAGCAAGAGCATATAGAGCATCTTCAGGAAGACCAGCGTTGTTGGCCACCGTCAGCAACGCAGCCTTCTGCGACCACAAAAGCGGGGTTTTAAGGACTGTGTCGTTGATGTCTTTGTATTCGGCCTGTTCAAGCGCCGAAATTGCTTCTGGCAACGCTACTTGAAAATGGCGGCGTTCAGTCACCAGCTCTACCAGCACCGAGCCAATGCTGAAAATTGCCAGTGCAATAAGCACAAGCAAAATGAACATTGCGGGCAGCATTAGTGCTTGGGCAAACTGCGCCAAAATTTCCTGTACGTACGTCGAAATACTCATGCGAACAGTCTCCTTCTATAGCTTGCGTACGATTGCATGCATCCAATTGCGAATATCGCGCACCCGGCTGGTGCCGTAAACGGCGCGAAGGGGTTTTCTATGTCCAAGTCACCAGGATCGCTGTTTGACTTGTTCATCATTTGATAAATACGCCACTTGCCACCTGAGCCGGACGACGACGTGGACGTTTGAGCAGCGGATTCAGAAGACGCTGAAGCCTCCGTAGCTGCGGATGCCGCTGTGGAAGCAGAAGAAGCTGAGCCTGAAGAGCCAGATGCCGCCTGCCCCGCTTCACTACCAGAACCAGCAGCATCAGGGCCTACCGTACCGGAAGAGCCGCCGTTGCCTTGGCCGCCGTTGCCTTGGCCGCCGTTGCCGTCACCTTGGCCATCGCCACTTCCGTCGCCTTCGCCGCTTCCCTCGCCGCCAGAACCGGGGTTCTCGCTTGGCGGGGCGCCCTGCAGGTAGATGGTGATACCTTCGATATATTTAATCTGCTTGGATGAATTGCCGTCCTCGGTGTCTTTCGCACCGAAAACAAGCTGGAATTGCTCCTCAGACGACATGACGCCGTTCGGGTCAGCAAGCGCATTCCACGTCCAGTACGATTCGGTTGCCAAGATTGGCGGCACTATCTGGGCCTCGCTTGTCTGCCCAATGTCGAAGTTCGGCCAGTAGTAACGCTCATTGCCAAACAGGTAGGTATGACTAACCGGTTCAGGGTAGTTGTCGGTTGTAATAAAGCGCAGCTGAGCAATGTCGTCGATATCGACGTTCATCAGCTTCAGCACATCCTTGAACAGGTAGCCTTTAGCCTTCACCGTTGCGAACGATTTACCGGAATTAGACCTGCCCGCAATGATAGTGTACAGGTACTCGTACTGCGGAAGCAGGCTTGCCAACTCTTCCGGCGAAAACGTACGTGTGCCGTTTTCGACCTCGTAATCGGGGTATTGCTCGTACACAACCTTGAGCGTCAGGCTGCTTGCAGGAACGCCGGCTGGGTCTTGCGCCGTTTCAACACGCAAATTCACCGTGGCAGTGATATTTTCGCCACCAACACCACCTGCGACCACCACACGCACAGCCGAAACGCCGCGCTTTTGCGTGGAAATGAGGCCTGTTTTCTCGTTAATGGCTACAACACCATTGCTACCTGCGGTTTCCCAACGCAAAGTTGTAGAAACGTTGCTATCAAGCGTGCTTTCCACGCGGGTTTCTACCCCGTCGGCATTGACCCAGTGCACGCGGGCATACAGTTGATAGCGAAGCACGGCATCTTCGTTGGAAACAAGCTCGAGCGTATCGTCGAGCGGGTCGCCGTTCGCATCAAGAATTTCAACAGCGGAGACGTATTCACCCTCCTGGCCGTCGAAGGTTATTTGGATAGACGTTTCGGCTGCGCCATATTTTTCAGGCTTCGCAACCGAAGCGGTGATGGTCACAGTGCCGTTAGCCTTAGGTGTGACCAGGCCAGACGGATCAACACTAGCAATTGTTGGGTCGCTGCTTTTCCAGTTCAAAGTGAACGAGCCTAGCTGCGAGGAGCTATCTGCCACCTGCAACATCTCGCCCGAGCCCGTATTGTCGAAATACCAGCCATTCAGAAGAACAACCTGGCCTTTTTCCGTGATTTCGATAGAGGGGATATCCCAACCATCGCCTACGAACTGATTCGTTCCGCCGTAATCTTTGCTCCATTGCAAGACAAGTTCGCTGACTTGAATGGTTTCGGGCTGCGTGGAAGAGCCGCCGTCGGTCGAGCCGCCCGAGGTGCCGCCATCGGTGCTGCCGGAGCCTGAGCCTGAGGTGCCGCCGCCGGCCGAACCACCCGAGGTGCCGCCGCCGGTGCCATCAGTCGCGCTGCTTGAGCCAGACGCACCATCAGCCCCTGCCCCGCTCGCGCTTGCAGATGCATCGCTTCCGGCCGCCAAGGCAACCCATGCGCCGGCAGGCGTGCCACCAAGCACCAGCACCACCGATAGCGCGACCATCAGAGCGCAGCGAAGTGCCGTACCACGCTTATAGCGCACGTCATCGGCGCTTGCACGGTCGGCTCGAGCACAGGCAACGCCGCTGCGCTGCACAACGCCACTGCGCGCCGCACCACCAGCGCGTGCGCTACCAGCGTGCGCAACATCAACAGCACGCCCTGTGCCGGCAAGCTTTCTATTTCGAAAAATGCTCAACAAGCCCCCTAATGCTTCACGCGAGGTGTCGGCGGATAGCTATTGCCCAGCACCTCGATAACCTTTTCGCGGCTTACGTCGACGCCAAGCATGACCTTAAAGAACTCTTGGGTGCGCTCGACCATGTCGATGTCGTAATACTGCGGATACAACAAGTTACAAATCCACTCCAGGCCAATAATGCGGTTGACTCCGGGCGGGCGGTCGCACCAAGCCCAAGGCAAATTCGGCATCGTATACACGCGGCCATCCTTCACAGCCGTTATATCCGCCCAGTCTTTGCTGGTGCGAATGTACTCGTCAGCACCGCCACGAATCTGCTCGTCCCAAGCGATAATCACCTCAGGGTTCCACTTCAGCACCGATTCAAGCGATACGTCAGTCATGCCACCACCGTAGGTTTCCTCACATGTGGCCACATCCAGCGCACCGGCCTCCAAAAACGCCAGCATATGCTGCGAGCTTTCCGGCTCGGTTTGCAGGCCTTCCGGGCCTTCTGCGTAATACACGCCAATACGCTCGCTCATGGGGATATTCTGTACGACTGCGTGAACTTCCTCGTACACTGAGTCGACGTATTGCGCCAGCTCCTCGGCGCGCTGCTTTCGGTCGAAAATTTCACCCAAGAAGCGAAACGCATGCCCCACCTTGTCAAACGATCCGTCAACTAATACGACGGGAATGTTCGTCTGTTCCTGAATTTCCACCGCTTCGGAATAATTTTGCTGGGTGAGTGCCACTCCCGAAATGGAGAAGATGATATCGATATCTTCGTACAGCAGCGCCTCGCGGTCGATTTCGTCGTTGTTGTGCAGCGTGCCCAAGTACGGCAGCTTGTCGATGCCCTCGGGTAGAAATTCCAGCTCTTCCTTCGTGAACTTCGCTGAAGAAGCACCCAGTAGGTCGGGCACAAGCGCAATCAGGTACACCTGTGCCAAACCGCTGGTTACAAAAGCCGATTTAATTTTGTCCACCGTGGGGATACGCACCTCGCGGCCCCAGTCGTCGGTAATGGTGCGCTCGTGCATGATCACGTTGTCAGCCACGCCGCAGCCCGCCGACACGCCAGCGGTTGCAGTTGCGGCGGCGATGGCTGCCGCGGCCTTCATGAACGATCGTCTTGATAGCGAATCCATGCGTTTCTCCTTTTGCGCGCGCTACAGCTGCTGAAGCTTTTAAAGCTACAGCAGCAGCGGCACGCAGACTTTCGTCGTTTCCCCCGTTGGTAGCGCGACATCAGCCACGCATACCTTGTTACCGTAAAGCCGCTCGAGCGACGTTTCGTTGATAAGATCCTGCGGGCTACCCGAATCGATCACGCGGCCCTCTTCCATAAGAATCACTTTGTCAGCACAGAAAAATGCCTGGCCCGGGTCGTGCGTAATCATAAGCACGCTCGTGCCGTTTTCCGTTAGATGGCGAATGCGCGAAAGCACGACTTGTTGGTTGCCGAAGTCAAGGCTGGCCGTCGGCTCGTCCATGACCAGCAATTTCGGCTGCTGCGCCAATGCACGCGCGATTAGCACCAGCTGCTGTTGGCCACCGGAAAGCTCGGTGTATGTCGCGTCGGCCAAACCTTCGATGGAAAGCTGACACATGGCCTGGTAAGCAATCACGCGGTCGGAATCTTTGATGTGTGCAAACTGCCCGATATGCGGCGTGCGGCCCAAAAGCACCACGTCAGCCACCGTAAACGGGAATGGCGGACGATGCGTTTGCGGAATATAGGCAAAGCAGCGGGCACGCTGCGCACTGCTCATGGCGAATACATCTTCGCCATCAAGCACCGCGCTGCCGCCGAAGGGCTTCAAGATATCCAAAATGGTTTTGATGGTGGTGGTTTTGCCGCAGCCATTCGCCCCCATGATGCAGGCAAATTCGCCATCAGCAACGGTAAAGCTGACACCGTGGACGATTTCGGTTTTGTCGTAGCCAGAGCGCAGGTCGGTAACTTCAAGCATGCTACCACCCCCTCATATTGCGACGGTAAATGAAGATGAAGAACGGAATGCCGATGACCGAGGTCAAAATGCCGATAGGGATCTCAGTCGCCCAAACTAGGCGCGAGACATTATCGACCACCAGCAAAAACGCTGCGCCGATAGCCATGGACGTAGGTAAAAGCACACGATAGTTCGGCCCGACGATAGCGCGCGCTAAATGCGGGATGACCAGGCCTACGTAGCCGATGATGCCCGAGATGGAAACCGAGCACGCGGTGATAAGTGTGGCGGCGAAAATGACGACCAGGCGCGTGCGGCGCGTGTTCACGCCGAGCGAGCGCGCTTCTTCTTCGCCAAATGAAAGCACGTTTAGATGCCAGCGCTCAAACATGAGCAGGGCAAATCCAATGAGTATGGGCGCAAACACCAGCAGAAAGTCGCTCAGCGTAATGTTCGCGAACGTGCCCATAAGCCAGAAGGTGATGGAGGGCAGCTTGTCATCAGCATCGGCCACCAGCTTCACAATGGACGATCCGCTTTGGAACAGGCTTCCCACCAGAATGCCGCCTAAGACCAGGCCAAGCATGGGGTCGGTTTTTACAATGCGCGTAAGCAGTACCGCCAAGCCCACAGCCACCATGGCGAAAGCAAAGGCCATGAACTGCACGGTCAGATTGCTAAAGTTCAGCAACAGGCCTAAGCACGCGCCCAGGCTTGCGCCGGCAGACGCGCCGAGTAGGTCAGGCGAGACCAGCGGGTTTTTGAACATGCCCTGGTAGCTTGCGCCCGCAACGGAAAGCGCCGCGCCCACCAGCACCACGCACAAAACGCGCGGCACACGCACGTTAAAAATAGCCGTAATAAGTTTGGTGTCCCATTCAGAATTGGGATCGAAAATCACATGGTAGAACGTGCCAAACAAGTCTGCTGGGCTGCATGAATAACGCCCCAAACACAGCGACACAACCACCACAATGGCGAGCACCACAACAATGGCAATAACCGTAAGCGGCGACACCTTTGATTTAAATGTTTTACGCGCTTGCGCAAGCACCTCTGCATCGGCGGCGATGGCTTGCTCCATCGTCTTGGGTACCCGCGAGGCCGCCGCCATGCTGGCGGCTTGGTCGACAGCCCGATCAGCAGTGGGCTCAATTTGGCCAACGGGCTCAGTCTGGGCAGTGGCCTGCTGACCCTCCGCCGGACCCCCTTGCTTTCGGTTCGAGCCTAATTCGGTCATCCCGTCCTCCTCAAGCGAGCGTTTGCATTCGGAAAGCCTCATGCGCGCCTTCCGAATAGAAACGATTTGCTTGCATTTAGTGTCGACTTATTTTTCGCTAAGTGTTTCGCCGCCTCTGTAGCGGCTAGCGGGTGCTTCTGCAGCACCGCTTTCATCTGAACACACATGCCACCACACGCTAGGCTACTTCATCATGCACGCGTCGCCCATCTGCAGCACCGCTTTCATCTGAACACACATGCCACCCCCTTGTGGCACGAGCTGTGCGGCTTAGCAGCGCAAAACACCTCAATGAACGCAGCCGAGGGGGTTCGGGCAAAACACCCGAGCCCCCTCTGCTCAATCCGCTATTTAGCGGGCGAAACTAATTCTATTCAGTCTCAGCTTCAGCAGCTTTCAGAACAGCATCATCACCGATGATGGCGTTCGTCAAGATAACAGCTGCACGCTCACGGCTAATCTCTTCGCTTGCACGAAGATTGATGTTGTCGTAGCCATGAACGATTCCATGCGTAACACCCCAGGCAACGCTGTTCTTAGCCCAAGTGCTCACCGTGTCAGTGTCGGTGAAGGCGGCAAGAATGCTGGGATCACACTGCTTTACAGTCGGCTCGATGCCATTTTCGTCAGCAATGTTGCCGATGATTGCAACCAACTGCTCCATGGGAATCGGGGTATGCGGTGCAAAGGAACGGGTACCATCAGCGTTTTCAATGCCGTTAATGTAGCCGTTTTCGACAGCCCAGTTAGCAGCAGCCGTGTAGAAGTGGCCGTCTTCGATGTCGGACATGCTGGTTTCATTCACTGCCGTAGTTTCGTCATAAGCAGCAGCCTCAAGCGGGTTGTAGTAACGCCACAGAATGGTAGCGAACTCAGCACGCGTGATGGACTGGCCAACACCGAAGGTCGGATACTGCGTTCCAGGATAGCCAACCATCAAACCACGAGCGGAAACGAAGTTCAGGGAAGAGCCGTAGTACTGCGAGTAGTCAGCATCATGGAATGTGATGTATTTGCCGGCGTCGGTGGTGACAGAGGTCACGTTGGTAACGAAACGCTTGCCAGCGAAGTTACCCTCGGCGTAATCTTCCGCGGTCACGCCCATCAGGCTGCGAACGGTAGTTGCCTTATCGGTGCTGGCAGCGGCGGCCTGAGCAGCAGCTGCTGCGGTGGAAGTGATTTCCGCGCTAGCCCACTGCAGCGTAAGGATAGCGGGCACCTGCACAGCGCCATCGATAGCGTAAGCATCGGTGGTCTGAGCCGGGAAGAAGTAACCCGTACGGGAAATGGAGGCGTCATAGGTGTAGCTGAAGCCGTCGGAGGCAGCGGCAGTCACGGTAGTGGCGCCAGCTTGGCCAACGTAGTTGAGTAGCGACTCGATGGTGACGTACTGCTTAGCAGGCACGCTGATGACGTTGGTGCCGTACTGGTAGTTCACAGCCTCAGTATTGTCGGTGCTGTCAGCAGCAAGCTTGGCCAACTCATCCTTAGAGAGCGAACCAATTGCATTGCCTTCAGTGTCGGTCAGCGTCAGCGTGTAGTCGACGATCTTGAAGGTCTTGGTGTAAGTGCCCGCGTAGTCGCCCATGCCGGTGATGGTAGCGGTAGCGGTGCCCTTCTCGATATTGTTGGCGTAGGTGACCGTATAGTCTTTGCCCTCGGTCAGGCGGCCCTTGCCGTTGACAGTCTTGGAGCTGCCAGAGAACGGCTCGATGGCCTTGCCGGTGTAGAACTGGTCGCCGCAATCATTCAGGTCAATGTACTCGATGGACTGCTTGGACGCGTCGGTTGCAACACTGGTCACATTGGTGACGAAGCGCTTGCCAGCAATCTGGCCAGCCTGATAGTCGGCAACTGTGGCGCCCATAAGGCCGCGAACGGTAGTTGCTTTGTCCGTCTTGGCTGCAGCAGCCGTAGCAGCGGCAGCAGCGGTGGACGTAATGTCTTCGCTCGCCCAAGTCAGAGCAAGCACATCAGGCACCTGAACGGCACCGTCGGTGGCATAAGCGCTCGTGGTCTGAGCCGGGAAGAAGTAGCCCTCGGAAGCGATGGAGGCATCGTAGGTGTAGCTGAAGCCGTCGGAGGCTGCGGTAGAGATTTTGGTTGCACCAGCCTTATTGAAGTGAGTCTGCAGAGCAGCCATGGTGACGTACTGCTTAGCAGGCACGCTGATGACGTTGGTGCCGTACTGGTAGTTCACAGCCTCAGTATTGTCGGTGCTGTCAGCAGCAAGCTTGGCCAACTCATCCTTAGAGAGCGAACCAATTGCATTGCCTTCAGTGTCGGTCAGCGTCAGCGTGTAGTCGACGATCTTGAAGGTCAAGGTCAACGTACCGGTGTACTTGTTGATACCGGTAAGCGTGGCGGTAGCGGTGCCCTTCTCGATATTGTTAGCGTAGGTGACCGTGAAGTCGGTTCCTTCGGAGATCTTGCCGGCATTAGCAGTCTTGATCTTACCGCTGTAAGGCTCGATAGCCTTGCCGGTGTAGAACTGGTCGCCGCAATCATTAACTTTGACGGTGGCAATATCGGTAGTTTCAGCCATAGCTGCGAGTGATGCATCACTTTCTGCAGCATACGCGGAACCGGAAACACCCCCTGCCTGCGTGATCGAATACCCCAGAGACAGCGAGAACGCCATGACCACAGACATGGCCACGCGCAATAGCTTCCCTGAGAAGCTTGTCGTATTCCCCATACGATCCTCCTTTCGCGTTCGCAATATCCTTCATTGCGAACTATTGATTTCACTATTCTATATCGTTGGAGAATATTTTCATATGAGATTATTTAACTTTAAGAACGTTTTACAGCATAGGACATCTGGGGTGGGACAGTGGGGACTGTCCCCAGGTGTCCCAAATAACGCAGAGCGCCGCTAGACGCAGTACTGACCAAAACAAAACGACCGTCCGATGGACGGTCGTTTTCGTTGCAAGGCTGGGACAGTGGGGACTGTCCCCAGGTGTCCCAAAAGGGCGCTTCCCTACCCCAGCTTAAGCACGTCGCGATGAAGGGCGGTGGCCATGGAGGCCATCGACGCGCGCCAGGCGCTGTCGAAGGGCTTGGCATAGGCAACATTCCTAACATTCACGCCATTAATAATGCCATTATCCATGCACCAGCCAAAAGAAGTGCGCGCCCAATCATCAATCGAGTCAGCATCGGGCAGCGTATCAAGCTTTGCGCAGTCGCTGGCAACGTCAAGGCCGCCGATTTGCGCCGCATAGTTCGCGATCATGCACGCAAGCTGCTCGCGAGTTACCAGATCGCTAGGCCCAAAGTTACGGTAGACGCCGTCTGCGTCCTTATAACCGTTAATGACGCCGGTTGCACGGGCCCAACGAATCGCCGGGCCGTAATAATCGCTGTAGTTAACGTCGTCAAAGGCCGCGCTCTCGGCTACTTCGGGCTCCCCGGCCATGCGCCACAGAATAACCGCAACATCCTGACGCTTAATCGGATCGTAAGCACCGAACTTAGTCGAGCCACTGTAACCCATAATCAGCTTGTTCGCGTACGCGTAATCGAGCGCACCGGATTTCACATACCAATCGGTGTACTTCGCATCGTCGAACACATCAACAACTGTAGAAGTAATAGTGAAGGTACGCAGCAGCTTGCCCGTGTACGAACCCATACCTTCAACAGCAGCTGCACCGACGCCGAAACCGTTATTGTTCGCGTACGTCACCGTGTAATCGGTTCCTTCAACAAGTGTGGTATCACCGTAGGTCACGGTCACAGCCGGGGTGATAGCCCTGCCCATGTAGATAAACGGGCCATCGGAAAGCGTCATCTTACCGCCGATAAGGTCGTACGTAGTCGTAGTATCGCCGCCATCAGAGCCACCATCAGAGCCGCTATCAGAGCCACCGTCGGAACCAGAATCGCCCGACCCACTATCGCCGCCTTTCGATTCCTCAGCGAAATACGTATCGGCCACGCAATTAGGAATCTCGTTTGCGGCGTACACCTTGTTGTCGGAGCCGCTTTCCCATTTGCCAGAGTAACCGTCGCCCGATGGCGTGGGCAGGGCGCACAAGCGCTCGGTACCGGAGCCGCAGAAGCTGAACTTCTCACCAAGGGCAATGGCCACCAAGCTGGTACAGCCGTCGAACATATCATCCATCCCGGTAACGCTTATGGCGCCCTGCGTCCCCGTTGAGGCTGCGACACTGAGGGTGTTAAGCGACGCGATGTTAAGCTGCACGAGCGCGGAGCAATCCTTGAACATCTCGCGCATGTTTATAACGTTTGTCGTGTTAAAGCCATCCAGGTCAAGCGAGGTGAGCGCCGAACAGCCGCTAAACATCGACTGCATATCGGTAACGCTTGAGGTAGTGAGCGTGGAAAGGTCAACAGACTTTAGCGCCGAACAGCCACTGAACATGCTGCGCATCAGCGTTACCTTCGATGTGTTATTGCCCGTCAGTTTGACCGACGTCAAAGATGAACAGTCAGAGAACAGGTACGACATATTGGTCACCGACGAGGTGTCAACAGCGGTCAGGTCAACCGAGGTGAGCGCTGAGCAGCCGGAGAACATCCTGTTCATGGACGCGGAATCGGAAAGAACCAAGCCGGACAGATCAACCGAAGTGAGCGCTGAGCAGCCCTGAAACAGCATCGATGGCGAAGCTTTGACGGAGCCGGAGAACTTCGCGGTCTTGATTGAGGTTCTGTAGGTGTACCACGGGCTGACAAGGAATGTAGCCATAGTGCCCTCGTCAGCATCTTCGGCAGGGCGCACAACCAAGTTGCCGTCCTCGTCGATAGACCACTCGCAGGTGCCGCTGGTTGTCCAGTCGACAATGTAATTGCTGTCGGTTTCGGCGGCTGCGGCAGCGGCGGTACCGGCGGCAGCGGCGGCTGCTGAGGCGTCGCCAGTTGCGGCGGCGGCAGCGGCGGCGCCGGCGGCTGCTGAATCATCGGCGGCTGCTGAGCCTGAGCTCAAACCGGCAGGAGTCGCAAAAGCCACCACCGGCGACAGGCCCAGCGCAAGCGCGGCTGTAAGAAGCAGTCGCAACGGAATTCCAAATAGCTTCTTTCCAACGTTCATATTGACTCCTTCACTTAATGAAAGGTTCGCTATTCGCCTATTCGAAACATACAATTATAAAGAGCCTACTCTTGCATTTACCGAAACGCAAGAGCGCGGTTTGGGACAGTGGGGACTGTCCCCACTGTCCCACGGTGCAACAA
>CAVEUW010000020.1:30777-33122 GCA_963619015.1 Senegalimassilia sp. | reverse complement strand
TTACCTTAGATCCCGAAATCGAAAAGGCAATTCAAAACGATATGCAGCATGGGCGTACACACCCACTTCGCTTCAACGATAGCAATATTGTTCGGCGTGAAGACAAACCTCACGACTACGCAACGCTTTTGCGTCCTGCATTTTCGCGTGACACCGAGAAAATCATCAACATCCCTGCCTATAACCGCTACGCTGGCAAAACACAGGTATTTAGCTTTATCGAAAATGACGACATCTGCCGTCGTGGCTTACACGTACAACTCGTTAGCAGGATTGCCACAAACATCGGGCGCATGCTTGGGCTCAATGTCAATCTCATTGAAGCAATCGCTCTTGGTCACGACCTTGGTCACACCCCATTCGGCCACGCCGGAGAGCATTTTTTATCGGCAAACTATCATGCACATACAGGACGTTATTTTAATCATAACGTGCATTCAGTACGCGTCATGGATGTGCTGTACCCTAGAAATATTAGCCTTCAAGTATTAGATGGCGCCCTTTGTCACAATGGAGAATTTGCAGCTCAGAAGCTTGTCTGCAGCGAACTTTCCACATTTGAAGAACTTGATTGCCAAGTTGAAGCCTGCACTGTAGATGAAAAGGTAATTACAACGCTTCGCCCCGCCACACTCGAAGGGTGTGTCGTGCGTGTTTCCGACATGATTGCCTACCTGGGAAAAGACCGCTCCGACGCACTGCTAATCGATGCCGTTGATTCTCTTGATGTATTTGACACTTCTATCATCGGTCGCGATAACGTGCACATTTTGAACAATATCATGGTCGACATCATCAATAATAGCTACGGCCAAGACTGCATTAAGATGAGCGAGGCAGTCTTTGAGGACGTAAAGCTGGCAAAGCGTCAAAACTACGAGCTTATATACGACAAAGAAGGCTGGCGTGCTGGCAGTGGAAACATTGTTGAGCGGATGTTCAGCCGTATGTACGAGCAACTTCTTCATGATCTGGAACAAGGTAATGAAGCTTCGGCAATTTTCACTCATCATGCAATGAAACTGCCAATGCATGCACGCTCAATGACGTGCGAAGGCTACCTGAGTCAAACTGAACCTAATCAAGTGGTTGTCGACTTCATGGCTTCAATGACAAACCGGTATTTCCTGTCGCTGCATAAACATCTATTCCCTGAAAGCCCTGATAATATAGCTGCACGAGACTATTGCGCTTCACTGAAGGACAAATAATGAAACTACTGATTGCCTCTGACTTACATGGTTCGGCCCCTGCCGTTCGAAAGCTTGCCCGCCGAGTGGAAGCTGAATGCCCAGACAAAATTCTTCTGCTTGGTGATTTGCTCTACCATGGCCCACGCAACACCTTGCCAAACGGTTACGATTCCAAAGAAGTCTTTACCATTCTTAATAGCATGGCGGACAAAATTATTGCGGTTCGCGGAAATTGCGATTCAGAAGTTGACCAGATGGTCCTTGACTTTTCCTGTCAAGACGACTTCGCCAGACTAGAAGCCGATGGTCACTTGTTGCATTTAAGCCATGGTCATCTAGCACACAACAACCCAAACTTCCCACCAGACTTGCCCTCTCAAAGCGCATTTTTGTCTGGACACACCCATGTAAAAAGACTGGCGCTTATACACAATATTCTATTCGTTAACCCAGGTAGCACTTCAATTCCCAAAGACGGCATTGCAAGTTATGCCACCTATGAGAACGAAACGTTTTACCTAAAAACATTAGATGGCGAAACGCTTGAGTCAGCTACTTGGTAGCAATCGCTAAAAGCATTTGCGAATACGTCGCAGTCGCAGACGCCGACGCCACTTGTCCAACACTAAGAAAGTCGTCCATGTTCAACAGTGTATTCCACGTCGCAAATGGATGCTGTTGACGCGCGATGGCTCACAAGCACGATAGTTTTGCCTGCGCTACATGAAGAAAGCGCTCGCAACACCGATGCCTCATTTAGGCTGTCCAAGTTACTCGTTGGCTCATCAAGCAGCACAAACGGAGCGTCATGTAAAAACATGCGCGCAAGACCAATACGCTGTCGTTCACCACCTGAAAGCGTGTCGCCAAGTTCTCCAACTTGCGTATTAAGGCCCTGCGGAAGCCGCTCTACAAACGTGCCGAGTGATGCTTTCTCGATGGCTAGCTGCAACTGCTCCTCTGAAGCATTAGGGTTAGCAAGCAAAATATTTTCGCCAACCGTACCGGCGAACAAGTGCGTTTCCTGTGTCATGTAGCCCTCGTTTTCTCGAAGGCTTGACGTGTTAATCGTCTTTACATCCGACCCAGAAATTCTTATTTGACCTGAAGTGGTATCCCAAAAACGCATAAATAGTTTGCACAGCGTAGATT
>CAVEUW010000020.1:10841-30724 GCA_963619015.1 Senegalimassilia sp. | reverse complement strand
GCGTAGATTTACCCGAACCGCTCCTGCCTCGTAAGTGCACAATTTGGCCAGGGTTCACAGCAAGGTTTACATCACTCAAGATTAAATCATTGCCATATGAGAAGTTAACA
This sequence comes from Senegalimassilia sp., assembly GCA_963619015.1. Taxonomy (GTDB): domain Bacteria; phylum Actinomycetota; class Coriobacteriia; order Coriobacteriales; family Eggerthellaceae; genus Senegalimassilia. Next base: position 30,614 of record CAVEUW010000020.1, on the reverse strand, counting down.
TGGTTTGCCTCAGCGCCACAAAACGATTCGAGCGCAACCCCATCTTCAACTTCTCGTGTTTGAGGCTGTTCGTCTAAAAGATCTAGCACACGAGCACCACTTGCAAGTGTTTGTTGAAGTGAAGAGCCAAGGTTGGCAACCGCGATAACCGGCCCGAACGAAGACATAACTGCAGCACAAGCAACAAGAGCTTTATCAGGAGAAATAGCGCCTGTCATACTCAGCGCACCAGCCAGAATAAATACAATAACGTCTAAAGCCAGCACAAGACCGTTTGTTACCGACATAGCCCACGATGCACGTCGCTTAAGCCCACGTTCTGTTTCAGCCAAATAAATCATGCGATTGTCAAGTTCACGGCTTCTGTCGTCCTCGCGACCAAACTGTAAGGTTTCACGCAGACCACGCAAACTATCAAGAACAAATGCATTCATAGCACCAAGCGCATCACGCAATTGTCTTGCGCGAGTACCAGCAAGCCTAGACGAGCAAACAGGAACAACAATGCCGATGGTCACATAGCAACATAAAGCGGCAATGCCCAAAGCAACATTAATGCTGGTAATAAAGCAAACCATGCCAACGCTTACGATGAGTGCAATAGCTACAGGAGAAATAGTGTGTGCGTAGAAGACTTCAAGTAATTCAATGTCAGAAGTTAGTAACGAAACTAAATCGCCTTTGCTTTTGCCTTCAAGCTTTGCAGGAGCTAACGTGCGCAGCTTTCCAAACACCTTATCACGCACTAGGGCCAAAATCTTGAATGCCAGATAGTGATTGCAGATTTGTTCACCATAATGAAGTGGACCACGCACAATGCCGCAAATTGCAACAAAGAGCATGCCTATTCCTAATTGGACGCCAAAGTGAGTACCAAATGCGCCAACAAGGGCACAAGCACCTATCACGGTGAGGTAAATTGCAGCAAAGAATCCAAGGACACCCAATATGATTGCCGCGCACATCACTGGAACAAGCGGCCCGACAAGCTTCACGAGGCGCATCATAATTGACAAGCCAGAACGGCCGGTAGGCTTTGCGCAATTTTCATCTTGAGTAACGGGGAAACCTTCAACGTTTTGATCTGGGCTATAAGCAACTGAAACAGAGGCAAAAGAAGAACCCGAGTTAGGCAAACCTTCAACTTTGCCTTCCACGTCGGCAGTATCTTCATTATTAAGCGCACCTTGAGCAAATGTCTCAAGTTCAGCCTGCTGACTCCAAAGCTTTGCATATGCGCCACCAGTTGCCAACAGGTGATCATGCGAGCCTGCTTGCACAACGTGCCCAGCATCCAAAACATAAATACAGTCTGCTGCCTTCACCGCAGATAAGCGATGCGAAATCATAATGACGGTGTGGGTTTTCGCCAGTTTATGAATCACCTCAATGATTGCCTGTTCGCTTTCAGCGTCAACATTGGAGGTAGCCTCATCAAAAATATAAATCGGCGTGTCATGCAAAAGCGCACGGGCAAGCGCCAAACGCTGACGCTGACCACCTGAAAGGTTACCCCCTTGCTCGGATATTGGCGCATCAAGGCCTCCAATCGCGCGAATAAACCCATCGAGGCGAGCCTGCGCAAGGACATCCATAAGCTCTGCATCAGAAGCGTCTGGTTTTGCCATCAGCAAATTTGAGCGAACAGTACCCGAGAACAAATAGCTGGAAAACGGCACCACAGTAACTGTTTGCGCCACTGATTGGCGCGTTGCCTCTTCAAGCGAAACCCCGCCAATTGTCACGTTACCGGTATAGCCAGCATTTCTACCGCAGAGGATTCCCGCAAGCGTAGACTTACCCGAACCAGATTCGCCAACAATGCCTATAAAGCTTCCAGCGCAAGCCTTGAAATCGATATTATTTAGCACAGTGCGCGAATTGTCGTATGAATACGAAACATTTTGACAAACGACATCTGCTTGAGCTGCATTAATTCGCTGCGTTCCACAAACAGGTTCAGGCGCATCCAAAATGGCGAACATTTTATCGGCAACAGCCATGCCGCCCATTGCCGTATGAAAAAACGACCCTAACGTACGCATGGGAATAAAGAATTCCGCCGACAAGAACACCACAGTGAACGCTGCAAAGAATGGCACGTTTCCGCTGGTATATTGAACGATAGCCATGATAATGCCAACAGCAGCGCCACCATAAGCGAACAAGTCCATAATGGTGACCGAATTTAACTGCATGGTCAGCAATTTCATAGTTGCAACGCGAAACTTTTCGGCTTGCTCATTCATAAGCTGATGACGTTGTTCGTCAGCCTGATAGATTTTAAGCGTCGTTAAACCCTGCAAGTTTTCTAAAAAGGCTCCACCTAAATCGGTATAAGCACCCCAATACTTCCCCATCACCCGACGGGCAATTTTCTGAACAGCAACAATTGAAATTGGAATAAGCGGGACGCAAATAAGAAGCGCAAGAGCAGCAGGCAAACATAAGGGCGCAAGACAAATAAAAAGAGTTATTGGCGCTAATACTGCATAGAACAATTGCGGCAAATACTGACCAAAATAAGCTTCAAGTTGTTCACAGCCCTCTACGCTGACCTGAACCGCTTCAGAGGTTGCTACATGTTCTGTATAAGAAGGCCCCATGCGGACAAGCTTGTCATAAACAGCACGTCGCACGGTACTTTTTGCGCAAGCAGAAGCGGACTGTCCAGCGCAAGATGCCCCACTTAAGCACAGAACACGGATAATAATGGCGCATACAGCGACAAGAGCCAACTTATACAGCCACGAAGCATTGGCTGTTCCATCAATAAGTTGACCAGAAAAAACGCCAATCGACATGATTACAACGATATTGCAAATCAGTGCCACCCACTGAGCAATAACACTTGCAAAAATGTACTTTATTGCCCCGGGCACCATCGCACAAAGGCGCTTGCTAAACATTTTTACCTCTACTACTTCTTTTTGCTGCGACGATTACGTTGATACAAATACAAAAGACCCTTAAGCCCTAATAATTCGTCAGCTGCACCAATATGCTCAGAAAGGGCAGTTATGGCGCAAGCGTCGCTACCAGTAGCTACAACCTGACACTCGTATCCAAGCTCTTCCCAAATAGCCTCAATAAGCCCATCAATTCGTGCAATTTCACCAATAACAATGCCCGATTGCATGGCATCCCGCGTCGAAGCACCAATTACGTGCTTTGGAGCCTTCAGTTCAATCATAGGAAGTTGCGCTGCAGCTTGAGCAACAGCATTTGCTGCAACCCGAATACCGGGAGCAATCACTCCCCCCAGCAATACTCCCTGATCATCAATGACTTCAATATTTGTAGCCGCACCAAAATCGACCACCAAAACTGGGCAACCATATAATTCTTTTGCCGCAACACAATCAGCAACGCGATCTGCGCCCTAATTCAGTCGGCGCAGAAAGATGCATCTTGAGACCGCTTTTAAGGCCTGGTCCGACACTCATAGGACGCTTATCTGAAATGCGCCCTAAAGCCAACTCCCAAACTGATGTAAGCGATGGAACTACCGAACAGAGCGCAGCGTCAACAACTTGAACCGCAGGCAGCCTAGCATTCAGAAATGTAAGTATGGAAAGCTCAGCTTCGTCGCAGGTGAGTTCAGGTCGAGTTGCAACGGTCCATGTTTCAACGAGTTCGGCATCTATCGCAACCCCAACTGTTGTAACAGAGTTGCCTAAATCAACAAGCAGGATTCCTTCGCCTTTAATTTTGTTTTCCATATGAAACTCACCTATTCTAAAGCACCCCTTGCATCCAGAGCTGACACAAGAGGCGCTGCAACTAGTTAAACTTAAAGATGCGTTGTGCTACGTGATAACCCGTAATACCGATTTTACGACCCACCTCGGTTGGCAAGTTAGTACCCATATTCAACACACTACGACGTACACGACGATATACCTCGGGGTTGTGCTCTTTCAAGTAAGCCCAGATTGCTTCACGGTCGTCTTCAGCTTCGTCAGTATTAATCATGCGCAGGAAAATGGAGCAGATACACATCATCATAGAAAGGTAGTTCTCCATATAGCGCTCAAGACGCTTTTCAGAAACTCCGGAAGGCAGCTGCACTGCATCAATCATGATGCGCGTCACACGAAGCTGCTGGTCAATGCGGCTCATCATAACCGATTCGTTAACCGATTGATCCTCACGACCGATGAAGTAGCGGTACATATCAACATCAAGGTAATAGATTGTTTTGACCTGCGGTAAGGGAACGTAGACAAAAATGTTGTCAACGTAGAAGGTATGCTTAGGCAACTGCAAACCCATGCCACGCAAAAGTTCAGTGCGGTAAATGACTGAATGCATGAGCAGGTACTGACTTGCGCCAAAATGCCCGACCTCTTCCCAGCCGAATTCACGACCTTCGGGAAACACATTGCGATAATGCATAACTGTGCGCGTGTTCTCGTGAACCTTTTCGTACACGTAATTTGCCACAACCATATCCGTAGGTGTATCGCGGCCAACCTGCGAGCGCACGTACTTCATAACGTCTTCCATAGCGCGCTTATCGAGCCAGTCATCAGAGTCAACAACCTTGAAATACAAACCAGTTGCATTCGCCAAACCGGTATTTACCGCCTGGCCATGTCCGCCGTTTTCCTGATGAACAGCCTTGATAACACCAGGGTAACGCTCTTGCCATTCGTCAGCCTTTTGCGCGGTATTATCTTTAACCGATCCATCATCAACAATAATGATTTCAATATCGCGAGTTCCCGCATCGCCAGCACAATCAAGCAGAGACTCAATGCATTTATCCATATATTCAGCCGAGTTGTAGCACGGAATAGCAAACGAAATGGTTTTCATGAACATCCTTCCCGGGCCTACTTCGCCCGTACCCACAGCGCCAAAATTACCGCAAAACGAACGCCGCTTGTATGCGTTACATATCATTTTACCGGTAAGGTGCTTAAAGAAGGCACACTATCAGGCCGCCTGCGAATAAAATTCAATCTGACAAGGAAGTTACAACCAAACCTGTAAAGACAACAAGCAAAACGTATACCTACAGGTGTACAAGCAACTGAAAGAAGGAAGCACTATGACCACGTTTTTGGAATCAATGCTAAGCCGTGCCGCATCTGAAAAGCAAACTATCATCTTGCCTGAAGGTGACGACCCGCGCATGCTCGAAGCAGCCGAAACCATTCTGCAAAAAAATGTTGCCAACCTCATTATTCTTGGCAATCTTGAAGGCATCAAAGCATCGGGGCGCAACCTTGATGGCGCCGAGCTTATCGATCCGAAAACATCCGAACTGCTACCCGAATTTGCCGACACCTTATATGAGCTGCGCAAAGCTAAGGGTATGACGCCAGAAGAAGCAGCAGAAAAGGTAAAAGACGTGCTATTCTTCGGCGTCTTGATGGTAAAAACCGGGCGTGCCGACGGCATGGTTGCCGGCGCATGCCATGCAACCGGCGACGTGCTGCGTCCTTCGCTTCAAATCCTGCGCACCGCACCTGGCGTGAAGCTTGTCAGCAGCTTTTTCATCATGGTTATCCCCGACTGCGAGTATGGCCAGAATGGCACAATGCTGTTCAGCGACTGCGGACTTGAAGTCCAGCCTGATGCTGAGAAACTCGCACACATTGCAGTCAATTCAGCGAAGTCGTGGAAAACGCTTATGGGTAGCGAACCCGTTGTAGCAATGATGTCGCATTCCACGCATGGCTCCGCGAAAAACGATGACGCCAAAAAGGTTGTTGAAGCCGCCGCTATTGCTCACGAATTAGCTCCTGAGCTTGCCCTTGACGGCGAACTGCAGGCTGATGCTGCCATCGTGCCCTCAGTCGGTACTGCGAAAGCCCCCGACAGCGCTGTTGCCGGCAAGGCGAACTGTCTAATCTTCCCCGACGTTGATGCAGGCAACATCGGCTACAAGCTGGTACAACGCCTGGCCAAGGCTGAAGCTTTTGGTCCTATCACGCAGGGCATTGCAGCACCTGTAAATGACTTGTCACGTGGATGCACCGCCCACGATATCGTCGGCGTCATTGCCATTACCTGCATCCAGTGCCAAGCGAAAAAGGCTGCTCAGTAGTCGTAAAACTAAAGGGAGCACCACTTTACAAGTTTCGTGGCGCGGAGTTCGATTCTCCGCGCCATTTTTATTGATGCCACCCAAACCGTAAGACTATAGCATTAGGCCTTATATACCCTATAAGAACGCACTATTTGCGGATCTAACACTAACGCTTAATGAACCTTGCAAACAAATCGGGCGCCCTTAGAAGGACGCCCGAAGCAAAGGTCATTGATTCTAGTAAAACGTTATCCGTGCAAAATCTCATACGTATCGCGCGCAATCATGTATTCCTCGTTCGTTGGAATGATGATAATCAGCACTTCGGAATCGTCAGTTGAGATAACACGCTCAAACCCACGAGCACGGTTCTTTTCCTCATCAAGCTTAATGCCAAGTGGCTGCAAACCAGTGAATATCATGCGACGCATTTTCTCGCAATTTTCACCAACACCAGCAGTCAAAACAATGGCATCTACGCCGCCCATGACAGCAATATACTGGCCAATGTATTTCTTCACTGAGTTCGAGAACATCTCGTAAGCAAGCATTGCACGCTCATCGCCGGCCTCAGAAGCTGCACGAACACTGCGAAGGTCATTTGAAACGCCCGAAATACCCAACAAGCCTGATTGCTTATTCATCACATCATTCATCTCAGCAGGCGTAAGGTTTTCATGTTCCATGACGAAAGGAACAATTGCAGGGTCAATTGCACCACAACGCGTACCCATCATAAGACCATCGAGCGGAGTTAGACCCATAGATGTATCAACAGCGACACCATGGTCAACAGCACTTGCCGAACAACCATTACCCAGATGAAGCGTAATAAGCTTTAAATCTTCAAGCGGCTCTTCCAAAAGCGCCGCTGCGCGTTCTGAAATATATCGATGCGACGTACCATGAGCACCGTACTTGCGAATGGAATACTTTTCGTACAACTCGTACGGCAGCGGGTACATATACGCCTTCGGAGGCAGGGTTTGGAAAAACGACGTATCAAACACTGCAACCATCGGCACACCCGGCATATGCTTCTGACACGCACGGATACCCATAAGCGCGGCACCATTATGCAATGGAGCCAATTCAGCCAATTCGTCGATTTTTGCAATTACCTCGTCATCAATAAGCACTGAGCGATCAAAATATTTACCGCCCTGAACAATACGATGGCCAACTGCATCAATTTCTTCAAGAGACGAAATCGCAGCATCTGAGCTGTTCACCAACGCATCGAGCACAAGTGCCATTGCGTCATCGTGATCAGACATATGCGCGTCAATAACAACTTCGTTATCATCAATGCCGTGTTTATGGAAAGCTTCAGCCGACCCCACGCGTTCGCAAATGCCTTTGGCTAAAACCGCTTGGGCTTCAACATGGATAAGCTGGTATTTCAGCGAAGATGAACCTGCGTTGATAACCAGTACGTTCAAAGCAGAGCCCCCTTAATAAGTAAACAAATTTGCTTTATTGTACCGAGCCTAACGCAGACTAAGTAGCTACGACACTTATCTGCTCGGCAAACGGCCTTAAGAAAGCGTACTATCGCGCACGTCGTCAGCAACTTCAGGTTCAAGTGTACCCATCAGCACATCAACCTTTTGCTGTGCACCCGCTAGCCTTCCCTGCAGCGCGCGCAGTAAAGCAACGCCACGTTCGTACGCGGCAAGGCTATCCTCAAGCTCTAAGGTATTCGATTCAAGCATGCCAACGATGCCTTCAAGTTCGGCCATAGCCTCGCGAAACGTCAATTCCTCGATAGGTTTTTTCGTTTGATTATTCATCTTGTTCACCTTCCAATGTGATTACTTCAGAAATAACAGGGGTGGCACCATTAACCTGACAATGAATAACACCATTAGATACCGACACATCAAGTTTGCTGCCAGGCGAAGTTTGTTCGATAGATTTCACAATCTCATTCGACTCGTTGCGAGCAATCGAATACCCACGACCAAGAACCGCCAACGGAGACAAGGCTTCAAGCTTGCCAGCAGCCAAACTCATTTGCTGAGCGTACGGTAAGGTCGCACACGTCCCTTGCGAGCGCAAGCGACGCGTATTTTCCTCAAGTGCTGCATACTGTGAATCTAAGGCATGCTTCAATAATGTTGTAAGTTTTAATCGTTGACGATCAACATTGAGCGCATCGCGTTCGATGTTGTTAGGAATAGCGCGCGCAAGCCTATCCGCAGCGCTATCGAGGCCTAATGCCGCATCAGCAAGAAGAGTATTTGGGTCCTTGAATAACGAACGGTCGCCAAGACGGTCAAGCCGAGCAGCAGAACGCTCAAGCGCATAACGCACAGTGTTGTTCAATGAAGTGCTACATGCAGAAAAATACGCGTCAAGGTTTTCTCGAGCAGGACTCACTTTTTCAGCAGCAGCTGTAGGGGTCGAAGCACGCACATCGGCAACCATGTCAGCAATTGAGGTATCAGGCTCATGGCCGATTCCTGTGACAACCGGCACGGGGCATTTGACAATCATGCGTGCCAAGAATTCATCGTTGTATGGCATGAGGTCTTCATACGAACCACCGCCGCGCACCACAAGCACTACTTCAGCGCCTGCATGATAAACAGCACGCATGCCTTCCACAATGCCGGCTGCAGCAGTTGGCCCCTCCACAGGAACGCCTGCAAACAAAACCCGAGCTACCGGATAACGCCTACGCAACGTACGCAGCACGTCATGCACCGCATCTCCTCGGGGAGAAGTAACTAATCCAATAGTCAGTGGATATTGGGGAATTGGCAATTTTCGTTCAGGACGCATAAGCCCTTCGGCTTCAAGTTTGCGTGCCAGATTTGCAACTTGAGCGCGTAAGTTTCCTTCACCAGCCAAAGCCACAGTGAAGACGTCAAAGTTCATACGACCTTTTGCCGCATAAAGCGTGAAGCGTCCAGTTATTTCAACAAGCTTTCCAACGCTTAACTGAACGCCAGAAGCACGATAGCGGTTATTCCACATCATGCATGGAAGCGATGCAGAATCATCTTTGACTGTGAAGTAGACGGCTTTATAGCCCTGCTTGTCTGAAAGCTCAGAGACTTCACCAACAAGACGCACAGTGACTCCCTCAAGCGCACCTTTTGCAAGCTGCATTGCAGCTGAAACCGAAAGTGCTCGAGGCTTTTCGGGGTCAGCCGTGCCTTGTGCAGAAGACCCTGCCTGAAAAGAAGTATTGGTATTAAAGTTTACGCCAAAGGCATTCGCTGCATTTTTTGCAGCCGCAACCGGGTCAGGCGCCGCATCATTTCGCGCGACCACAACGAGTCACAGCTTAGTCGTTGTTGCGGGACATCGATAGATAGTACAAAAGCTGCAGCACGGCGGTCAGTGCAGCAGCAACGTACGTTAGCGCACATGCGCGCAATACGCTGAAAGCTCCAGATTGTTCAGATTTAGATAAACCTTGCGTCGAAAGATACGCAAGCCCGCGATGTGATGCATTGAATTCCACAGGCAGTGTTACCAGCTGAAATAGAACGACGACTGCGTACACCAAGCATGCAAACAATGTAAGACCAGAAATATTTAATGCAATGCCAAGCATTAAAATGAAAATCCATGAATTCGAGGCAAGATTAACAGCAGGAACAAGCGCACTGCGAATTTTCATAGGCGTGTAGCCCTGAGCATACTGACAGGCATGGCCTACTTCATGGCATGCAGTAGCAATAGCTGTAATGGAAGTTCCTGAATAAGCATCAGGGTCAAGCGTGATGGAGTTACTACGCGGGTCGAAATGGTCTTCGTTCGCACCGCCCTGGAAAATTTGGACACCTGTTACACCGTTAGCGTCAAGCATACGTTGAGCCATCTGAGCACCCGTAATGCCAGTTGATGCGTTCACCTGCGTATACTTCTTGATTTGAGAATTAACGTACAGCGTTGCAGCGCCGCCGATTAGCATCGTAATAACAATCAGGCCCAAATACGACATTGACATAGGAGGACTCCTTTTCGAAAACCATTAGCGCAGCATAACGCCAATATGTGCCCCTTTTTGATTCATGCCCAAGTATACCGAAGCAATACCTTAAGTTCGGGCGAATCGTTTAACTTGCTAAGAAACGTTCGCAATCCGTTACCCGAAATATCGGCGAAACGCACATGCTTGAAAACCAGGCAATGAGCGTTCAGTTTTGCACCTAAGCCGCATCTAGCGCGAGCCACTTGAGCTTTGGCGATTATTCTCCATGAGAAATTAGCTTAACGATCGCCATCTAAGCGCGTCACAAGCAACTCGTGCCCGCTAATAGAAAGCGTCAGTTTACCGTCAAGCAACTCAAGCAATTCTTCGCCAACAAGCGCACGACGCCAACCGCGCAAAAGATCAATCCCATTGCGATACCCTCGTGCAACTCGCAACAAATCATCATGACTTGCAAGAGTAGGAAATGCCACGCCATTTTCTTTTGCGCGTAAGCGTACAAGTGCCGTCATAAGATCCATTGGAGCATCGACATTTGGTTCATTTTTTCCACTGCGATCAGGCTCTGGCCAGGTATCTGGCGAAGCGTCAAAAGCGGCTTTCATAAGCCCAGCAACTTCACGAGCATCACGCGTTCCTAATTTTTCACGCATGCCACGGACCATGAACAAATCGTCAATAGTTCGAGCCTCACGCTTACAAGACTCTACTATTTGTTCATCAGTCATAACCCATTTACGAGGCACGTTGCGCTTTTGAGCAGTAAGTTCGCGCCAGGCTGCAACTTCACGAGCAGCTGCCAATTGGCGACGAGACAGCTGACCGACACGCTTTAGACGCTTATAGCGCTCGCGTTCGTCTGATTGAAAACGGGACGGGTCGCTCATTTCCTCAAATTCAGGAGCAAGCCAGTTCAAACGTCCCAGGCTCTCAAGTTCAGCGTGCATCTTTTCATACATTTGGGGAAGATAAATCACATCGTCAGCAGCATAAGTAAGCTGCGAATCGGAAAGTGGGCGACGTGACCAATCAGTGTACGAATCTATCTTTTTAAGCTGTACGCCGCACACAGCATGAACAAGCGCGCCATATCCAATTTGCTGCGTATGACCAAGCAGCGCAGCAGCAACCTGAGTGTCAAACAACGGTTTTGGCATGCAGCCAACTTCGTGCCAAATGATTTCCAGATCCTGGCCAGCTGCGTGAAAAATCTTAATGACATCAGGATTTTCCAAAATGTCGCGCATAACCGTTATGTCGGAAATTTCAAACGGGTCAACAATTGCAACCTCGGTATCAGTTGCGAGCTGAATCAAGCACAGCTTGGCATAATAAGTGCGTTCACGAAGGAACTCGGTATCAATGGCAAGGACACTTGAAAGGCTTGCGCGGTCTAAGAACGCCTCAAAGGATTCTTGGTTTGCGATGTACAACGGTTGGTTCCTTACGTTTATATCTATTCTGCGGTACCATGCAATCATATAGCAAGTGAAGGGAATTCCGTGAAACTGCTCGTCATTAACAATTTGGCATCAGGGTACGGCGAAGGCGCCGTATACGATTTCATCCGCAGCTTCGCTCAAGATGGCGATGAAGTGTGCATGCGCTCTACCAGCGGCGAAACCCCACTTGAAAGCCTGCTTAACGACGCTCAAAACTACGATGCCGTAATTGCCGCCGGTGGTGATGGCACAGTAGCTACCGTTTGTTACCTACTTGCGAACACAAAAATTCCAGTGCTTCCCTTCCCTGCCGGAACTGCTAATTTGCTGGCACTCAATCTAGCTAGCCCGCTTGAACCCCATGCGCTCTCTAAGCTGGTCAGAAGTGGGAAAACGCTTGATTTCGATATGGGTGAAATCAGTGTAGCTGATAAAAAATTTGGCTTTAGCATTATGGCCGGCGCTGGTTATGACGCAACTATTATGCGCGCAGCTCAGCGCGGCAAGAAGCTGCTTGGGCCACTTGCCTACCTGCAAGCTGCCGTTATGAATGTCAAGCCACAGTTTTCAAAATTTACACTCGAGCTTGATGAGGGAACAATTGAAAGTGAAGGCTTAGGGGTACTTTTAGTCAACTTCTCAAAAATTCAATTCGACATTACCGTTACCCATGAAAACGAACCACGCGATGGCGCATTTGACGTTGTAGTACTAAAGGGTAAAACAGCGTTCGATTTGCTTCCCGCCGTATTTGCCGGCATTCTTGACCGCGATGGAGAATTCCCTGATCGCACTGATGCGCTTGAAATCTACCGCTCAAAATCTGTCAAAGTAACTGCCGACCCTCCCCTGGAGGTGCAATATGACGGAGAAGCAACAGGGCTTACCACGCCGTTTAGCGCATCCATTATGCCGCGTGCTTGCCGATTGTTTGTATCCGAAGAAGGTTTTGCTCTGTTTAACGAAAGCAAGTAGCCCCATAAGAGGGGCTACTTTGTAGTGACGCTTTGTTGTATATCTAACTTTTAAGGCACGCTAGACTTTATGAGCGAGCATTACTCTTTATCGGTAGCTGCCACATCAACGCCTTTTTCAGCCTTAGAAGCACCTGTTTGCATCTGGGAAGCCTTCCAGCGTTCAAGATTACTTGACCAGCGCATTTGAATAATTTCAAGGACAACAGCAAAAACCATGGCGAAATAAACCATAAGCTTTTCCATATGCATATCAAGCACTTCGATACCAGAATTAATACCAAGTGAATCAAGCAACAGCAAAACGCCAATAACACCGATAAATACAAGCGCAAGAATCTTCATTTCCGTGTGCTTATTAATAAAGTCTGAAATTGCATCAATAAATACCATCATGATAATGATTGCAAATACTACGGCCAAAATCATGATAATCAGGTGCTCTGCCAAACCAACAGCTGTAATAACTGAGTCGATAGAGAACACAACATCCATTACCATAATCGTAGCGATTGCTTGGGCAAGACCAATTGACTTCTTTGGCGAAGCGCCTTCCTCAGCCTCTGCTTTTTCCTCTGTTAAAGCCAACACATCACGCAATTCGGCAATGCCTTTATAAATAAGATAAGCGCCACCGAAGAACAAAACTAAGTCGCGAACACTAACTCCATGCGACCAAAAACCCAGGTCAATAGTGAACAAGGCGTTAGACATATGAACGAGGTAGCTCGCAAAACACAAAAAGATACAACGCGAAACCATCGCACCCGCAAGACCAAGTTTACGGCCTAGTGGTTGCTGGCTTTCAGGCAAACGATTCGACGTTAACGAGATGAAAACGATGTTGTCAACGCCGAGGACCACCTCTAAAAACATTAGGGTGATTAGGCTAATCCAAGCCTCGGGGGTTGTAAAAATGGAAAGATCCAAAACAGCTCCTTGTCGTCTGACTTAACCATATGATACGCAAGTGCGCATACCCAAAAGCGTCAAGCATGAAAAAAGACTCATGGCGCAGCACGCTACATACAGGGCACTGCGCCATGAGTCTTGCAATTTCAGGTACGCCAGGCCGTTTACCGACCACGATGTTGAACGCACCGCAAGTAATACTTGCCTGCTACTCCCCCATGGGCAGTTTGTAGGCTACCATGAACTTCTACATGTCGCAATGCTATACTGAACTGCGCACACAAAGATTCAAGACGATGTGAAACGAGGGCCACGTTGCTTTTTCACCGTAAACCTGATTATACGAACCTTTCTGGTTCTGTTGCTTACCTTGATGGCTCGCGCCTAAACCGACCCATCGACATGCCTAATTGGGCAAAAATTCTTACGGGCATTTTTGTTGCCATTGCTGTGGTTATCGGAATTCGAATGGGAAGCGATGCTATTGGCACTGTCGTCGGCAACAATGCAGCAAGCCAAGCAACGCTTGAGCAAAACCTTACGCGTTCTGTTTCTTATAATCTGCCAGTTATGTCTACATTAACCGGCATAGATAACGAAACTATTATCGCTAACTTGAACAATCAGGGCTACGTGATCTACAACCAAACCGCCGATGGATCGACCGACTTAGAATTGGTTAAATTGCCCGATGATGTAACACTTGACGAAGCTACAGCTATGTACGCTAAAGGTGTTACATCTCTGTCTGCAGCAAATGCAGCTAAGTTGCTTAACGGTTCGTGGACGCTAAGCATCGACCGCTCTGAAGGCGAGACTATCGCCGTCAAATACGCTGACTTCACTGCAGGGTCTCTTGAATCAGCAATCTCATCAGCAATTGTTGCCGCAGGCTTTGACCCACAAACCACTCCTGAAGATGGCAAAGGCACTGACGACCTTGGCAATACTTACCAAACTGGCACTATCGATATTGATGGAACTACTTATAACTGGCGCGTTTCTGCAACTGCACTTTCAAATAAGTACAGCATCTCTGGCCTTCCTGAATCTGCTGCATATGTCGGTATTCGTTTAACTGCAGCCTAGGATTTCAGCCTTGGAAGATTCTCCGAAAATTGCTAAGCGCAGAATTCGCGAAGTTCGCACGGTTTCACAAATGATTGCTTTGTATTGCGCAGGCAATCACGCTGAATCCGAAAAAAACGCAACTGCCGTTTGCGGTGAGACTGTTTGCGAAAGCTGCGCAGAGCTTGACGCCTATGCTGCTTTGCGTACTCAGCGCTGCCGCAAAATGGAAGTTAAGACAAGTTGCGACGCTTGCGAGAACCACTGCTACAAACCTGAGATGCGTGAGCGAATTCGCCAGGTCATGCGCTATTCCGGCCCACGCATGCTCACAAAGCACCCTATCGCAGCAATTCGTCACTTAATCGGAAAGTAAAGCTAACTTTCATGCGACAGCTTCGCTGTTCGCGATCGATTCGCTCTTCGCTGCTGCCTCGATCTTCGTAGCTACTTCAATCTTCGCTGCCACCTTGCAATTAACGACAAGCGGCAATTTTGCCAGCATCATCCACGCGGGTGTGCAAGCTTATGCACTTCAGAAAGACGCCCAGGTGTCGTATGTGTATACACCTGTGTGGTAGAAAGGCTCGCATGGCCCAATAGTTCTTGAACGCAACGCAAGTCAGCACCTCCATTTAGCAGGTCAGTAGCGAAAGTATGGCGCATATCATGAGGTGTAATATCGGTCGGCAGACCAGCTTGTACACAAGTCGTCTTAAACATTTTACGCATGGCATCTGTACCCATAGCGCCACCACGCGTTGATAAGAAAAAATTCGGGCAAGGTGACGCAGAATTTAAAAGTTTTGGTCGCCCGACAAGCATGTATTTACGCATCGAGCTTACAGCTAAATCATGCAGTGGAATAATTCGTTCTTTTCCACCTTTCCCAAAAACCTTCACCTGAGCACCTTCAAGGTCAACATTTTCAAGCAGTAGCCCCGAAGCTTCAGAGATACGAGCACCGCACGCATAGAGAAATTCAAGAATTGCCTGATCGCGCATCTGGGAAGGCGTTTGTTCAAGCTTGTGCCCGTAGGAATCTCTTGGTGCGTGGACACTTAGCAGCGCAACCATATCAGTAGGGCGAATAACGTGAGGAAGTTTTTTCGACTTTTTTGGACCACTTAATGCACTTGCTGGGTCTTCATCGGTTCTGCCGGTGATATTTAGCCACTGAAAAAACGTGCGTAGAGCCGAGAGTCGCCGATTGATTGTCGTTCTTGCATATTGCGCAGAGGAAAGCTCAGCAAGATAACGACGAAGCTGTTTGTGCGTAGGGTGAATAGGATCAATCTTTGAGCGGGAAGCCCATCGCGCATAGTCAGATAGATCAATATGATATGCGCGCAATGTATTTTCTGAAGCGTTTCGCTCAGCTTTGAAGCCTTGACAAAATGCGTCAATCGTCTGGTCGATCGACTCTTCCGAACCATCTATACTTTTCGAAACCGCCATACTGCCCTACGATTCGTCTGCAACCAGAAGGCCTGCTAATTCTAGATCAGCCGCATACTGAAGCAGCGATTCGTGCCCGCGATTAGCATATGCAACATATCGTTCACCTTTGTTTTTGATACGAGTTGGAAGCGGTTTCATAATGCCGAAGTTAACGTGCATTGGCTGATAATCAACCGTTGCAGGATTGGTTGCATACGCAAGCAAAGAGCCAAAGGAACACTCCTCAGGCAAACGTGGCGCAGTTTTACCCGAAAGCATTGCAGCAGCTCCAATTGCTGCATGCAAACCAGATCGTATCGCTTCGCAATAACCCTCCGTGCCAGCAAGCTGACCAGCAATGAACACAGGGGCGCTCAACCCCTCTGATTGCCGCAATTGTAAGTTATTATCAAGCAGCGCCGGGGCATTCAAAAAGGTATTGCGATGCATTACTCCATAACGCGCAAATTCCGCTTGCTCCAAGCCGGGAATCATTCGGAAAACACGTTTTTGCTCCGGGAAGGTCAAATTCGTTTGAAATCCAACAAGGTTATAACTTGTCGCATTAGTATCTTCCGCACGCAGTTGCAAGCAAGCCCACGGCCGACGCCCTGTTTTCGGGTCTGTCAGCCCAACAGGCTTTAATGTACCAAAGCGTGGTGCATCAAGTCCCTTTCTTGCAATTTCCTCAATTGGCTGGCACGCTTGGAATAAATCACGTGTCTCAAAATCGCGCATGATGACACGCTCTGCATTGATCAGCTCAGAAGCAAACTGCTCGTATTCTTCGCGAGTAAAAGGAGCGTTAAGGTAATCTCCTACCTCATCAGCTTCATAGCGACTCTGCCTAAAAAGCTTGTCCATATCAAGCGAATCGGCCATCACGATTGGTGCAGCCGCATCAAAAAAAGCAAGCTGCTCTTCACCAGTAATATCTAGAAGAGAAGCCGCCAAAGCATTTGACGTCAAAGGGCCGCTTGCAACAATAACCGCATCGACATCAGCGCACGCCTCTTCAACCGAGCCAACTTCCTTACGCTCAATTGAAATGTTCGGGTGCGCAAGCAGGCGGTCTGTAACGTCTTTCGCAAACGTTTCACGATTAACCGCAAGTGCTCCACCAGCAGCAACCCTATGACGAAGCGCTGCTGCGTACAAGCGCGAGCGAAGGCAGGCGAGTTCGTCTTTAAGCATGCCTGCAGCACTTTCTGCCTTCGTGCTTTTAAGACTATTAGAACATACAAGTTCAGCCGCATAAGATGTCTTATGAACTTCCGTCTGAACATTGGGACGCATTTCGTACAAGCGAACAGAAAAGCCTAAGTCTGCCAAATATAATGCAGCTTCTGACCCTGCAAGGCCCGCACCAACGATAGCAACAGTTTTAGATGAATTGGAATTAGTCATGTTCCGTAGGATAACAGAGCCAATCATCTACTCATGAGCAACCTGTAACCCCTCACACGAAATGCGCCTTCAGTTTGTGACAGGACCCCATCGACCATCGGGCCACCGAGCAAATTGACCAGCTGCTTCACCTGCAGCCAAACGCTGCATCAGCCATTGTCGTGCGTCTTCCCCAGACTTTACCCGTCTGGCTAGCTCAAATAGTTCCTCCATTCCCATCGGATGGGCGGCAAGCGCATCAGCAATAGGATCCGAAACAACATCTTTTTTCGAACGGTTCGAAGTACTAGTTGAGGTTTCTTCGCTTGTATATACCTCCTGTTTTAGGAATCCGTACAAGCGAAACAAAGCATCACCAAACGTTTCGTCATCTACAACCGGGTCTGCTCCTTGATATAGAAGCTTATTCGCGCCAGCTGAATACTGAGACGTGATCGCACCTGGAACAACAAGAACATCTTTACCAGCACTCAGCGCTTCATCTGCAGTACTAAACGTACCCGAGGGCATGCCTGCTTCAACGATAAGTGTTGCGCGTGCAAGCCCTGCTATCAATCTATTACGTGTTCGAAACTGGCGCGGAAGCGGAGGAGCTGACCAAGGATGCTCCGATACCACCGCACCGCCCGACAAAGCGATCCGCTCAAACAGAGCTGCATTTTCAGCAGGATAAGGCATATCACACCCTCCACCCAAAAAAGCAATAGTTGGCGCACCAGCCTCAAGCGCTGCAAAATGCGCAGCCGAATCACAACCTCTTGCCCCGCCAGAGACAATACAAATTCCCCGTTCAGCAGCAATTTTTGCAAACCTTTTTGCACAGCCTAATCCGTATGGTGTTGCTTTCCTTGCGCCAACTACCGCAAGCGAAGGAATCGACAAGACATCAGGATTACCCAACACATAAAGTCGCTTTGGCGGTCGCGGAATTGACAGCAACGCTTCAGGAAACCGCGAATCATCAGTCTCCAAAACAAACCGAGGACCTGCAATGCTTTGCCTAGGAACTCCTGCTTTTGTTTGAGAAACGTTCACTTAAGCACCCGCCTCTCGCAAACGGAAGCCTACAGCCTCACAAAGATGATTACGGTTTACGCGCTGCGTTTGTTCCATATCTGCAACAGTACGCGCCAACGACAAGGTTCTCATAATAGAGCGTCCACTCATGTGTCCCGCTTGTGCCAAAGATTCCAAAAACGAAAGGTCAGCGTCACTAAGCGAACATGCGCGCACTAAGAGTTCAGTTTTAGCCCCTCGCTCATCAATCCCGCTCTTCGCTCGTCTCCATGATGCATACTCACGCGCCGCCATAACCCCGCATCGAAGCGACTCAGATGATGTGCCTGTTCCTGTTGCTAAAACACCTGAAGGAGGCATTCGAGCTACATCAATATGCACATCAATTCTGTCGAGTACCGGGCCTCCAATACGACCTTGATACTGACTAATTTGATTTTGCGTACACCGACAGGGAGTCTCCTTGTCACCAAAGTAACCACACGGACATGGGTTAGCGGCAGCAACCAACATAAACCGAGCCGGAAACTCAACATTACCGTCAGCACGCGTAATGGTTACCTTGCCTGACTCCATAGGCTGCCTAATCCCCTGCAGTACAGACGGAGAAAACTCTGCAAGTTCGTCAAGGAACAGTACCCCGTTGTGCGCAAGTGATATTGAGCCGGGCCGCGGAGGAGATCCGCCTCCAACAAGACCAGCCATACTTGCTGAATGATGCGGATTGCAAAATGGACGTACACCAGCCAAAATTGATGAGGCGTCACCTCCTGCAACCGAATGAATGACAGCACTCTCAAGTGCTTCATCTTTTTCTAATGGAGGCAAAATGGAAGGAAGACGAGATGCGAGCATTGTTTTTCCGGAACCTGGAGGACCCATCATCAACACCCCATGTCCTCCTGCTGCAGCAATCTGTAGCGCACGCTTTGCTAAATCATGTCCAGCTACATCTTTAAAATCAAGTGCGTCAGCTTTTTCAAAGGTTCCATTTCCACACAAAGTTGGAAATTCAGTTTGCCGAAATTCGGCAAGCGTTTTCACTACCTGCCGCACAAGCCCCTCTACTGGCCGTGCCCCAATTTCAGCTGCGCTTAAAAGTGTCAAGCCTTGTCGCTTAGCGCACAATGCATATGCCAAAAGACCAGCAACAGGACGCACTTGGCCTGTCAGCGACAACTCCCCAACTATCAGTTTGTCTTGAAGCGCCTTCCCATCAATCTGCCCACACGCTGCAAGAAGTCCAACTGCAATTGGCAAATCAAACCCTGACCCTGTCTTTCTCAATGCACCAGGAGCAAGGTTAACAACTACTTTGTGAGTTGGCATAGTAAAACCACACGCACGAATTGCGGCGCGAACGCGCTCTCGCGATTCTTGCACTGAAGCGTCTGCCATACCAACAACAGAAAAGCCAGGCATACCATTAGTGATGCAAACTTCAACATCTACCGGGACTGCTTCAACACCGCGCAAGGTAGCTGTTCGGACGCGATACAACGTATCCATGATTACGCCATACCC
>CAVEUW010000020.1:0-10831 GCA_963619015.1 Senegalimassilia sp. | reverse complement strand
CCATACCCCAGGCATTAACATGATGCCTGATGAAAGCACGATCATTGCTTACAACAAGAATTGATATGATGTCGAAGCGTACCTGCACATCAACAACGTCGTAGTTCATAAGAAACATTGCGGCTATCTTTTCGTAGCGCTCGCGTTTCTTCTTATCTACCGCTTCACTCGGAAGCCCCATGTCGGTACTCCGACGTGTTTTTACCTCTACAAACACCAGCGCTTTTTCGTCAAGCGCAATAATGTCGGCTTCACCTGCAGAACAGACCCAATTGCGAGCGATGATTTCGTAGTCGTGGCGCTCAAGAAAACGAACTGCGGCTTCCTCGCCACGCATGCCAAGCAATTTATTTACTTCGCCTTGCTTTCTCTCTTTAGTTGCCACTCCACGCTTTTTGGTCTCATCATCTGATTTTTGCTTTTTAGCAACCGACTTTTTCGTTTGCTTCGTGGTGGTTACAGTCTTTTCTTCCCAATTTGCTTCAATGGTTGCCTTAGATTTTGACTTTGTTTTTGTAGCCATAGCGCCCCTTTCTCGCTATGACTAGTGTGCACCGCAAATCTAGCACCCAGCTTGCCAAAACGCTTATATAGCCAGCAGAAACCTAGCAAAAATCTAGCAGGCTATTGACAAGCTAAACAGTTGTTTGACCTGCAGTAATGATTTACTTAAAACAGCGACTCCTGCGTAAAAGCATGGCAAAAAGACACTCTATGAATAGGGCATAAGCCATACCGCTTGATAGCCGCAATATGATCCGCGCTGGCGTACCCTTTATTGGACTCAAATCCATATTCAGGATACTGTAAAGCGTAGTCGCGCATTAAGGCATCTCGCTCGACTTTTGCCACAATTGAGGCCGCAGCAATTGAGGCGCATTTGCCATCACCCTTAATCACGTTAATTTCACGCTTATCCATATGCAGCGGATTTCCATCAAGCAGGACAACTTCAGGCTTTATTCCGTTGTCTTCAATTGCGCGAACAGCCCGGCGAAATGCGCACGTAAGTGAAGCTGTCATACCACATGAATCAATATCTTCAGGAGAAATATACTGAACGGTCCAAGCTAACGCACATGCTTTAATCTGCTCCGCAATACGCTCGCGAAGTTCAGGCTTTACCTGTTTTGAATCGTTGAGCCCTTCAACCTGAGGCTCAGCGGGCAATACAACAGCTCCTACTGCAAGCGGGCCAGCAACAGGGCCTCTCCCAACTTCGTCTAAGCCTACCACTAACTTCCCTGCGGAAATTTCACGCTCAAACTCATACATTCCACACAGACGCTTCTGCTCAGCCGCCTGAGCAGCTAAACGTTTCCGGGTGCTTTGAAGGGCTGCTTGAACACCTTTGCGGGAGTCAGCAAGAAGCGAGCGTTCAAGAACAGCAAATTCCTGTTCATCAGCTAGTTGTAAACGCGCTTTAATGTCAGCTACCGAAAGCCCCATCAGTTCGCCTTTCAATTGATAAGGTATGTTCAACATATCATGTGCAAGCATACCTCAAAAATAAGAAACCCCTCGGCAATAACCGAGGGGTTTGAAAGTTAAGCGGCATACGACCTAGCGGAAAGCCTTTTCCTTGATTTTTGCAGCTTTGCCAACCTTGTCGCGCAGGTAGTACAGCTTAGCACGACGAACATCGCCCTCACGAGTCACTTCGATTTTGTCGATCTTCGGAGAGTAAACCGGGAAGGTACGCTCCACACCAACTGCGAAGCTGATCTTGCGAACAGTGAAGGTTTCACGAGCACCATGACCATGACGACGGATGACGTCACCCTGGAATACCTGGATACGCTCGCGGTTACCCTCAGTAATGCGATAGTGAACCTTTACATTGTCGCCCACGTGAAATTCCGGGACGTCCTTAATCTGCTGCTGCTCGATGGCGCGAATGATATCCATTGCCGTTTCCTTCTTATATCTTCAGTAAAACCTAAAACATTGTCATAAGACACGATTGGTTAGTATACTTCCCCACAACACATCTGACAAGAGAAAATCTTGCTCGACTTGCATCTTCGCAAACTATCCAATCCTTGTGCAAAACTTTATTGGAAAGCTCGGAGTGCTCTATGCAGCGAAACCCTATCCAAGCTCTGCCAATTGAGCCTCAATACGCGAAAGTTGATCGCGAATATCAGCAAGCTTTGCAGTGTCCTTTTCGATAATCTCTGGCGCAGCCTTCGCCAAAAAGCCCGGGTTAGAAAGCTTTTTAGCAAACTTCTGCTCGTCGGCAGCAAGTTTTTTGCTTTCCTTTGTCAAACGGGCGCGCTCAGCCTCAAAGTCAACCATACCAGTAAGCACGCTGTAAACCTCAGCGCCCTCACACACGACGGCTGCACTTTCAGCGGGTTTTGCAACATCTGAAGCAATCGTTAAATCACTTACGCGAGCCATTGACGAAATTTGCGCTGAAAGTGACTGCAAAACCGAAATATTTTCCTGTTGAGCCTTAATCACACAAGCTAGTTCCTGCTTTGGCGAAATACCATAACGTGCGCGGGTTGAACGCACGGCACCAACGACACTACACAACATGCCAACAGCACGTTCTGCATCTTCATCAATATAGCCTGCAAGGCTTTCAGGCTCTGGCCATGCCGCAACCATAAGTGCTGGTGCAGTTTCACCTTCAGATTTAGGTACATGTTCCCAAATTGCTTCAGTAACAAAAGGCATAGCAGGATGCAGTAAGCGAAGGGCCTGATCAAGCACAAACACAAGGTTACGCTGCGTCTGTAAGCGAACCTCAGGATTTGCCCCTTCACGCAAATCTGCCTTTGAGAATTCGATATACCAATCGCAGAATTCGTTCCAGAAGAAGTTATGCAGGTCGCGCGCAACTTCACCAAACTGATACGTTTCAATTCCACTGGTTACCGAAGCAGAAAGGCGTGCTAAGCGTGAGAAAATCCAGGCATCGGCCTGCGTGCGAGCAACAGGTGCACCTGGAGTAAAGCCTTCAAGGTTACCAAGCACAAAACGGCTAGCATTCCAAATTTTGGTAACGAAACCACGCGCCTGTTCGGTACGAGGGCTGCCCAAAAGTTCATGCGTCTTCTTGTCGATGTCAGCATCAAAGCGCACATCTTGATTGTTTGTCACAAGCGTGAGCAAATTAAAGCGCATTGCATCGGCGCCATACATGGCAATAAGATCCATTGGGTCAACGCCATTGCCTTTAGACTTCGACATACGCGTGCCGTCTTTCGCCAAAATAGTGGCGTAAATGACAACATCCTTGAAAGGAATTTCCTTCAGGAAGTACGTCGACGACATAATCATACGTGCAACCCATAGCGCAATGATGTCGCGAGCGGTTACAAGAGCCGTTGTAGGATGATGACCCTCAAGAAGCTCAGGATGATCAGGCCAACCCTGTGTTGCAAATGTCCACAACTGACTTGAGAACCATGTATCTAGCACGTCTTCTTCTTGATGAACATGTCCGCCACACTTCGGGCACACATCCACATCTTCCATAAGTGCATCTTCCCAGCCACATGCCTCGCAGTGGAAGACAGGGATACGATGACCCCACCACAGCTGACGGGAAATACACCAATCCTTAAGGTTTTCCATCCATGTCAAATATGTCTGCGTCCAACGTTTAGGGTGGAAAGTAATTTGACCAGAAGTGACAGCATCCGTGGCAGGACCTTTAAGCTTATCAACAGCAACAAACCACTGCTCAGAAAGCCAAGGCTCTAAGGTGCTATCGCAGCGATAGCAATGCATAACTGAATGATTATGATCTTCTACATGGTCGAGCAAGCCATGATCTTCAAACCAGGCAACAATAGCCCGACGACACTCATCACGGCTCATACCAGAAAATTCGCCATAGCCTTCAACAACATGAGCGGTCTCGTCGAAGATATTAATTTTCTCAAGGTTGTTACGCTCACCCATTGCGTAGTCGTTCGGGTCGTGAGCAGGCGTAACCTTAACGAAACCAGAACCAAAACCCGCATCAACATAAAAATCTGAGAAGATAGGAATTTCGCGATCAACGATAGGTAGTTTTACGGTTGCGCCAACAAACTTATCTTTGTCGTGGTCTTTCGGAGAAACAGCAACACCAGTATCACCAAGCATGGTTTCAGGGCGTGTTGTTGCCACAACAATGTAATCCTGGCCATCAATTGGTTCAGTTAGCGGGTAGCGAAGGTGCCACAAGTGGCCATCTTCCTCTTTATATTCCGCTTCGTCGTCAGCAATAGCAGTGGTGCAGTTTGGGCACCAATTAACAATGCGCTTGCCGCGATAGATAAGACCATCATGGTACCAATCACAAAATACTTTACGGACTGCTTTTGCGTAGTCGGCATCCATGGTGAAATGGGGGTCAGAAAAATCAACTGAACAGCCCATACGCTTAATTTGCTCAAGAATATGCCCGCCATATTCATGCGTCCAATCCCAACACGCATCAATAAATTTTTCGCGGCCAATTTCACGGCGAGAAATTCCCTCAGAAGCAAGCTTTTTGTCAACTTTAGTTTGCGTGGCAATGCCCGCATGATCTGTGCCGAGCACCCAACGCGTTGAAACGCCACGCATGCGGCTCGTGCGGATAATAGTATCTTGAATGGTATCGTCAAGCGCATGCCCCATATGCAACACACCAGTTACATTTGGAGGCGGAATAGTAACTGTGCAATCGCCTACACCTTTATTTCGGGTGTAATAGTTACCTTCCATCCACTTCTCAAGCATGCGCTCCTCAACAGCAGATGCGTCATATTGTTTGGGCATTTCTTCCATTTATTTGCCAGCTTTCGCTTTACGGGTACCAGTTTTAATCTCAGGAGTAGTCTCCCCCGTGATATCGCTCGCACGCACTACAACACGAGATGCGCCCTTAGTCTCAGGCAAGTCATACATGACGTCTTGCAGCACGCGCTCGCAAATACTACGCAAGCCACGAGCGCCGGTTCCGCGCTCAACTGCTTCATGAGCAATGGCTGTAAGCGCTTCATCTTCAAAGACAAGCTCAGACTCTTCAAAATCAAACATTTTCTTATACTGCTTAACCAGCGCGTTCTTCGGCTCAGTCAGAATTCTTACGAGGTCTTCTTCAGAAAGCTCAGAAAGCGAAGTAACGACAGGAATACGACCAACGAATTCGGGGATCATGCCGAATTTGTTCAAGTCTTCAGGCAAAACCTGTGCGAGCAAGGCTGCGTCAGCATGCTTTTTAGACTCCGGCATCTCAGCGTTAAAGCCAAGGCCAGACTTACCAACGCGCTGCGCAATAATATCGGCAAGGCCCACAAAAGCACCGCCCAAAATGAACAGAATATTCGTGGTGTCAATATGAATAAGCTCCTGCTGCGGGTGCTTGCGTCCGCCTTGCGGAGGCACCGAAGCTTCGGTGCCTTCAACAATTTTCAGCAAAGCCTGCTGGACGCCTTCGCCTGAAACATCGCGGGTAATAGACAGGTTTTCAGCCTTACGAGCAACTTTGTCAATCTCGTCGATGTAAATAATGCCAATTTCAGCGCGGTCGATATCAAAATCTGCGGCCGTAATTAGTTTGAGCAAAATGTTTTCGACATCTTCACCAACATAACCCGCTTCAGTAAGTGTAGTTGCATCAGCAATGGCAAACGGAACACGCAATGTACGCGCGAGCGTTTGGGCAAGAAGCGTTTTACCAGAACCAGTAGGACCAAGAAGCATGATGTTAGACTTCGCCAGCTCAACATCGCCCTCATCAGCAGCTTCACCAAGGCTAATGCGCTTGTAATGGTTGTATACAGCAACAGACAAGGCACGCTTAGCCTGTTCTTGGCCAACCACATGTTCAGAAAGCTCTGCATACAACTCGTGTGGCGTCGGCAGATGCTCAAGCACGTTTTCAGGCGTTGGGTTTGCGTCCTCTGAATCAAATGCAGCAGCATTGTCGCCATTTTGAGCCGAAAAACCAAGATCGCGCATCATTGCATCAGCGCAGATAGAAATGCACTCATCGCAAATATAGATGCCGTTTGGCCCTGAAATCATTGCAGCAACCTGCTGAGGGTTCTTTCCGCAAAATGCGCAACAGATATCTTTCGGGTCGCGCTCGTCCCTGCGAGTTTCTCTTCTTTCGCTCATCTAATTTCCCGGTTCCCTTATCTGTTGTTATTCAGCAGAAGCAATAGCCGCACGAGACTCAACAATGCGATCAACCAAACCGTATTCAAGTGCCTGTTCAGCAGTCATATAGTTGTCACGCTCGGTGTCACGCTGAATGGTTTCAAGCGACTGACCAGTATTGTCAGCAAGAATTTGATTGAGCTGCTTGCGCGTCTTCAACATGAAGTCTGCAACAATCTGAATTTCAGTTTGCTGACCCTGAGCGCCGCCGGAAGGCTGGTGAATAAGCACCATCGAATTCGGAAGGCACAAACGCTTACCTTTAGCACCATTAGAAAGCAGTACTGCTGCCATAGATGCGCAGCAACCCATGCAAATAGTTGAAACATCGCACTTGATAAAGTTCATCGTATCAAGGATCGCAAGGCCCGCAGTTACAGAACCGCCCGGTGAATTGATATAAAGGCTGATGTCTTTCTCGGGGTCGGCACTTTCAAGGTGCAGAAGCTGAGCGACAACAGAGTTTGCAACCTGATCGTCAATCTGCTCACCAAGAAAAACGATGCGCTCATTAAGCAAGCGAGAGTAGATGTCATAGCTACGCTCGCCGCGCGGAGATTGCTCAACCACGTAAGGGATTAAAGCAGAATTAGGGTTGAAGTTCATTGGTTCCTCATTTCTCTTCGTTACAAAAGTTCAGAAGTTTGCAGTACCAAAGTCGAGCACCTTTTTATTAGAAAAGGTGAATTTGTGCACCGCGGCCCGCCTAAACCCCAAACGATAAAACGCTGGAGTTAGACGGGCCGCGAACTGTAACAACGAAAACTATTCAGCGTCAGAGGATTTCTTAGCCGTTGTTTTCTTAGCTGCTGGCTTAGCGGCAGTCTTCTTTGCGGCCGGCTTTGCAGCAGTGGTCTTCTTAGCAGCAGGCTTAGATTCTGCCTTCTTAGCCGTCGTTTTCTTAGCGGCAGGCTTAGCCTCTGCTTCAGCAGTAGCCTTCTTTGCGGCAGGCTTCTTTGCAGTAGCCTTCTTTGCAGCAGGCTTAGCTTCGCTGACATTAGCCTTGTCCATAATGTCTTTCACGGCTTTCATGCGAAGTACGCCCTCGCGCACCATATGCAGCTGACCGTTCTTGCGCCAATCCTCTTCTAAAGCGGCCGGGTCTTCAGCGCCAGACTTTACAAACTCTTCGGTGATTTCCTTGCCGGATACCTTCATCTTGAAATGGCGAGCCCAAGCATCAAGAGCCAAGTCCTGCTTGACGGTATCAGCGGCCTGCAGCTTGATGTCGTCCTTAAACGTATCAGCCTTAAGGCCCATCTGTTCAAGATAAGCGTCAAAAGACATACCGGAAGCCTGCAGCTGCTGGAACAGCTCCTGCAACAGGTTAGTCTCAGCGGATTCCGCCATGGAAGCAGGAACCTCAACATCAACGCGCTCAATAAGCTTGTTCAAGCAAGCGCGCTCTTTCAGACCAGGCATCATCTGCTGCTTCTGCGTGGTCAGGCTTTCAGCCAGACGCGTGCGCAGGTCAGCGACATCTTCAAAACCAAGCGTTTCCTTAGCCCATTCATCAGTGACCTCAGGAAGAATCTTCTTGCGAACAGCCTTGATGGTAACCTCAAAGTGCAGCTTAGAGGTTTTGCCCTTCAGTGCACGAAGCAGAACAGGCGGATTCTCAGGCATATCAAGATCGAATTCAGCGACCTCGCCCTTCTTCAGACCAACCAACTTCTCCTCAAACTCATCAGGGAGCAAGCCCGCACCCATTGTGTACGGACGCTCGTCGGTAGAAAGCGACTCAACCGGCTTGTTGGCATCGTCGGTAGCCTTAAGAGCAATGGTCAGCTCAGAATCTGCTTTAACCTTGGTGTTTGCCGGAGCATCTTTAAACGTGTAATAGTGCTCGCGGAAGTGCTCAATCTGATCATCAATTTCAGCGTCAGTTGCAGTTTCGCCAGGAAGTTCGATATCAACCGGGTCGTAGCTAGAAAGCTCAACAACAGGCTTGCATTCAACAGTGAAGCTGAAAGAGTACGGCTTGCCGCCTTCAACAAGACCAGGCTCTTCAGAGAAGTCCGGCTTAGAAATGGGATACAGGTCTTTTTCGTCAATAGCGATAGGAGCTAAGCCGTTAACAATTTCATCAGAAACGGTTGCACGGACAGCTTCCTTGCCAAGAGCGTTGTCAATAACCGGACGCGGAGCCTTGCCCTTACGGAATCCGGGGAAATTATACCTATTGGCGAAGTCCTTGTAAGTCGCCTTAATGCGGGAATCAACCTCAGCAGCATCAAGAGTAATGGTCACCTTCGAACGGTTGTCTTCGAGGGTTTCAACTTTAGTTTTCACGTAGCTATCCTCCATCGTTTCAAATAATCAGTGCATAGAGCACCGACTTGCAATTATGACACAGAAATCACGTTCGTAAAAGTATTGCTTGCACCTTCACCAACGAACCACGAAATTTCACCTTCCGTCTGCGGTTTGTTCCCCAAATCATATAATTTCGGGGTATCATGTATTCATCCTTGAAAACGAACCCGAAAACGCAACAGAGGACATCATGGCATCAATCGAACTCAACATATTGCAAGAGCGTGAACTTGGCCGCCTACTTGATTACGAACGCGCCACCTGCACGGTTGACGGTGAACTGGTTTACCGATGCGCATTCCCATTTCGTCCTGAAGACGATTTACAGCAAGAACTTATTGCTCGTGGGGCACTTGCCAAGCGCCCCGATCAGCGTCGCGGCACAGTTGTAGCAATTACGACCGATGGCTACTCATACTTCCCTGCTAAGCGTCGCATTCAGGCAGAACGACTGCGCGACAAAAAGCACGATACGAAAATCGTCGCGCTATCCGCAACCTTTGCAGCAGCCTGTGTCATTATCGGATTCTTGCTTGGTTACTTTATTAGGTAATTTTTATCCAAGCCAGAACACAACGTACTCCAATGCGTTTGTCTTAAAACAATTTAAATCAATCAGAAAGGCTCCCGCAGGAGCCTTTCTTTATTTAGCAATTTGCTTACAGTTAATGACGTTGTAAATTTGTCAAGCGATTAAGCTTCGTCAGTCACAACATCGGCGCCTGGCTTAAAGTCGCGGCCTTCCTTAGCCCACAAGTTATATTCAGCCGATGCAGCAAACAGAACGTCTGTAGAAGAGTTAATTGCAGTTTCAACAGAGTCCTGAATAACACCGATGATAAAGCCAATACCAACTACCTGCATAGCTACGTCGTTGCTAATACCGAACAAGCTACAGGCAAGCGGAATAAGCAGAAGGCTGCCACCTGCAACGCCGGAAGCGCCACAAGCAGAAACAGCAGACAACGCGCCAAGAATAACTGCAGTGCCGAAATTGACCTGAATACCCATCGTGTGAGCCGCCATCATTGCCATAAGGGAAATAGTAACAGCAGCGCCACCCATGTTGATAGTTGCACCAAGCGGAATAGAGACCGAATAGATGTCCTTATTCAAACCAAGCTTTTTGCACAGTTCCATATTCACAGGAATGTTAGCTGCAGAGCTGCGCGTAAAGAAAGCGGTCACACCAGATTCTTTAATGCAGCGCCACACCAGCGGGAACGGGTTTTTGCGGAAACACGCGAAGGCGATGATTGGGTTAGTGATGAATGCAACCACAAACATCGAAGCTAGCAACACAATCAAAAGCTGACCATACTCGGTGAAAATTTCAACGCCATTTTCGCTAACGGCCGTGTAGACCAAACCGAAAATACCAAACGGAGCAAGGGAGATAATCCAACGGACAATTTGCGAAATAGCATCAGAAATTGCAACGAAAACTTCTTTAACGTTTTCCTTAGCCTGTCGTAGAGCAATGCCAAGCAACACAGCCCATGCAAGAATGCCAAGATAGTTTGCATTTGTAAGCGCATCAACTGGATTAGCGGCAATCGAAAGAATCAGCTTAGAGAACACAGCGCCAATATCGGAAGGAGCAGACTGATCCTGTGCGGCTGCAAGCGTCAAGTCAACAGGGAACAGCGAACTCATAAGCACAGCCACAAAAGCTGCAACAAAGGTTGCCACCAGGTACAAAATGATGACAAGCTTCATAGCGCCGGAACCCTTTGCGTTAGCCAAGGCACTAATAACCAAGAAGAACACAAGAATTGGAGCAACGCCCTTCAACGCGGCAACGAACAAGGTACCGAACATGGCTAAAACATCATTGCCAGGGAAAATCAAAGCGACAATAGCGCCAATAATGAGACCAACCAGAATACGCAGAATTAGGCTAACAGAATTCCACTTTGCCCAAATACTTTTAATTACGTCCATAAGATTCCTTTCTAGGCAAATAGCGTGAAGCTCTCCCCTAAAGCAATCCGCACAAGCCATTAAAAACAGTTGAGGGGAGGATGCCTTGAGCGTGCATACTCCCCTCAAATGGTGCGGGCGAAAGGACTTGAACCTTCACGAGTCTCCCCACCAGAACCTAAATCTGGCGCGTCTGCCAATTCCGCCACGCCCGCACGCGGCATTACGCGCAAAATTGCGCGAAAAAGATAATACCAGACGCTGGACAAATAGAGCCGAAATATCAGGTATAAGGTGAAAAATTTATTGCAAGGGATAATGCAGCAATTACCAACAACTAAAAAAGGCTTCCATTGTGGAAGCCTGAACTGACATGGTGGACCGTCGGGGACTCGCGTATTTGCTTCGCAAATCCGCACCCCTCCCTCGCAAGCTCGGTCGG
>CAVEUW010000019.1:0-36182 GCA_963619015.1 Senegalimassilia sp. | reverse complement strand
GCAGCAGCGCGAGCCTTCGCATGGGCAGCTGCGCGAACAGCCCGAATTCGAATTTTTCGCCAGCTGCTTGGCGGGGCTTGAGCAGCTGTTGGCGGCAGAGCTGAAGCGCTTGCATGCCTTGCGCGTACGCCCGCTTGGCGGCGGTGTGGCGTTCTTCGGTTCTGCGGCAACCGCACAGCGCGTGTGTTTGTGGTCGCGTCTGGCGTCGCGCGTGACGCTGGTTGTTGGCCGTGTCAACGCAGCTGACGCCTATTTGCTCTACGAGGGTATTCGTCGCATTCCCTGGCACACCGTTATCGCAGATGGCGCAAGCATTTCGGTGCATGCGCATGGCACTAATGAAGAACTTCGCAATTCGCATTTCACCGAGCTGAAGGTAAAAGACGGCATTTGCGACGCTATTCGTGAGCGCACCGGTGCGCGACCTAACGTTGACAGCGCAAACGCCGACTGCTCGATCGACGTGCGTATTCGCGAAAATCGAGCGACTATTTCGCTGGACCTTTCGGGCTCTTCGCTCTACCAGCGTTCTTATTTGGAATCTGATGCGGGTCAAGATGCACCCCTTGAGTGCGCAATTGCAGCAGGTGTGCTTGCGCTTGCTGAATGGGAGCGCATGTGCGACACAGCGACGCTTGTTGATGCATCGTGCGGTGATGGTGCGTTGGTTTTAGAAGCCGCGGCGGTTGCTTGCGATATGGCCCCTGGTTTATCACGTGCGACCTGGGGCTTTGAAGGCTGGGCAGCATTTGATAAAGAAGCTTGGAACGCAGCATTAGATGATGCTGACGCGCGCTTTGAAGCGGGTTTGATAGCCGTTGCCGGCGCGGATGCGCCTACCGCTTCGGCATCTGTTCGTCCCGATTTAAACCGTGTGCGCATAGTGGGAGCTTCAACATCAAGTCCAGCAATTGCTCACGCTCGTCGGCGAGCGAAACGCGCTGGTTTGCGCTTGGCGGTTAGTATTGAAGCAGGCGATGCGACATCTGTGGCCGAGATGGCAACTCGTGCTCTATCGGCCGCAAGGCCCGCCTTTAGTGCAGCTCAGTCAGCAACTGAAGATAAGCTGTGCCCTTGCTTGGTAGCTAGCTGCTTGCCGTTTGGTGATCGTATTCGTTCCGAAGCCTTAGCTGCAGCGGATGCTTCGGCGTTCGTGAAGGCCGCCCATTCGGTCCCGGCCGACAGCATGTACATTGTCGCAGGTGGGCAAGGAGTGCAAGGCCGCTTCGGCGCAGATGCTGCTGACACGGTGCGCTTTGGTCGCGGACGTGTGGCATGCGAGGTGCAACTGTTTATGCAATCTCCGGCGCAACTGGTTACGGTAACGGTGCCCGATAATGCAGGTGGCGCCGAACGCAAGGTTGAGGTGTATGAAACCACATCGCAGCAGTTTGTCGACCGCTTACGTAAGGCATATAAAGAACGCCGCAAATGGGCTCGTCGTGCGGGCGTTACTTGTTATCGCTTATATGACGCTGACCTGCCGGAATATTCTGCAGCCATTGACGTGTATGAAGGTGCTGGCTCGGCAGCTGGCAACACGTACTTGCATATTGCCGAATACGCGGCCCCGAAGTCTATTGATGCTGACAAGGCCCGACGTCGTTTCGATGACATTTTGACGTTGGCTCCGGTGGTGCTTGACGTGCGCCCCGACCACGTATTCTCTAAGATGCGCGTGCGCGATGCTGGTGGTGGTCAGTACGCTGGTGCCGGAAGCCGCAACTATGTGACCTATGTGGAAGAAGCTGGCTGTTTATTCGAGGTTGACCTGGCCGGATATTTGGACACGGGCATCTTTTTGGACCATCGTGATACGCGCGCTATGGTGCGCGAAATGGCAGCTGGCAAGCGTTTCTTGAATCTGTTTGCTTATACAGGTTCGGCAACCGTTCAGGCGGCAGCCGGTGGTGCAACTGAAACCGTGACGGTAGACCTTTCGCAAACCTATTTGGACTGGGCGCGCCGCAACATGGAAGAAAACGGTTTTACCGGGTCGCAGCATATGTTTGAGCGTGCTGACGTGATGAAGTGGATCACCGATTGCCGCCGCAGCCCACGCCGTTTTGACCTGATTTTTGTGGACCCACCAACGTTCAGCAATTCCAAAGCAATGGGCAAGCGCACCTGGGATGTGCAGCGCGACCATGTTGAACTGCTGGTTGGGGTGTCGCGCTTGTTGACGCGCGGCGGTCAGGCAGTGTTTAGCTGCAACCTGCGTAGCTTCAAGCCAGATATGGAACAGCTGCAGAAGTATGGCGTGGCGCTAAAGGATATAACCGAGCAAACTATCCCGCACGATTTTGAGCGCAACAAGCGCATCCATAAGTGCTATTTGGTGAAGCGAGTTTAGCGGCTGAGCTTAGTGGCTGACCTATTTGGTGAACCGGGCTTAGTGGCTGAGTTTAGCGGCTGTCTTATTAGGTGAAGCTAGGTGAAGCGAACTTAGCGGCTAAGCTTAACGGCTGGCTTGGGCGTTCGCGTCTGCGCAAGCCGTGACACCTTCAGCAGCGCCTTTTACCTTCTTGTGCTTTGGCGGCACAGCCGGGCGCACGCCGCCCATTTTCTTCACGAAGAAATTCACCACAAAGCCTGTTGTGCAAGCGGCGGCAAGTGTGCCTTCACGCACGCCAATTATGCCGCCCATCAGCACAAACGACACAATACAGGCAAGCACGACGCATGATACGTCAAAGCCAACCTTTGTGTGTCCGAAATTCCAGCCGGTTTTTACCGTAATGGCAGCTACCAATGCTTCGCCGCAGTTGAGTGCCACGTTGGCAACAACGGTGCAAGCAACACCAGCGGCAAGCACGCAAATGCCTAGAGCGAGCAGCAGCAACGATACCGCGTAGTTTGGCGGCACCATAAAGCTAAACCAGTGACTAAACAGGTCGATGCCAATACTAAAGATGACTGATATGGGAATTTGCACAAGCGATGTCAGGCGAAACCGGCTGCGCAGAATGACAACTTGCAATGCAAGCAAAAAGATGTTCCAACCAAACATAAATATGCCGTATGAAATGCTGGGGAAAGCAACGCTTAAAACGTAGCCAGTTGACGAAATAGGCGTGTTGCCTGTGGTTGATTTGGTGACAATAACGATGCCTGCGGCCATGACAAAAATGCCAACAGCCATAAGGCACCAGCGCGCAGCAAGGTGCTTCATTGGTCTTCTTTCTTTTTGGAGGGTTGGGAGCTGCGCGGCGTATCGAATCTTTAGGAAATTGCGGTTTTCGTCACATACTCTGCTTCGAGTGTAAGCCTGCGTTGGTGCTGGCGCAACAATGGCGAAGAAAACTCCAAATACCCGGTAGGAAATGTGGCGTAGGCGAGCTCTGTGTTGTTGCTAAAACGCGCTGCATGGTCTTCGAGTTATTTTTTGCGCACGCTTGAAATTTGGTCTTGCACTTAGAAAGAGGTTCCTTTAGTATGTACTGACGCGCTTTACGAAGTGCACATTCGGTCGCTTGGCTCAGCGGGAGAGCATCGCCTTCACACGGCGGGGGTCACAGGTTCAAATCCTGTAGCGACCACCATTAATTCAAGGTCGGGCATGCCCCGGCCTTTTTTATTTGCACGGCGCTTTCGGCGCGTTATTTCCTTATTTACTCACTTTTTTCTGCGCCCTTTGTCTGGTCTTCCTGCATTGTAATTTGCTTCTGCGCTCCTTATCTGGTTGCTTCGCCCTTTATCTGGCTGCTGTCGCCCTCTGCCTGGTTTCTGCGCCTCGTAATTTGCCGCAGGCGCCCTTTATTTACTTTCCCTACCTTGTAATTTGTTGAAAACGTGCGTGCAATGTGGGCGAGGTTGACTCGAAACGTTTCTGCAACACTGCTTGCTATAATTCCCGGTTATACAGCAACTGTGCGGTTGTTATCGCAATTGGTGCTGGGGTTGTAGCGGGTGGTGTAGTCGCAATTGCGGCCGCCATGGCCGCTGTTGAACTCGCACCGTTAAGTTGCCGCCCACATTCGGTGTTCGTTTAACAAGGAGGGCTTGCCTTATGGCGCAGAACCCGCAAGAGGACTTCGTCCTGAAAACAATCAAGAGCCGCGACGTGCACTTTGTACGCTTTTGGTTCACCGACGTGTTGGGGAATATGAAGTCCTTCGCCGTTATACCAAGCGAACTTGAAGACGCCTTTGTCGACGGCATGGGCTTTGACGGCAGTTGTATCGAGGGCTTCACGCGCACCGAGGAATCCGACATGTTGGCGTTTCCTGACCCGTCCACCTTCCAGGTGCTGCCGTGGCGTCCGGAATCTAACGCCGTTGCGCGTATGTTCTGCAGCGTAAAAACGCCTGATGGAAACCCGTTTGATGGCGACCCGCGTCATGTGCTTGCGCGTGTGGTGGCAAAGGCACAGGACATGGGTTACATTTTCAACGTCGGTCCCGAGCTTGAGTACTATTACTTCAAAGACCCTGAATCCGCGCAGATTTTGGATCGCGGCGGTTACTTTGACTTGACAAGCCTTGATTACGCATCTGACCTGCGTCGCGACACGGTGCTCACCCTCGAGAAGATGGGCATTCCGGTTGAGTATTCTCATCATGAAAATGGCCCCTCGCAGCACGAGATTGACCTGCGCTTTACTGACGCGCTGACCATGGCTGACGCTGTGATGACATACAAGCTGGTTGTGAAAGAAATTGCCATGAAGCACGGCGTGTATGCGTCGTTTATGCCGAAGCCTTTAGCCGACGCGCCGGGCAGCGGCATGCACGTGCATCAGAGCCTGTTTGACTTTGAGGGCAACAATGTTTTCTTCGACAAAAACGACCCGCAAGGCTACAACCTCTCCGACACGGCTAAGCACTATATTGCTGGCTTGCTGAAATATGCACCGGAGTTTTGCCTGATCACAAACCAGTATGTCAATTCTTACAAGCGTTTGCTTGCAGGTGGGGAAGCGCCCATCTATTTGACCTGGGGTCGCGCGAACCGTAGCACGCTTGTGCGCGTGCCGGGGTATCGTCCGAACCGCGAAGAGGCTTGCCGTGTTGAACTGCGCAGCCCCGACCCGGGTGCGAACCCGTATTTGGCTTTCGCCGTTATGCTGGCCGCAGGACTTGCGGGAATCGAGGAAGGCCTTGAGCCGCCCGAGCCAACCGAGGACCGCGACCTGTTCACACAGTCGCGTCAAACGCTTCGCAAGCAAGGCTTCCAAACGCTGCCCGAAAGCTTGGGCGAGGCCGTCGAGTTGTTCGCTGAGTCGAAGCTGATGCGCGAGACCTTGGGCGATCATATTTGCGACTACCTGGTTGAAACCAAGCGCGCTGAGTGGGACGAGTACCAGTCCAACGTTTCCGAATGGGAACGCGACCGCTACCTGGCGGTGCTCTAATGCGTGTAGTAATGAATAGCAACACGGAAGAAGAGGGGCGCTAACATGAGAAAAACGGTCATCTTCATCGCGGATAGCTTGGATAACGCCCACAAGTTTCAACAGGTGCTTTCAAGCCTTGATGTGAATGTTGCAGCAGGGTCTTCGGTGCAGTTTAAGAAACTGCTTGCACAGCATCCATCGTATGATCTGGTTATTTACGAAGCACGTAGCGATTCTTTAGGCAATGTCGCGCAGGTAGAATCGGTACTGCTTGAAGACGGCAGCGCAAGCTTGTTGGTTATTATCAACGAGGAACAGCTGAACGAATTCCGCCTTCCGGTGCAGGTCAAAAGCGATTTTGTAGTGCATGGCGCATCCAATGATGAATGTGCCGCACGAATTCGCCAGCTTTTGTGGCCGGGTAACGAAAGCTCGTCTGCGGACTTCATTACTGTTGACAACATGACTATCAACTTGGCAACGTACCAGGTCACCGTGGCGGGCAATCCGCTCGACTTTACGTACTTGGAATACGCGCTGTTGGCATTTTTGGTCACGCATCCGGGCCGCACGTATAGTCGTGATGCATTGCTGCGTCGCGTGTGGGGTTTCGATTACTACGGCGGCAGCCGAACCGTTGACGTGCACGTTCGTCGCGTGCGCGCGAAACTCGGGCCCGAATTAGCCCAGCATTTGGAAACTGTGCGCGGCGTGGGGTATCTCTGGTCGGCATAAATGGCTCTGTGGCTTAAGCCAGCGCAAAGCACGCTACGTCTCTTAGCCAGCAGAAACGCACGCTACGTCTCGTAGCCTGCGCAAAGCACGCTGCGTCTCTTAGTCGGCGCAAAGCAGCGCCTCTTCTTGCGTACTTACAAGCGTCTCGTTACCTTTTGGCGGGGCGCTTTTTCATACGCTCATTGCAGGGATTGCAGGCTGATACCTGCCGCATCCGCATTATCTTGCGCTACACTGACAACTTGAAATTGCTTGAACTTTTTCCATACCGGAAGGTTGAATCATGCCCGAGAAAAAGGTTGCCGTAATCGACGGCAATTCACTGATGCATCGCGCTTATCACGCAGTACCGCCAACCATGAACGCGCCTGATGGGACTCCAACTAATGCGTGTTTTGGCTTTCTTTCAATGCTGCTGAAATTTATCGATATTTCCCAGCCCGATGCCATCATCTGCGCCTTTGATGCCGGTCGCCCGGCATTCCGCATGGAAGCGCTTGCGCAGTACAAGGGCCAGCGCCCGCCTATGGACGATGAACTGAAAGTTCAGTTCCCAGTGATGGAAGGCCTGCTTGAGGCTATGAATATTCCGGTTGTTCGCATTCCTGGTTGGGAAGGCGACGACATTTTAGGTACCGTTTCGGCACGCGATGAGGCGCTGGGTTATCGTACGTTGTTGGTATCAGGCGATAAGGACGTCTATCAGCTGTGCACCGACATGACGCATGTGGTCACAACGAAAAAGGGCATCACTGACGTGGCTATTTATGGCCCGGCTGAAGTGGTAGAACGTTATGGTGTGACCCCTGAGCAGTTCCCCGATTTCTTGGGCCTTAAGGGCGATAGCTCTGACAATATCCCCGGAGTGCCGGGCGTTGGTGACAAAACGGCGGCGAAGTTGCTTTCAATATACGGATCGCTTGAGGGCATTTACGAGCATATCGACGAGCTAAAGGGCAAGCAGAAGGAGCGCATGGCGGAGAACCGCGAAGCAGCATTTGTGAGCCGTAAGGTTGCCACTATCGTGCGCGATGTTGATTTTGAGCTTGACTTAGAGGCGGCTGCATTTCCGGCTTTCGATACGGCGCAGGTAACCGATGCATTTAAGAATGTTGGGTTCAACGCGCACTTGTCGCGCGTGTTGAAGCTTGTAGGTGCAGAAGCAGTGCGTGAACAGGCCGAACTTACCTGGGAGCCTATGGTGCACGCTTCAGGGTTTGGCGAAGATGGCGGGCTGTTCGGCGGCGCCGCGGGCGGCCTGGGCGGGCTGTTTGGCGGCGCGGCGGGCGGCCTGGGCGGCTCAGCGGGCGCTGCCGGCTCAGCGGGCTCAGCGGGCGCCCTTTCCCCAGATGACGAAGCGGTCGCGCTCGTTGAATCTGCCATTGCGTCCGGCGAAACCATCGGTGTAGCCTATCTTCAACCCGAGCAGGCATCTTTGTTTGGAACGCCTTTGTACGTAGCGTTTGCGTGCGCTGCGGGCACGGCTGTTTTTGATGGTTCAACTGCGCTTTCAATGCTCGCGCGCACGGTGGAAGCAGGTAAGCTGGCAACGCTTGATGCGAAGGCACTGCTGCACAAGCTTGCCCCTGTTGCCGAGCCTGCCGGTACGGTCGCAACCTCCGACGTGCTTATTGACCCGGCTCAGGTTGACATGTCGCGCATCTTCGACTTGGGGCTTGCGGGCTACGTGCTGAATTCATCGGTTTCCGCATATACCTATGACGCGCTTATGGAAGCGTACCTAGGTGGCGTTCTTCCTGAAACAAAGTCTGATGACCAGGCTGTTTGCGTGCAGGCTGCCGCTGCGCGCGCATTGGCAGCACCCATGCGCAAAGCGCTCGAACGCGACGGAAGTCTCACCGTTTATAACACCATTGACGCCCCGCTTGTGCCGGTGCTTGCGGCTATGGAGTGCACGGGCGCGCCGCTCGATTCAGCGCATCTGCAGCAAATTGGTGAAACCACGCAAGCTGATATTGACGATTTGCGAGCGCGCATTATTGAACTTGCTGGTGAAGAATTCAACATCGATTCGCCCAAGCAGCTTGGGCATATTCTGTTCGAGGTAATGGGTTTGCCGCCGAAAAAGAAGACGTCGCGCGGCTATTCCACCGATAAAAAAGTACTTGAAGAACTGGCCTTAGAGCACGAGTTGCCCTCGCTTGTTTTGCGCTACCGTGAGCTGGCGAAAATCAAGTCTACCTATATTGATGCCTTGCCGCGCTTGGCAGATGCTTCTGGGCGCGTTCATTCTTCTTTTAATCAGACAGTTACCGCAACTGGGCGTTTGTCCTCGTCAGACCCAAATTTGCAGAACATTCCGGTGCGCACCGATTTTGGGCGTCATATTCGCGAATGTTTTGTACCGACTGACGGACGTGCGGCTGAGGCTGCTATTTCAAGCGATTGGCTATTTGTCTCTGCCGACTATTCGCAGATTGAGCTGCGTCTTTTGGCGCACCTGTCCGGCGACGTTGGGCTTATCGAGGCGTTCAATTCAGGCGCCGATTTCCATGCTGCAACTGCAAGTCGTGTGTTTGGCATTCCTGTTGAGGAAGTGACGCCTCAGCTGCGTAGCCGTGCGAAGGCTGTGAATTTCGGCATTGTGTATGGTCAGCAGGCGTTTGGCCTGGCGCAGAGCTTACAAATTCCGTTTGGCGAGGCCAAAGGCATGATCGACCGCTACTTTGAGGTTCACCCGGGCGTGCGTGCATACCTAGACAATACCGTTGCCGAAGCAACAAAATGCGGTTATGCGGAAACTATGTTCGGCCGCAAGCGCCACATTCCCGAACTTGCTGCGCGCAATAACAATCAGCGTGGTTTCGGCGAGCGCACGGCGATGAATCATCCGATGCAGGGCAGTGCCGCTGACATTATTAAGCTTGCCATGATTGAGGTTGCCCGACGCCTGCGCGAAGAAAATTTCCAGGCGAAACTGCTTATTCAGGTTCACGACGAACTGGACTTTGGCTGCCCGGCCGACGAGGTGGAACGCCTGTCGGTTATGGTGCAGGAGGTCATGGAAGGCGTTGCGAATTTAAAGGTTCCGTTGGTCGCCGACGTGTCGGTTGGGAAAACATGGGCCGAGGCGCATTAGGCAGCGCGAACGGGCCTGCGCGGGTTGCCGTTGCGCGGGTTCGCGCATGCCGTTGCGCGGGTTCGCGCATGCCGTTGCGTCGGCTTCGCGTAAGAAATAGCTCACCCTTTGCGCTGTTGGTTTCGCCAATGATTTCGCCAACTTCGTGAAGCATTGGTGAAGTACGCGAAAAATCGTGCCGCATCACTCGCAATGCACAGGCAATTCTGATACTCTACGAACGTTGCGCTCAAAAGAGTGTAGCGGAAATTAGTGCGATGATACGCGGAGGCTGTGCATACGAACCCGCACGGGACTTGCGACGGCCACGCAACAAAGTTATCGCCTGCGTTAATTTCGAAGGAGAAAACATGTACGCAATCGTGAAAACGGGCGGCAAGCAGTACAAGGTTGCCGTCGGAGACAAGCTGAACATCGAGAAGCTTGACGCCCAGGTTGGCGACAAGGTTGAGCTTCCGGTCATCTGCTTTGTCGATGGTAAGAAGATCGAGGCCGATCCGGCCAAGGCTTCCGCCAAGAAGTGCACCGCTGAGGTCGTTGAGCAGTTCAAGGGCGAAAAGCAGCTGGTGTTCAAGTTCAAGAAGCGCAAGGGCTACAAGAAGCTGCGCGGTCATCGCCAGCAGCTCACCCGCGTTGAAATCAAGTCCATCAAATAAGCAGAGGGAGGGAATACCATGGCTCATAAGAAAGGTCTCGGTTCTACCCGTAACGGTCGCGATTCCCACGCTCAGCGTCTGGGCGTGAAGATGTTCGCTGGCCAGCACGTT
This sequence comes from Senegalimassilia sp., assembly GCA_963619015.1. Taxonomy (GTDB): domain Bacteria; phylum Actinomycetota; class Coriobacteriia; order Coriobacteriales; family Eggerthellaceae; genus Senegalimassilia. The sequence goes on along the minus strand of CAVEUW010000019.1, from coordinate 26,245 downwards.
AAGACTGGCAACGTCATCGTTCGTCAGCGCGGCACCAAGTTCCACCCCGGCGAGAACGTCGGCCGTGGCAAGGACGACACGCTGTTCGCACTGTGCGACGGCACGCTGGTGTTCACGAATGGCCAGAAGCGCCGCATCCATGTTCGCCCTGAGGTTGAGGCATAAAGCCGCCTTTTGTGCGTGACATTCATGCAATTGCGAAGCCCCCTGCCAGTCAGGGGGCTTTTTTCTTATACAATCAGGAAAACTCTGATAGACAGAAATTTTCTTGCATCCTGACGAAAAACGGTGAGGAAGGTAACTACCGTGTTCATTGATAAGGTTCGCATTCATGTGAAGGGCGGCGACGGCGGTGCTGGCTGCATGTCGTTTCGACGTGAGGCGCATGTGCCGAAGGGCGGCCCTGATGGTGGCGATGGCGGGCATGGCGGCAATGTTGTGCTGCAGGCCGATGCCAGCGTTTCTTCGCTGATTGATTATCGTTTTAAGCATCACTTTAAGGCTGAACGTGGCACTCATGGTAAAGGCAGCCGCATGCACGGTTCTACTGGCGAAGACTTGGTGCTGAAAGTGCCGGTGGGTACAGTTGTGCACGAATACTTCGAAGACACTAAAGAAGTCGGCGAGTTGATGGCTGACCTGACGCACGATGGCGAACGCATCACGGTTGCTGAGGGTGGCATGGGAGGACGTGGCAATATTCACTTTGTGACGTCAACTCGTCGCGCACCTGCCTTTGCTGAACTGGGCGAACCGGCAACTGAGCGCTGGATTGAGCTTGAGATGAAACTGATGGCTGACGCTGCGCTCGTGGGAATGCCTTCTGCTGGTAAGTCGTCGCTGATTTCGAAGCTTTCAGCTGCTCGCCCGAAAATTGCTGACTACCCGTTCACCACCTTGGTGCCGAATTTGGGTGTGGCGCGCTCGGGCGACTTAAGCTTTGTTGTAGCCGACATTCCGGGCTTGATTGAAGGCGCACATGAAGGCCGAGGCTTAGGGCATGAGTTTCTTCGCCATATTGAGCGTACGGCGTTGATTGTTCACGTGGTTGATTTAACGGGCGATTGGGAAGGCCGCGACCCGCTTGACGACTATCGCATTATTAATGACGAGCTGGCGCAATACGCTGACGAACTCGCAAGTCGTCCGCGCATTGTAGTGGCGAACAAAACCGACGTTGCGGGCACCGAGGAAGTGTGCGAAAAGCTTGCGGCGCAGGTAAAGGCCGATTCTATTGCTGCTGCTGGTGGCAACGAGTTTGCGCCGAGCCCAATTGACCCCAAGCTGTATCGCATTAGCGCACTTACTGGCGATGGTGTGGAAAGCCTGAAGGCCGCCATTGCACATAAGGTGCACCAGCTGCGCGAAGCGGCTCGCGAAGAGGCTGACGCCAACGTACAGTACGAGCAAGTTTGGGAGCTTAAGCGCGAGCAGCGCGACAAGAAGTTCACCGTTCACAAGCTTTCCGAAGGTGTGTTCCGCGTATCGGGTACGCAGGTTGAACGCATGGTGGTGCAGTGCGACTGGGAAAACGAGGAAGCAGTGGTATTTTTGCAGCATCGCTTAAAGCGCATTGGTGTGGAAGATGCGCTTGAGCGTGCGGGTGCCGTTGATGGCGATGAAATTCGCATTGTTGGTCGCGCGTTTGGCTTTGAATCTGCTGTTACCGCAGGAGATGATATGTTTGAGGAGCTTGATATCTAATGTGTGCGCAGCATGCAACCCGTCAAGCGCACTCGCGCCGTATTGTTATCAAGATTGGATCTTCGACGCTTACCACGTCAGAGTCTTCGATTGATTACGACTATTTGGCCAGTTTGGCTGACCAGGTAGCGCAGGTTCGCTCTGCTGGTTGGCAACCGGTTATTGTGACTTCGGCTGCTATTGCGTGCGGCCTTGAGGCGCTGGGTATGAAAACGCGCCCAACCGATATGCCAAGCTTGCAGGCAGCAGCTTCGGTGGGGCAGTCGGCGCTGGCTACTGCGTATGCGCAAAGTTTCGCGCGTCACGGAATTGTGACTTCAACGGTACTTTTGACCAGGCGCGATACGGCTGACCGCAACGCCTACTTGCATGCGCGCAACACGCTTGGGCGGTTGCTTGAACTGGGTGTCGTGCCCATCATCAACGAAAATGATACGGTTGCAGTTGAACAGATTCGCTTCGGTGATAACGACACGCTAGCTGCTGTTGCGGCGTGTTTGGTAGGCGCCGATTTGGTGGTTATCCTGTCTGATATTGATGGGTTATATGACGCAAATCCGAACACCAATCCGTCTGCAAAGTTGATTGAGCGTGTAAAAACTATTACGCCCGAGATTTTGGCAGTTGCTGGAGGTGCTGGTTCGACGGTTGGCTCCGGTGGCATGATTACGAAAATCAAGGCGGCTCGCGTGCTTGCTGTTGCGGGTATTCCTATGATTATATGTGCTGGTAGACGTCAGAATTGCATTGTTGATGCAGCTGCTGGCCGCTCGGTTGGTACGATGTTTTGCGCTACCGAAGAACTGCACGAAATTACCGCTCGAAAGCTTTGGATTGCGCTGGGCGATTCTGCGCGTGGCTCTATTGTTGTTGATGATGGCGCTCGAAATGCCCTGGTTAAACGGGGGAGTTCTCTTCTGTCTGTCGGAGTTGCCCGAGTTGACGGGCACTTTAATGCGGGCGATATCGTTGACATTGTTGATGGTGCGGGGCATCTGTTTGCGCGCGGCCGTGTGGCGTTTTCCTCTGATGAGGTGGAATTGGCCTGCGGTAAGTCTCACGAGCAAATAAGCGCGAACCGCCTGCTTGCTGAGCTGGCAGAAAAGCCGATTGTTCATCGCGATGATTTGATTGTGTTTGAATAGAAACTACGGCAATAGTGCGATTTAGCTGGCAATGTGGCGGACGGAACGCACAGCGCTTAACAGCAAGAACTTCGTAGGTGTTTGAGCTTCTCAAACACATCCGGCGCAGCCGGATACTTCGAGAAGAGTTACGCATATATGTGCAGAATGGAGGCAAATCATGACGCTTGAACAAGAGGTACTGGCGGTTGCAACTGCAGCAGCAGCTGCCGCCCCTACGCTTGCTCGTAAAACCGTAGATGAGCGCAATGCTGCCCTTACTGCAATGGCGCAGGCTCTTCGCGAAAATACCCCTGCGATTCTTTCCGCAAACGAACAAGACATGCTGGCTGCACGTGCTGCAAACACGAAGGAAAGTCTGCTTGACCGCTTGATGCTTAACGAATCGCGCATTGAGGGAATTGCGCAGGCGCTCGAAGAACTTATTGCGCTTCCTGATCCGCTTGGGATCGTGCAGCAAAAGCGCACCCTCGATTCTGGGATTGAGCTTCAACGTATAAGCGTGCCGCTTGGTGTTGTAGCTGTTGTGTATGAGGCGCGGCCAAACGTAACGGCTGACGCAGCAGGCATCTGCCTGAAGTCGGGTAACGCTTGCGTTCTGCGAGGTGGCTCTCTTGCGGCGCATTCCTGCACGTCAATCGCTAAAATTTTGCATGAAGCTGCCGTTGGGGCTGGCATGCCAAAAGGTTGCATTGGCATTATTGAGTCGACAGAGCGTGCGGCCGCTGATGTTTTAATGGGGCTACATGGTGTTGTTGATGTGCTAGTGCCCAGGGGCGGTGCAGGCCTTATTCGCCATTGTGTGGAAACCGCCAAAGTTCCAGTCATTGAAACAGGAACTGGTAACTGCCATGTGTATGTGCATAAAACCGCAGATCAGGCAATGGCACGCGAAATTATTGTCAATGCGAAGACGCGTCGTTTCGGTGTCTGTAATGCCGCCGAAACCCTTCTAGTTGATGCGGCTATTGCTGACGAATTTCTTCCTGATACGTTTGCTGCACTTGCTGACAAGGGTGTGCGTTTGCATTGTGATACTCAGGCCTGCAAGGCTGCTTTGCTGGCCGGTGAAAAGCGGTTACCGGTAGGCCAAGCGCTCCAGGTCGAGCGTGCAAGTGACGCTGATTGGGAAACCGAATATCTTGCCCCTGACTTGGCAGTTCGTTGCGTATCGGGCGTTGAGGAGGCTATTTGCCACATCAACCGGTACGGTACCAAGCATTCAGAGGCTATTGTGGCCGACACTTCTGTGCAGGTTGGTGCAGCAGCAGCTGAGCGCTTTTTGAACGAGGTTGATGCTGCTGCGGTGTATCTCAATGCGTCAACGGCATTTACCGATGGTGGTATGTTTGGCTTGGGTGCTGAAATTGGCATCTCAACGCAAAAGTTGCACGTGCGCGGCCCCTTTGCGCTTGATGGCCTAACAAGCTACAAGTATGTCCTTCGGGGCACGGGGCAGGTGCGCGAATAATGGCTGTTATTTCAGAGCGTTTTGATAACCTGGGTGCAAACGGCGCCTCTGTTCGTTTGGGTATTATGGGCGGCACCTTCGACCCAGTTCATATGGCCCATCTTGCCTTTGCTGAACAGGCGCGCGAGGGCGCACAACTTGATGCGGTATTGTTCATTCCCGCAGGTACACCCGTGTTCAAATTAGATCGCAATGTTACACCTGCTGCTGATCGCTTGGCTATGTGTAAACTGGCGGTTGCGTCAAATCCTGCCTTTGATGTGAGTTCTATTGAGATTGACCGCGGCGGCCTTACCTATACGGCCGATACGCTGCGTCAACTTCGCGAACATTATCCGGAAAACGTTACGTTTTGCCTGATAACAGGTTCGGATACGGCGGCTAGCATTCTGAAATGGCGCGATAGTGCTACCGTTGCAAGTATGTGCGAAGTGGTAGTTGGTCAGCGCCCAGGTGCGCTGCTTTCTGCGCAAGATGCCGAAATAATCAAACAGGCCGGATTTAGCATATGCATTGTTGACGTGAGTGCTCTTGACGTGTCGTCCTCGGAATTGCGGGCTCGTATTTCTGCTGGAAAATCACCACGTTACTTGATGCCTGATGCTGTGGTCGACTATATTTCTGCGAACGGGTTATACCAAAGTGTCGAAGCAAGTAACGGGGTTTAGTCAGATGGTAAAGGCGAATAGCACTCAAAATGGACAAGAGGACGCAACCTCTGACGTGCTTAGCGACGCATTTTTTGAAGCTCGCAAAGAAGAACTTTCCAATCGCGTAAAGCCGAAGCGCTTCAAGCATTCGCTTGGAGTTTCTAAAACTGCCCGCCATATGGCAAAAACCTATGGTGCCGATGTTAAAATTGCTACATTAGCTGGGCTTTTGCATGATTGGGATAAAGGCTATGACGACGAGGGCATTCTTGCTCGCGTGCAGGAACTTGGTCTTGGCGATGAGCTTGGTGGCTATCTTGACATGCCGCATCTGTTGCATGGTCCGACTGCTGCCTGTGCTCTTAGCAGGGAATTTCCTGCTTTGCCTGCAGAACTTATTCACGCAATTGCCGTTCATACAAGTGGATGCGAAAACATGTCCGACTTGGACATGATCATTTACGTTGCTGATGCTATCGAGCCTTCGCGTGATTATCCGGGCATTGATGAGTTGCGTGATATGTCTGGAAAAGTTGAGCTTGAAGAGTTGTTCTTGGCCACCTTCGAGCATGTTTTAGATAATCTGGTATCAAGAAGAAAACGTATTCATCCTGATACCGTAACGGTGTGGAATCATTACGTCGAGCGCGATCATGCGCGCAGGGCGTTGCAAAACGAAAGGTAAGTTCATGACCGATCAGAATTTGATGGAAGAGCCAATCGACCAGGGTACCGATATGTATGGCCGCGCGAAGCCCGCGCTTTTGGGCCCTCGTGCGTGCGCTATTATTGCAGCTCAGGCAGCTGATTCTAAGAAGGCTACTGACATTATGGTGCAGGAAGTTGGCGACCTTATTGGTGTGACCGAATACTTTGTTATTGCTACCGCATCGAACAATCGTCAGGTAGACGCTGTGGTTGATGAAATCGAAGAGCAAGTACGCACGCGTGGTGGCGCTAAGCCTTTGCATATGGAAGGCACTGCGGATGGCACGTGGTCGCTGCTTGACTACGGCGATTTTATCGTGCACGTGTTTCAGCCAGAAACGCGCGATTACTATCGCTTAGAGTCTCTCTGGAAAGATGCACCTCTTGTTGACCTGGAAAAAGAAGCAGGTCTTACCGACTTGGTGTACTCTGAGCGCATTGCTAAGATGATTGGTGCCGAAGCGTAGCACCGTTCAGCGTGCTGGGTTTCTTGCGCAGCCTTTCCTATATTTCAACTCAAATTTGAGCCATTTCGTAAAAAAATTTTTGCGAAGTGGCTCAATTTTTTTACAGCACAGATTCTTGTAGCAATCGTGCTAGATTTTCGCTAGATATTGGACAACGTAACCGCGCGGTTACGCTCAAAAATACCCAGGTCGTGCCCAATGAAAACGTGCGTTCGCTTGCAGTGGGTGAAAGCTACGTGTAATCTGCAAGCCCAGCCACGCATCTCCCCGTAGGGAACGGGGAACACTATGATGCAAAATTTTCTAACTCAAGCTGCTTTGCATGGGCGCCGTCCGCGTCATCTTCGCAATACGCGTATTTTTGAGCGCGCAGCACTTATTACTCGCCTCACGCACGAGCGCAGTGTTGCGCGGTTTGTGGTTGCTCCGACCGGTTTTGGGAAAATGTCACTTCTGTTGGAATATGCGCAGAGCCTTTTTTCGTGTAATCACGTGTTTTGGGTCCGGTGTGACTCGTCGGCTTTCTTGCGCGATCTGGATGACAGCTTTGTGTATGACGGCATTAAAGAGGCGGATCCGCGCTGTTCGCTCGTGGTTTTCGATGACGTTCCAAGCCTCGATGACACCCGACGCGAAACCTTCATTTCAACGATTGACAGGCTTTTGCAGGAAGGGTGCGAAGTGTTGGTCAGTTGTACCTGCATTGCCGATTCGTTCGAATGCATACGTGACCGTGCGCTTATTGGTGCCAATGACCTGCTGCTTTCTGATGAAGAACTTGAAGCGTCTTCAGCTCTTGCCGCAACCGACGACGTAGGTATTCGTGCCACGCCGAAAGCGCAGCGAGTTGCAGGCCTTGTGTGGGCCGATGCTCCTGATTCAGAGTTGTTTCTGAAAAATATCCTTGCAGAAGGTTTGAGTAGCGAATTTATTCTGCCTATGTTTCTGATGCTGGTGCTGGGGTCTGCTCAGATTGACGAACTTTCTCGTTTTCATCGTGTTCGACCTGATGTACTTGAATTTCTTGGCAAGCACTACGCATTTTTAGGCATAGGCGAGGTGCGCGGAACATTTGCTGCAGCGCCGTTCTCTATTGAGCTTGTGGCCAAAGTATTTCGCGAACGTTTGCATGAACTGGCAAAACGCTCGCGCTTACAAACGGAGAAGGCGCTGGTGGTGGCTTTAGCTGAAGTGTTGTGCGCACATGGTGACCCTGTGCGTGCAGCTGACACGGTTCGCTTGCTGGCTCGCCCACAGCAGCGCACCGCATGGCTTGCGAAGCATCAAACCATGCTTCTTGACGAATGCTGTTTAGTGGCGGCAAGCGCCTTGCATGCGACACTTCCGCTTTCGAAAGTGAATGCGGGCATGTATGCACAAGAAGCTGTTCGACAGATGCTGCTTGATGGTAAGGTCGGCGCTGCAATTGAGGCTAAGCGTGCTTTAAAACGTGCGGCAAAATACGGTGATCACCTATCTGCTGACGTTTTGCTTGCAACGCTGTGCCTGATTGCGTGCACTATTGGCGACGCTCACGAGGCGGTGCTAACAGAAGCCCGCAAATTGGTTGAGCAGGCATCTTTAGCTTGTGAAAGTGCGGAATTTATCGCCAGCGGCAAGGGGAAAGATGGCAAGCGGGAAGATAGAAGCGGGGAAGACGGAAGCGAAAACAACCATGCGCACCCAATTGAGCCTGCAGGTGCGAGCGCAGGTCGCCTTGCGCACCCAATTGATACTCCTTCGACCCCTCATGACATTCCTGACGACGCTTCTGATTCTGGTCGGGTTGCCGATCGTATAAGCGCACTGAATGTTGCTATTGCACTTGAGGAATCGCTTGAGCGTGCGGCGGGCATGTGGCTTGACGCTTTTGAGGGGACTCATCTTTCAACCACTGCGCTTTTTTCTGGCGCCTGGCTTCTAAAGGCTGCTATTTCTGCTGATGGTGCCACCTTTGCTATTGAGGCGGTTGCCGCATCGCTTGCGACAGCTACCAGTGCGGTGTTTGCCGAAACGGCTGAACTCACGCTTCCGCAAGCTATTGCTGTACTTTCGTTTTGTAATGCCCGCGCGGCCCATATTGTCGATTTACCTGGTCTTTCTTCAGATGTTGTAACGGCAGCGCGTCGTATTGAACGCATGTGGCAGATGCAAAAAACCTTTGCCGCCCGTGAGCGCAGAAGCAATGCAGAAGCCGCGGCTCGCCGTCGTGCGACAACGCGTGATCCTCATGCAAAAGCGGCAGAAAAATCAGTACATTCACGTCCACCAACATTGACTGTGAACTTGTTTGGCTGCATGGATGTCCGAATTGGGGGCGAACGTGTTGATGCTAAGCAATTCCATCGCACGAAGGTTCGCTTGTTATTGGCTCTGTTGGTTCTACATCGGGGTCATCGGTTGTCGCGTCGTATGCTGGCCGAGAAATTCTATCCACATGACAGCATGGACAAGGGCCTTGCAAACATTAGCGCACTTAAATCGAAGTTGGTCTGCGCTTTGAAAACCCCTAGCGGCGATTGCCCTTACATTATCGAAGACCAAGGTGCTTTTGGCCTTGACACTTCGCTTTTGCAAAGTGATGTGTTTGAGATTGATGCAGTCTGTGACTCACTTAATCGCGGTTCGCTTTCTGATAGCGAATGGTCGTGTTTGCTTGCGCGTGCCAACGACCCATTTGGTGACGATTTGATGCCCGGGGATGCAGGTGACTTTACTATTGAGCCTGTTCGGCAGCGGTATCGTGAAAAGCTAGTTGATGCTTTTGTAAGCGCTTCTGAGTTGCTCGTAAATGCTGGTCGCCCACGTGACGCGTTGATGTTTGCTCGTGCGGCTTACGACCGTGACAGTAAGCGTGAAGATGTGTATTACACACTCATGAAAGCCCAGTACACGGCCATGCAAACGGCTTCTGCCATTGAAACGTATATTAAATGTAGTCGCTATCTTTCTAATGAGCTTGGCATGGACCCCTCTCCGAAAACGGTGCGTCTGTATCGCAAAATGCTTGATAGGGAAGAGGTTGCTACTAGAAAATTGGAGGCAGCGCTGTAGCGTATTGCAGGTAGGCGCCTTCCTGAAAATTAGAGGCAGCGCTGTAGGGCATGCACGAGTCGTGATTTTTACAACCCACAACTTGTTGATATCGGGCAAGTTTGCGCAACCGAACGCTACAAGCCAACGATTATGCTAAAGTGAGTATTTGAAATTTTTACCCCATCTCGCCTAAGGGCGACGTGAAAGGATCGGCTTTTCCATGGCAGGATTCCTCTCTAAGCTGCTTTCCTTCGGTGAAGGCAAGCAGATGAAGCAGTACCAGTCCGTTGTCGAACAAATCAACAAGCTTGAACCGCAGATGCAGGCTAAGTCTGACGAAGAATTGCGCGCCGTTACTACTGAGCTGCGTGAACGTCTTCAAAATGGCGAAACCGAGTCTGATGTTCTGCCTGAGGCTTTTGCCGCCGTGCGTGAGGCGGGCGTGCGCGCCTGCGGCATGCGTCACTTTGACGTGCAGCTTATTGGTGGCATGGCTTTAAACGATGGCCAAATCGCAGAAATGCGCACCGGCGAAGGTAAAACCCTTGTTTCAACGCTGGCTGGCTACCTAAATGCGCTTTCGGGCGAAAACGTGCACATTGTTACTGTTAATGATTACCTGGCTCGCCGCGACAGCGAGTGGATGGGTCGCATCTATCGTTTCTTGGGTATGTCGGTTGGTCTTATTCAAAATGGTATGCGCCCCGATGCTAAGAAAAAGGCTTATGCGTGCGACGTTACCTATGGCACTAACTCTGAATTTGGTTTCGACTACCTGCGTGACAACATGGTTACCGCTGCCGAAAATCGCGTGCAGCGCGGGCATCACTTCGCCATCGTCGACGAGGTTGACTCAATTCTTATTGACGAAGCGCGCACACCGTTGATCATTTCCGGCGCCGGCATGCAGGCCGCAGACTTGTATCGCAAGTTCGCTCGCGTTATGCCTGGTCTAAAGCTTGATGAAGACTATGAGATGGACGAGGCCAAAAAGACTATCAATGCGACTGAGGTTGGCTTGGCTCGCATCGAAAACATGCTTGGCATCGAAGACATTTACGCTGACCCCTCAGGTCAGTTGCCGAATCACCTGCAGCAGGCGTTGAAGGCGCAGTTCCTATTCCATCGCGATATTGACTACGTTGTCACCGATGGCGAAGTCAAAATTGTTGACGAATTTACCGGTCGTATTATGGAAGGCCGTCGTTGGTCTGAAGGCTTGCACCAGGCTGTTGAAGCTAAGGAAAATGTGCAGGTTAAAGAAGAAAATCAGACGCTTGCTACCATTACGCTTCAGAACTACTTCCGCTTGTACACCAAGCTTTCTGGCATGACCGGTACTGCTATGACAGAAGATGCCGAGTTTAGGCAGATTTACAAGCTTCCTGTTGTAGCTATTCCACCAAATAAAGAAGTTCAGCGTATCGATGAAGAAGACCTTATTTATCGAACCATTGATGCGAAGTTTAATGCTGTTGCCGACGATGTTGCCGTACGCAACGCCGCTGGTCAGCCTTGCCTTATTGGTACCGTTTCAATTGAAAGCTCAGAAAAGCTTTCCCGTTTGCTAGACAAACGTGGCATCAAGCATGAAACCTTAAATGCTAAAAACCACGAACGTGAGGCACATATTGTTGCTCAGGCCGGCCGCGTGGGCGCTGTTACCATCGCTACTAACATGGCAGGTCGTGGTACCGACATTTTGCTTGGTGGCAACCCTGAGGTACTTGCTGACGATGTTTTGTTGTCGCATGGCCTTAACCCCGATTTGGAACCTGGTCAGGTATCTGAAGACGAAAATGCACTTCCAGCACCTACCGAAGAGCAGCGCTCATCGGCGCTTGCCGAAGCCAAGGGTGTTTGCAAGGCAGAGCAAAAGCGCGTGCTTGAAGCTGGTGGTCTGTGCGTAATTGGCACCGAGCGCCACGAGTCGCGCCGTATCGATAATCAGTTGCGTGGTCGTGCCGGTCGTCAGGGTGACCCGGGTACTACGCAGTTCTATCTGTCGCTCGAAGACGACCTGATGCGCCTGTTTGGCGGTACTCGCATGGATAAAATCGCCGACATGATGGAGAAAACCAACATGCCCGACGACATGCCCATTCAGGCATCTATGGTTTCAAAGGCAATTGAGGGCGCTCAGCGTCAGGTTGAGTCGATGCACTTTGCCGCACGTAAAAACGTGCTTGAGTACGACGACGTTATGAACCTGCAGCGCAAGGCAATTTACGAGGAACGCAACGCTATTCTTGATGGTAAAGATATGGGCGAGCGCATTCCTGAAATTGTTTCTGATTCCGTTGACGCTATTGTTGAAGAAAACTGCCCGGCAAAACTTCCTTCTGACGACTGGGATACCAAGGCTGTTGACATGTGGATCAACAATATGACCGGCCGATCAGATTTCAAGTGTGCTGAAGTTGATTGCGACGACGACCCTGAAGAGCTTTCCGAGAAAATCAACGAGTACTTCGACCGCCTTGTGGAAGAAAAGCGCGATGAGCTCGGCGGGCCTATCATGAAGATGCTTGAGTCTCAGGTTATGCTTCGCTTGATTGACCGCAGGTGGATGGCGCATCTATCTGAAATGGATTACCTGAAAACTGGTATTGGTCTGCGTGCTTTTGGCCAGCGCGACCCGCTTGTTGAATACAAAAACGAAGCATATCGCGCATTCTCGCAGATGACTGACAGCATGTACGAGGAATACTTGCGTACGCTGTTGCGTTTGCAGGTTGCTGTTAACCAGGCCCCGCAGATGCCTGCGCAGCCTGATCCTTTGGCTGGACGTGTGAATTATTCCAGCCCGGAAAAGACGCTCGATCAGACCGGCGTTGGCTCGGCTGTACGCGAGCAGCAAGCAGCTAAGGCAGCTGAACAGGCAGCAGGCTCAACGCCGAAGCCGACAGAGAAGCCGCAGACCTACGTGAAGGACAAAAACGATCCCTTCGCCAATGTTGGACGAAACGATCCGTGTCCGTGCGGCAGTGGTCTTAAGTACAAAAAGTGCCACGGCAAAGACGCGTAAATTTTTGTGATGCGATGGCGCAACAATGTGCTGGAGCGCCGAAGCTGCGATGCGCGCACATGCTAATTCGCAAGTCGCTTCTTCTTTTGTAAGCCGCCATTTTGCTCTCATGATGTGTTGTAACGCGAAAAATTAATGCAAGCGACGCCCTGCCCGTAATGGCAGGGCGTTTTGCTGGTAAAATGTGCTTTGTTATGGAACATGACCTCAAAGATATTGAACAAGCTGCCGCCCGTGTTGCGGATGCTCATTCTTTTTTGCATATCGATGATAAAACTGCTCAGCTGGTTGCGCTTGATGCGCAAATTGCAGAGCCTGGCTTCTGGGATAACCCCGATGCTGCTCAGGCGGTCTCAAAACAGGCGAGTTCCCTGCGTGATACGTTAAACGATTACAAACGCGCGTGCGACTTGCTCGATGACGCTCGTGCAGCTGCTGAGCTTGCTGACGAAGACGAAGCTTTCGCCGAAGAACAAGCGGTGGCACTTTCTAAATTGGCTGACTTGCTTGGCGAACTTGAAATTACCAGCTGGTTTACCGGCCGCTTCGACGACGGCGATGCAATTCTTACTATTTCCCCTGGTCAGGGTGGTCTTGAAGCGCAAGACTGGACCGACATGCTGTACAACATGTACACCCGTTATGCCGATTCGCGCGGCTGGAAGGTGCGCGTGTTAGACCTTGTTCCCGGTGCCGAAGCGGTAGGGCTTAACAAAGCGACATTCCAGGTGGAAGGCCGCTTGGCTTACGGCATGCTGAAAAGCGAGCTGGGCGTTCACCGTTTGGTACGCATTAGCCCGACCGATGTCAAACAGCGTCGTCATACAACCTTCGCGGCTGTTGAAGTGCTGCCCGTGCTTCCTGACGATGTTGAGGTTAACCTGAACCCGGCTGATGTTCGTGTTGACGTGTATCGCTCATCGGGTCCGGGTGGCCAGTGTGTGAATACCACTGATTCTGCAGTTCGCTTGACGCATATGCCAACAGGCATTGTGGTTACCTGCCAGAACGAAAAGTCGCAGCTGCAAAATAAAGAAGCGGCGTTTCGCGTGCTAAAAGCAAAGCTGTACGAAATTGAAGAGCAAAAGCGTCGCGACCAAATTGACGAACTGCGCGGCGACCGTATGGAAAACTCTTTCGGCAGCCAAATTCGCAATTATGTTCTGTTCCCGTATCAACTGGTAAAAGACGTGCGAAGTGGTATCGAAACAGGTAATGTAGACAACGTGCTTTCCGGTGATCTTGATGAGTTTGTCATTGGGTATCACAAGTGGAGGGTTTCGCAATAGCTGCACGGTGGGTAAGGTGCGCATCGTAGCTGTTGATATACAGAAAACGACTGTGAAAGGACGAGCGAATGACCGAGCTTGAGCAGCGTGCAAACGACATGCGCAAAGATATTGTGCGTATGATCACCGAGGCAGGAAGTGGACACCCCGGTGGTTCGCTTTCATGCGCCGACATTTTGACGGCACTGTACTTCGGTGGTGTGATGGAGCACGACCCGCAAAACCCCAAGTCTCAGACGCGTGACCGTTTTATTTTGGCGAAGGGGCATGCGGCGCCAGCGCTGTATGCCGCACTTGCGCAGGCTGGTTATTTCCCGCGCGAGGAACTGATGACGCTTCGCAAGCTTGGCACTCGTTTGCAGGGCCACCCCGATTGCAACCTGTGTCCGGGTGTTGAGGTTTCAACTGGCTCACTTGGCCAGGGGTTATCTATTGCAGCTGGCATTGCTGCAGGCTTAAAGCTTGACAACGCATCCCAGGCAGTATTTGCGCTGCTTGGCGATGGCGAATGCCAGGAAGGCCAGGTTTGGGAAGCTGCTATGTGGGCTGCTCATATGAAGCTTGATAACCTGGTGGCTATTGTCGATCGCAATTGCCTACAAATTGACGGCAACACTGCTGACGTGTGCGACCCGGGTGATGTTGCAGCGAAGTTCGCGGCATTTGGTTGGGAAGCCTCTGAGGTTGACGGTCACGACATTTCGGCGCTCGTAGATGCTTTGAGTGCTGCTAAGGCTGACCGTAACGGCAAACCGCACGTTTTTGTTGCACGTACCATCAAGGGTAAAGGCGTTTCGTTTATGGAAAACCAGGCCGGCTGGCATGGCAAGGCTCCGAACGCCGATCAGGCTCAAACCGCACTGGCCGATCTTGAAGCATACGATAAGGAGGCCTAACGTGGTTACCTTGGCAAATTCCGAACAATCTCAAGTCAAGCGCGCAACTCGTGCGGCATATGGTGCAACGTTGGCCAAGTTGGCTGGCGAAGGTGTGCCGGTTGTTGCAGTTGATGCCGACCTGACGGGTTCAACCACCACTAAAAAGCTTGCCGAGGCAGGCTATGAAAACAGGCTGTTTAACTGCGGTATTGCCGAGCAGAACATGGTCGATGTGGCCGCCGGCTTGGCCACTACCGGAAACATTGCGTTTACTGGAAGCTTTGCTGTATTCGGCACGGGTCGTGCTTACGATCAAATCCGCAATACGGTGTGCTATTCCAACCTCAATGTAAAAATTGCCCCGACACACGCCGGCATTTCTGTTGGCCCTGATGGTGGCAGCCATCAGATGCTCGAAGATATTTCGCTTATGGCAGGCCTTCCCAATATGCGCGTGTTGGTTCCAGCTGACTACGCTGCGGCTGAAAGCGCAATTCGTTTGGCTGCTACAACCGAAGGCCCTGTGTATGTGCGCATGGGTCGCGCTTCGGTTCCGGCTGTGTATGCCGATGGGGTAGAGCTTGAGCTTGGTCGCGCTTATGTGCTGCGTGAGGGTACTGACGTGACCATCGTCGCGTGCGGCGTTGAAGTTGAACAGGCACTTGCTGCGGCAGACGAGTTAGCTGAGGCGGGCATTTCTGCTGAGGTTATTGACGCATTTTCCGTGAAACCGCTCGATCGTGAAACTATTATTGCCTCGGCTTCTAAAACGGGTGCAGTTGTTGTAGCCGAAGAGCATTCCATTCATGGTGGCCTTGGCGCAGCGGTTGCTCAAGCACTTGTTGAAGAGCATCCGTGCCCGGTTGCATTTGTGGCTATGGAAGACCGTTTCGGCAAGTCAGGTGAGTTTGAAGAACTGCTCGCTTATTTCGGTTTGGATTCAAAAGCTATTGTCAAAGCTGTGAAAAGGGTAATCGCCTAACTCAGCTTCTGGTAGAATAATGTCGTCTCAGTACATCACTACTTGAACGGAGCATTCTGTGACAAACAACATGGGCCAAGGGGCTCCTGTGCGCCAGGGTCGGCATGCCGGCTCGCATGCGGCGCCGATGCGACAGTCAGCTGCATCTCAGCTTTCCACGTCGCTTCCCGCGCTTGATATTGAAGACGCGCCCCAACAGACGGGTACTCCCGTCATCACATTCGACCATGTGTCGAAAATCTATCCTGCTCAGCCGAACAAGCCTGCTCTGAATGACATCTCGGTGCAAATTTATGCCGGCGAATTTGTCTTTTTGGTAGGCCATTCTGGTTCGGGTAAGACCACCTTCATTCGCATGCTTATTCGCGAAGTAAAGCCGACACAGGGTCACATCTACATTGCTGATGAAGATCTTTCAAGCATGCGTAATTGGCGTGTGCCGTACCTGCGCCGCAACATCGGCTGCGTGTTCCAGGACTTCAAACTTCTGCCGAACAAGACGGTTTTTGAAAATGTAGCATTTGCGCTTGAGGTAATTGGTAAGTCTCGCCACGTTATCAAAACTCAGGTTCCCGAGGTACTTCGCCTTGTTGGCCTGCAGGACAAGCTGAACAAGCGCCCAGACCAGCTTTCTGGTGGCGAACAGCAGCGCGTGTCTATTGCCCGCGCTATCGTAAACCGCCCGCCGGTGCTTATCTGCGACGAGCCTACTGGTAACCTTGACCCGCAGACTTCTCGCGGCATCATGGACCTACTCGAGCGCATTAACCGCACGGGTACTACCGTCGTCGTTGCAACGCACGACCGCGAAATGGTTGACAACATGCGTCGTCGCGTTATCGCGCTTGACCGCGGCAACCTGACGCGCGACCAAGATCGAGGGGTGTACGGTTTCGATGTCTAGTCTTTTCTACTTCTTCAAAGAATCCCTGACGGGTTTCACGCGCAATCTTTCAACTGCGCTTGGTTCCATTGTCACCATCTTTCTGTCGCTTTTGATCATTGGTATTTTCCTAGTTGGCGGCTCTATCTTAAACAACGTGGTGAAATCGGTGGAATCCGAGGTCAACATTACTGTTTGGCTTGCCGATGATGCATCCACGAACGATGTGCAGTCGCTGCAAACCGCCATTAAGCAGATGGATTCGGTTGCCAACGTTACGTACACCGACAAAGAACAGGCTCTGGAAAACTTCAAGGCTTCTTCTAGTTCTGATATTGCGAACAGCCTTGACGGTCAGAATCCGCTGCCGGCCTCGCTTGACGTTGAACTTTCCGACCCGAAGATGGTCGAATCGGTTGCTGGACAAATCGAGAACAACTCTACGTTCAAGAAGATTTGCGACAACCCCTCAGATCCGTCTGATTCGCTGCGTTATGGCGAAAAGACCGTCGATCGTCTGTTTGCGCTGACCAGCTATGTTCGCTACATTGGCGCGGCTCTTATCCTGTTGCTTATCTTTATTGCACTGGTATTTATCAATAACACCATTCGCTTGGCTATTCTTGCTCGTCGTAAGGAAATCGCCATCATGCGCTTGGTGGGCGCTTCGAACGGCTTCATTCGCGGGCCCTTCTTGATGGAAGGCGCACTGCATGCCATCATTGGTGCAGCACTTGCCATTATCTCGCTTGAGCTTCTGCGCAATTTGGCCCTGCCGCGTTTGCAGACTGCCCTTACTTGGCTGCCGCTTGATCTTTCTGTGAACATGTTCATCATGTTCTACGTTACGTTGGCTGTATTTGGCCTTGTTATTGGTCTTATCGGTTCCGCATTCGCTATGCGTCGTTACCTGAAGGTGTAGTGAGGCGTAAATCCGACTATGCCAAGGCGTGTCGACAGAGTTACCAATCTTGCCGTGTCCGCGCGTCGCGCGCGGGCACGCAATATCTTTTTGGCGAAGAACTTCTTCATCGTCATTCTTATAGCCGCCGCATTTGTTGGCGGCTTTGCCGTTCGTGGCAACGATGCGCTTCTTGCGAAGTTGGGGCTTGCACAGTTCGTTTCATCCGAGCAAGCCGCCACGGTAAACACTTCGTCTTCTACTACGTATAATTCGGTTTCAGCTCGTCTTTCTGAAGTTGAAAACGTTATTAATAACGACAGCCTAGATACCTACGACCTTGATACAACCACCGGTAAGGTGCTCGATGCATTTGCTCAGGCTACGCAAGACCCTTACCTGCGCTATTACGATGCATCGCGCTATACGGCTATGAATAACGATTCGTCTGCTACTGGTGGTGGCGTTGGTGTTTTGTTCTCTGAATATAATGGCAGTGCATATGCCGTTGACGTGTTCGAAGGGTCGCCCGCACAGCTTGCTGGTGTCCAGACAAACGATGTTGTGGTTGCAATTGATGGTGATCGTGGGCATCAGTGGACAGCTTCTGAAGTGGCCAGCGCCCTTAAACGTGACGAAGGGCAGCAGGTGGTTATTACCTGGCGTCGTGGCACAACGCTTGACGACACGAAAGGGAGCGAATTTACCACAACGCTTACCTGCACTACTTCTGTTGAAACCAATGTAACGTACGAGCTTTCCGACGAAGTTGGCTACATTTCCGTTAAGCAGTTAACGCAGAATGCCGCAACGTTCGTCCGCCAGGCGGTTGTTGATTTAGATGCACAGGGTGCGCAGTCGTTTGTTCTTGACTTGCGCGATAACCCTGGTGGCTATTTGACGCAGGCTGTTGATATTTCAAGTTTGTTTGTTAAGAGTGGCACCATTGTGCGTATTCGTACAAAAACCGCAGATGAAACTACGAAAAATGCTAGTGGCGAAGTAGCAACTGAAAAGCCTTTGGTAGTGCTTGTAAATGGCAATACGGCATCTGCGGCCGAGGTGATTGCAGCAGCCTTGCAGGACAACCAACGTGCGACTATTGTTGGCGAAAAGACGCTTGGAAAAGGGTCTGTGCAGGTAACGCACGACCTTACTTTTGGTGGCGCGCTTCGCTATACTGCTGCCTACTATAAAAGCCCGCTTGACCACGCTATTGATGGGTATGGTATTAATCCCAGTATTGTGGTTGGTGCTTCGGGTGACGGAGAAGATTCCCAAAAAGCATTCGCAATAGAAACAGCGCAATCGCTGGTGAGTGAATAAGATGGGCCGCACGCGTAAGCATACACGCAGGCGGCCTCGCAGCAACCCCCATGGCGTACTTGTTGTTCATGGGGGTTGTTTTGGCTTTGTCCGCACTGCTGAAGGGGAATACTTTATTCCAGAATCAAAGATGGCTGGTGCGTTTGACGGCGACCTGGTTGAGATTGCCCCGCTTCCTAGTAAAGGCGCACACAAAGCCGGCAAAGGTGCCTCGTCGGGCTCGAGCGCTGTGAGCGGATTTGGCGGCTCGGGATTTGGCGGTGCGCGGTCTGGCTCTAGCGGCATGGGTAAAGGCGGCAGCGATAGGCCTGCAGCTCGTGTTTTGCGCGTGATTGACAGAGCTCACGATACGGTTATTGGGCGTTACGAAGTCGCAGAGCCATTTGGTGTGGTGGTTCCTGAAGACCACAATATTCCCTATGACATTTTTACTATGCGCGCCGATAATCCTGATGTACCTGATGGAGCCCTTGTTCGCGTGCGTATGACTGCGTATCCTTCGCGTCATGAAGCTGCATGCGGCGTTATTGAGGAAGTGCTGGGTATTGCTGATGAAGCAACCCTTTCGGTTGATGCAATTGTTGCGCGCAATAAGTTAGAGACGTCATTTAGTGAATGGGCGCTTAGCGAGGCTGCGGCCGCACAGCTTGATGAGGTTGGCGCTTTAGCTAGTGGCTATCGCGATTTGCGCCAGCGGTGCATTTTCACCATTGACCCAGCTGACGCACGCGATTTTGACGATGCGCTATCGCTTGACCCGGCTGATGACTTTATTGGCAAAGGCGCTGTGTGGCGCCTTGGCGTTCATATTGCTGACGTTTCGCACTATGTTCCTTGGAATAGTTCACTTGATCTGGATGCGCGTCGTCGCGCGACAAGCGTTTACTTGGTTGATCGCGTGATTCCTATGCTTCCAGAGAAGCTTTCAAATGGATTATGCTCGCTTAATCCTGACGAAGACCGGCGCTGCATGACGTGCGACGTTTATTTAGATGAGAACTGGGACATCGTTGGCTATGACTTATATCCGGCTCTGATGCGTTCGTGTGCGCGCTTAACCTATGATGAAGCGCTTGCGATGTTGCAAGAAGATGCAGCGACGCAGGCTTCGCGTGCCGAGCTGACCAGTCGCCTTCGTTACCTTTCTGCTTTTGCGAAATCGCGCATCGCAAAACGCCGTGTAGCGGGAGGTCTTGATTTTGAGTTTCCCGAGGCCAAAGTGCAGCTTGATGCATCTGGGAAACCTACTGGTGTCAATTTGCGCTATAAAACTGATGCAACTTCGCTTGTTGAAGAGGCCATGATTATGGCGAATGAAGTTGTTGCAACGCACTTGTGCGAGCGGCAGTTTCCGGCGCTGTATCGTGTTCACGAAAAGCCATCGCCAGATAGCCTTGCTGCGCTGGTGCCGGTACTGCAGGAGTTTTCTTGGTTTGGCCGCATAAGCCCTGAGCGTTTGGTGTCGGGTGATCCTCATGCAGTACAGCAGGTGCTGCGTGAAAGCGAGGGGCGGCTTGAGGCAAACTTGGTTTCGAACTTGGTGCTGCGCGCGATGAAGCGTGCCTGCTACAAGCCTGTTTGCGAAGGGCATTATGGTTTGGCATCAGCAGCATATGCGCACTTTACAAGCCCAATTAGGCGTTATCCTGACCTGGTGGTTCACCGAATGCTTCGCGCTCAGTTAACCCGACGACCTCAGAAGTTTGACCAGGAAGTTTCCGCGCTACCATGGATTGCTGAACACTCGTCGGATATGGAACGCGTTGCTGAAAAAGCTGCCCGTCAGTCACAAGAATTGAAGCTTATCGAATACATGGCCGCTTTCACGGGCCAGGCATTTGATGCGCAGGTCTCGGGTGTTGCATCCTACGGTATGTATGTGCGACTTGATAACACCGCAGAAGGTATTGTGCCGGCAAAGTCACTTGGGAGTGAGTATTTCGCTCTTGACCCGGTGAAACATATGCTTGTTGGCCAAGACAGCGGCGAGTATTACCGCTTGGGTCAGCGAGTTCGTGTGGTGCTGGTTGTGGCAGATCCGCGTACGAGTAAATTGGAATTCAAGTTGGAGTCGCAGCGCTAGTTATCAAGCAGCTCGATAAGGTCTTCAGTTGAAAGGCTTGCAAGCGAAACGCCGCTTGCGCCAATCACTTGGTCAGCCAGCTTGCTCTTTTCTTCCTGCAGACGAACAATGCGTTCCTCGATGGTTCCCTTTGCAATAACTTTTTGAACGCTCACCACGCGTGTTTGACCAATTCGATGTGCGCGGTCGGTAGCTTGCTGCTGGGCTGCAGCATTCCACCAAGGATCAGCATGAATAACCACACTTGCGCCGGTCAAATTAAGACCGGTGCCGCCTGCTTTCAGCGACACCAAAAATACGGGTACATCGTCAGTATTGAATGCGTTCACTAAGTTCAAGCGTTCCTTTTTGGGTGTCGAACCTGTGATGGTGTAGAAGCGCACTTCTTTTTCTTCAAGGCGTTGTGCAATAAGCTCTAAGAAGCTTGTGAACTGGGAAAACACGAGTGTCTTTTCGCCAGCATCCATAGCCGAAGCGATAAGTTCCTCAATAGTGTCAAGTTTTGCACCGTGCCCGCGATAGTTTTCGAAAACAAGGCGCGGGTCGCAGCAAAGCTGGCGTAGGCGTGTGAGTTCGGCGAGCACTTCAACGGTGGAAACTTCCTCGCCTTGCGCACGCTTGGTTTCTCGAAGTTTTCGCTCTTCACGCTGACGGGTTAGTTCTTCACGTAAGTGCTGCTCATGCGCCGCATACAAACGTTGCTGTTGTCCTGCCATGGGTGCATAGACAACGCCTTCTAGTTTATCGGGAAGATCAGTAAGCACTTCTGATTTGCAGCGGCGTAGCATAAAGGGTCCAACTAATGCTTGCAGACGCTTCGCAATGTCGTCTTCGCCACCCACAATCGGCAACTCAAAACGCTCGCGGAAGCGGTTGTAAGGTCCAAGCAAACCCGGCATAAGGAAGTCAAAGATGCTCCAGAGCTCGGAGAGGCGGTTTTCCATCGGTGTGCCGGTAAGTGCGAAACGATGCTGCGCGGTTAGTCGTTTGACGGCACGCGTGGTGAGCGTGGCAGGGTTTTTGATGTATTGCGCTTCATCGAGTGCGCAGATAAACAGGTTGCGTCCGGTCCAGTCCGCTACATCGATGCGAGCCAGGTCATATGACGTGATTACAACGTTGACCAGGTCTGATTCGCAAAGTCTGGTACCATTTTTCACCGATATTTCTGAAGCTTTGCTGGCGTCACTAGAAGCTTCGCTGGCGATTTTTTCAGCCGTATCTTCCTTGCTTTCCTCAGAAGCGTGGACCGCAAGCCATTCATTCCAATCGTTGAAAATTCGCCCGCGCTGAAGTTTGCGCTCGGTAGCACCACCGGCAATAGCTTCAACACGTAAATTTGGGGCAAAACGCTCAAATTCCGCAAGCCAGTTGTACACAAGAGAAGAAGGGCACACAATCAGGCTCGGGCCGTAAGCGAGCGCCTCTGCGCGCCGTGCAAGCAGCAAGGCAATCAGCTGCACTGATTTGCCAAGGCCCATTTCATCAGCTAAAACACCACCGAAGCCAGCGTCGCAGCGCGCAGAAAGCCAGCGGACTCCATCAGCTTGGTAGGGACGCAGCGTGCTCGCGAGTTCGGTAGGTACATCGTAGTCCGCTTCGTCAACTGCCTTGAAGTTGTCAATGTAGTCATCGAAGGATCGGTCGCGGTTGAGGTTTTCCTCCTCGTCAAGGTAAAAGGCACGATAGGTTGGCAGCTCAATCAGGCCGCTTTCAAGGTCTTTTGCCCTAAAGCCTAAGTCGTTTGCCAGCCTGTCAAGTTGTGCCAAGTCGAAGTCGGCTAAGTCAACAAACGCGCCAGAGCGCAGGCGATGGTAGCGCTTCTTGCGGCGGTACCTTGCAAGTATTCCCGCGAGGTCTTCTGCCGAAAGGTCGTCGGCTTGTACCGTCAAGTTGATAAGGTTGCCAGCAAGCGAAACACCCATGGTCAGGCGCGGCTTGCCGTCGTGTATGAGCCTGTCGAAGGCGGACGTGGTGAACACTTCACCAAGCGTACGGAATTCGCCAAGTCCGGTAAAAATGAGCTGCGCTACAGTGTCTTCGCCGCTTAAGGGCAACTCGGTTGACCCTTCGCCAAAATAGCGGTCGAAGAGTGTGCCTGCTTTGCCTTCTAGGCGTGTATCACGCAGTGGAGCAGGGGAGGTGCCGGTAGTGCTTTTTGGGCCCAAGTCATCTGACGTGGACGTTTCATCAATCAGGTCAATCGGCAGGTTTCCACGCAGTGAAAATACCTTTTCACCGTATACGGCTTCAGCACGCCCAAGCACATGTTTTTTGTCTTTGTCGAAGTAAAACCGCAGTTTACAGGGAACTTTTCGATATGCATTAATTTCTGGCGGAGCTATAACCTGCAACGCTTTTTCAATAGTTGGCAATATTGCAGCACAGAATAGCGGCATGTCTGCGTCGGCCACAAAGAGCGTGCGGTCGTCCGAATCGTAGACGTTGCGCAGAAAGTCAGCGCAACGCGCGAAGTCGTCAGAGCAGCGGTACAGCACATCGCCACCAAGCCATATAAACATGCGGCCCGCCTGCTCGGC
The DNA here is from genome assembly GCA_963619015.1 of Senegalimassilia sp. Classification (GTDB taxonomy): domain Bacteria; phylum Actinomycetota; class Coriobacteriia; order Coriobacteriales; family Eggerthellaceae; genus Senegalimassilia. Next base: position 3,154 of record CAVEUW010000019.1, on the reverse strand, counting down.
AATGCGCACGCGTTCGCCGCGTTCAATATTCCAGCCGCCCTTGTCCGATTTCACCAGCTCAAGCGATATGCCAGGGTCTTCATGGCGAATCTGAACGCGTTGAACCGAAGGCGTAGCATAGTCGGCCCCGCTAATGGGGAAGGTAAGGCCATCGAGTAGGCCCATCAGCTCGACCGCTTCAGCATCTGAAAGCTGCATCGTGCGACCTTGCGTAGGTATGCGTCGAGAATACCAAACCGCGGTATCGTCAGCGGTATGTCGCATCGCGCAGGCTCGCTCAAGGAATTGCAATATTTCACGAGAAGTTTCGTCAAACGCCGTAAGTGCATGAGTGAAGGAAAGCTTCTTTCCGTAAGTGAATGATTCGCTTGAAGAAACGCGTTGTACCAGCTCACCAATGCTTTTGACCACATATGATGTTTCTTGGGTACCCACAATGCGAAAGCTTACGGACCACAAGCCGTAGCCATAGGAAAGCTCGGGCAAAAGCTTCACGCTTCCGATCGGCGTTTCGTCAGCTACCGCTGCTTCAGCGCGATGTATCAGCTCAGAAATGCATGCAGAAGATGAAGCCATCCGACGTTTCTGATATCCCATGAACGTTTGCGGGTTTTCATTGAATGTAAGGGCTAGTGCTACACAATGCTTGCACATGCCGGAATATTCGCGAAATGCCGGACAAGTGCAGGCATAATCGGTGATTTTGCCTGCTTCTTCGTCGATGCTAACAGACGTGCGATAGCGGTCGTCCCAGCCACTTGAGGATGCAACAAAAGCGCTGACCAGGGTTTCTTCGGCATCGTAGCGAACCTGCTTCGTTAGGATGTTTCTATCTGACGCCGCAATAGTGCGCCCACGCGAATACGAACGCGAGTTGCAATTAGAAACAATATCCTGTTCAAGCGACATGTGCTCAGGCGTCCTTTCACGCGGAGATTTGCAAACAAATATTGTACCGCGTCGAAGCTAAAAATGCCGCTTGCGTTGGCGTTTTGAGTTGAATATTCAGTTCGAATTCTAATAAGTGATTGCACAGTCGCTTTAATTGGTGATGCGTAGCCGCTTTGATTAGTGCTGCGCAGTCGCTTAATGAGAAATGGGTCAGTCGCTTTAATTAGTGATGGTTGCAGGCGTTATCAAGCGACATTAAGGCAACGTCGCCTGCAATGAAGCGGTCGATAACGTCGCCAACCATAGGAGTTTGCTGTTCAAGATAAACCTTGATGCCTAACTGAGAAAAGCGCATGAAGGGAGGACGGCCCATGCCCGCGGTAAGAATTGCGTCAATGCCGAGGCCTGCCGCGAATTCAATAACGCCCCCACAGCCAACTTGGTCGTGGTCGATGTTTTTGACTGCTTCAACATTCGTAACTTGGTCGTTTTCGATGGTAGCGATGGTGAAGTATGGCGTATGACCGAAATGCCCGCTACGGATAGATTTCAGGCCATCAGCTGTTTCGCTTGGAATAGCAAGCTTCATAGTTAGTTCCCCCGTTTCATTTATGCTGGTATATGCCTTGATGTTACTGTTTTTTATTGGGAAGGGTAGCCTCAATTTTTGCGTAGTTGGCAATTTTGTAATTCAGGCGGTCAAGGCCTGCCTGCATTTCTGCAATGCGTTCGGTCATCAAATCGCGCTGTTCTTCAAGAAGAGCAATACGCTCGGGGATAGTTTCGTCGCCCGCATCGAAAAGTTCCATGTATTTGATCAGGGGTTCAATGGGCACTCCAGCGCCACGCATGCACTTAATGAACTGGATGCGCTGGCAATTCTCTTCACTATAGTTGCGAATGCCGCTTTCGGTGCGCCCGATGTGTGGCATAAGCCCAACTCGTTCGTAATAACGAAGCGTGTCGGCTGAAATATCGTACTTCTTGCTAACTTCGGCGATTCTCATAGCGGCCTCCTTGTGTATTTGTTTGATTGTAAACATTTTGAGTGCGCTTCAAGTCAAGCAAAAATGGTTTCAACGGGATTTTCGGACAGGTTGAACTCAAGGTTAATTTTCAAGTTCATCCGAACGCTTGAGTTTTGCTCTCATACTCAACCGAACGTGTCCGGTTGAGTATAAAAAATCCCTTCTGAAGGCGGGGCAGAAGGCTCGCTCTGTGCAAAATTCTTAGCTAACCATGTCGGAGTGCACCCAATTAAGGGCAGAAACAACATTTTGAGTAAGGTCAAATTTCATGGGTGCATTTGATAAAACAACGACTAAATAATTTCCTGTAGGATCATAAACTATGCCAGCATCGTTGGTTGCAGGACGTAAGGTGTACGTGTTCCAACCAGCTTTTGAACGAACCGCAACATTGCTGTTTATGGAAGCTCGAATGGATGAGCAATAAGAGTCAGACATATATGATGATAGTAAAGGGCCGCCCGATCCTTTCGCCATGTCGGAGTAAATTTGCAGCCACATTTTCGCTAGGGTGCGTGGCGAATACCAAGTGTAGTTATCATTTCCGTATTGCGCGTCAACTCCTGCGCTTGTTAGCCAATCATAAAATGGTTGAGTTCCAAATTGCTGACGAAGAGCAGCATACTGTTCGTTGCTAGACCATGATAATATGTCATGCATTTGCCCCAAGCTTCCCGAAGCAGCGTCTGCGTTGCTGCCAAATACTTGCGTCATCACAGCCATGGTGTAACCTGCCTTAATTGTGCTAGCAGAATAGAAGCTGTAATCAACGTTGCAGCACACACCCTTGCCAGTATTAAGATCCATCATGATATAACCAAGACTATATCCAAGATTGTAAAAAGCATTCGAACAACGTTCCAATTCGTCCAATGAAGCTGATGAGGTTGTTGCTCCGTTAAAAAACTGAATTCCTGGAGCACCAGAAGCGGTGCGCATGCGCCAGCGATAAAGTTGGGATTCGTCTGACTGACCAGTAATATCGTTAAAGTAATACCACTCGTTGTCTATGACACACCAGCCATGATACATTTTGCCTGTCACAAGGTCGTAATACACCCATTTATTAGAATCAGGAAGCCAAGACCAACCGTAATCAACGGCACCGCTGCCAGGAGTCAGGTAATACCAGTCGCTGTCGATACATTGTTCGCCGTATTGCATAATGCCGGTTGTGCAATCGTAGAAAACCCACTTGCCATCAGCGGCAATATACTGGAAGCCATACTGAGTTG
>CAVEUW010000018.1:0-36312 GCA_963619015.1 Senegalimassilia sp. | reverse complement strand
ATCTTGGTGGCAACAACGGGTGGCATCTTCACTTACGACGGTCAGGCGCATAGTGCAACCGTTGAGGTGAGCGGCCTTCCGACCGGCTACACCGTACAGACAGCTGCTTCGACCGGCAGCGCCACCAATGTGGCTCAGGGCACGGTTAACGTGACAGCTGATCAGTTGGTTATTGTTAACGCCGCGGGTGAGGATGTGACCAGCAGGCTCAACATCAAGTACACAGACGGTACCGTGCGTATCACGCCGGCTACGCTGACTATTACCACGGGCAGCGCGACCAAGGCTTACGATGGCACAGCTCTGACTGAGAATACGCTGCGTATCGATGGCCTGCAGGGTTCCGACCGTATCACCGCGGGTGCTACCGGATCGCAGATCCAGGTTGGCAGCTCCGAGAACACCTACAACATCACGTGGGGTAGCACCGATTCGGCGAACTACACGATTGTTGAGAACTTGGGCACGCTGACAGTTACCGCAGCCGTGACGCCTACGACGCCTACGACGCCCGTGACGCCTACGACGCCGACGACTCCGACTGCAACGACTGGCCGCACGGCTACGGCTGCAAGCCCTGTCGCACCGGCTGTGACGAACCCGAACTCGACGCTTGATAGCATTGCTGATACGCTCGAGGGTATCTACGACGGCATCACTGGCGAGACGCCGAGCGAAGAACAAATCTACGATGCTGAGACGCCGTTGAACCAGTCGCCTGTACAGAAGCATTGCTGGACGCACTTCTTCATGATTATTGGTCTGGTTGCTACGGTTCTGTACGGTGCGTTCGTACTGCTGCGTCGTGTGAACGACAAGAACGGTCGCAAGGACGACATGAACAAGATTCTGAAGGGCGATGGTGGCTCGGATCCCGATCCGACCCCGTCGGCCTCGGCCAACCCGCAGACGATGGGAGCTTAAGGGCATGAAGAAGACTAATTGGATTGTGCTGGCAGCACTGGCGGTATTTGCGGTACTGCTGCTTATCCTGTGGTATTACTTGGGCTTCAATCAGGTGGATAACCCGCTTGACATAGTGCTTGCCTTAGTCTGGCTTGCTGTCATCGTTGTGGTTGCCTTGCTTATTGCCCGTGCGGAACAGAAACGTCGTTTTCAGATTCGTACGATATATGTGTCGCCAACCGCGCTGTTCAATAGCGAACGCGGCATGGTGGGGCTTAAGGATGTCGATAGGATCGACGCCATTCAGAACATATTGGAGAACCTGAAGTACGGCTTTGATAAGAAGGAACTTCCGGACGAAAAGAAGTTCGACTATCAGTATGTTGTGCAGACCGATAAGTTTAAGCAACATGGCGAAGAAGAGCTGTATGGCGCCGATGCGCCGGCTGCGGGCGCTGAAGGTGCTGCTGCTGGTGCTGAGGCTGCGGCTGCGGCTGGCGCTGGCGCCGCTGCCGTCGCAGCTGAGGGTGCTCAGGCGGCCTCAGAGGCAGCTGCGGTAGCCGAGGCAGGTAAGTCTGCTAGCGAGGCTGCAAGCGGTGCCGAGGCAGCGTCTGGCGCTTCTGGAGACGATAGCGAAAAAGAGCCTAAGTGGTCTGGCACGGTTATTAAGCTTGACCGCGAAAACGGCAACGTTGAAACCAAGTTTAGTAACGTCGCCGAATTGCGAGCAGCCCTCGCATAAAAGCAAACGAGGCAACTTCTAAAGAACCCGCGGCCACCCCGCGGGTTCTTTTTGTATGAGACAGTGTCGCGCCTGCGGCGCTCCCGAATGCGGGTTGAGCTTTCGCTCAACCCTACGAAGTATTTGCAGCACGTTTTTCACCCAACCCCATAAAGTCGTGTTGCACGTATTGTGTGGGTGCCCCCGAATGCGGGTTGAGCTTTCGCTCAACTCTACGAAGCGGACCTACAAAGTCGCACGGTGTGATATGGGCTGGTGAAACCAATTGCGTAGGTGCGAGCGAAAGCTCGCACATGATTAGGTAAGCCTGCGAAGCAGGCGTCACCACTTCTCGTCATCGCGAGGCACCAACTTGAGTCTCCTTGCGCATCTTCGCGCTTGTTTTCCTTGCGATTGTTGTGGCATGCGTGCGTGGCGACCTTGACGAGTTCGCTACACTTACCGCATGGAAAATTTTGTTGATATCGCTTTGGATGTTCTGGTCGATGCGGCCAAGGACACGTTATACCTGATTCCGTTTTTGTTCGTCACCTATTTGGCGATGGAATGGCTCGAGCACAAGGCGGGCGACCATGCTGAAGAGGCCGTGCGCCGCGCAGGTGCCGCTGGGCCGATTGTTGGCGCGCTGGTAGGCGTGGTTCCGCAGTGTGGCTTTTCGGCAGCGGCTTCCACACTATGGGCAGGCCGCGTGATTACGCTTGGCACGTTGTTTGCAGTGTATCTTTCCACATCAGATGAGATGTTGCCAATTTTCTTGGCCGAAGCTGTTAGTCCGCTTACCATTGCGAAAATCCTGGGCGTGAAAATTATCATCGGCATGGTGATGGGTTTTGTGGTTGATGCCGGCCTGCGCCTGTCGCGCCGCGATAAGGAAAAGCTGCGCATCCACGAGCTGTGCGAACGCGAGCATTGTCATTGCAACGGCGATTGCCATGCATGTGAGGAAAACCCCGAGCTTGCCTACGATTTCGAGCATGATGCCGAGCACGAGCATCACCACGAGCATGGGTCAATCCTGCGAAGTGCGGCGAAGCATACGCTGCAGGTCACCCTGTTCATTTTTGTAATCACGTTAGTGTTGAATGCCGTTATCGAAGGCGTTGGCGAAGATGTCATCGGCGCATTCTTGAGCTCGAATCCGGTGCTATCGGTACTTGGCAGTGCGATTGTTGGCCTGATTCCAAACTGCGCCGCATCGGTGGTTATTGCGCAGCTGTATGTGGAAGGGTCGCTCGGGGCGGGCGCCATGATGGCGGGTCTGCTTGTTTCGGCGGGTGTTGGTTTGTTGGTGCTGTTCCGCGCGAACCGTCGCCCCGCGCAAAACGTAGCGATTCTTGTGGGCTTGTGGGCGATTGGTGCCGCGTGGGGTCTTGTTATTACCGCGCTGGGTATTGTGTTTTAGAAAGCAGTGTCGCGCTTCGCGCTCACAAGAAAGGGTTGAGCTTTCGCTCAACCCCACGATTTAAACCGCCATGGGCTGCATCGGAACCCATTCGTGTTGCCCTGTTATTTCCCCAGGTCAACCTAGCATTTCGTAGGTGCGTGATCTTATCACGCACCATTAAATAGAGCCCGAAGGGCGACACACTCATACATAGTGCCGAGAGGCACTACGCTTCTACACAAGGAATGGCGTTAATTCGCTTTCGGGAATCTTGCAGGTGCGTACGCCGTCAACAAGCCTGATACGCCCAATCGACAGCTTGAGCGCGGCAGCTGTTTCAAGGTCGGTGTACGCGAATCGGGAAACCACCAGGCGATCACTTGCCTTGCCCGCCATCGAATACACGCGGCGAACGTCTTTCAAATGCTCCTTCGCCTGCTTATCGAGCGCCATCTCTGCACCGTCGAAATAGGCGCGAACCGGGATAAATCCGTTTACGAATCCGCTGATAATCAGTACCTTCGGGGCAAGACCTGCGCTCAAATCGTACGGTACAACCTTCACGCAGCCCGCGGTCGAAATGGTTGGTGCAAGCAAACGCGCACGAAAGCGGGCTGCCATTGCAGCAGGGGAGTTGTCCCCGGAATCGCTCAGGCACAGGTTGCGAACGGCAGGCGGAACGTCGGCGTTGGCATTGGCATCGCCGCTGCACACAAGTTCAGTAAGCTTCGCAAGCAGTGCTTCGCCCTCAAGTCCGGCGGCTGCTTCGATTAGCGCCAAACCTGCCTTGTAAGCATCTGCAACGCGTAGGGCGCCGACAACGTGGTCAGTTTCGCTGGCGTTTGTAACCTGGATATCGTTGCTGTCACTGGCAACGCTGGACAGTGCGCTGACCAGCCCGCTGTTGTGTCCTTCGGCATATTTGCGCAGGCTTGCCATAGCAGAGCTGTTGGCGAGCCAGTCGTTATAGCCGCACCAGCAGCGCCATGCGAGTGCGTTTTTAGGGTCGGCCACCAAATCGAGCGCAGTTAGCACGTGAGCAGGAACGCACTTTGCGTTGTTGCGGATGTCGCCACGCACGGGCTGACGGTCGGTTAGCACCTCGGCGGGCGCACCGGCCGCCGCAAGCGATTTGCTAATGTTGCGCCCCCATGTGCCGTTGGGTACTGCGACCACAATTTCTTCAGGGGCGAAGCCTTCGTTTACCAGGTCAGACACATATTTTCCAAGGCCAGTGAACTCGTCTTCGGGTTGGTCGAAATCGAGCAGGGTAGTTGGCTCGCCGGCAGGGGAGTTGGCGGCGCTGGCGGCTGCGGCAGTGGCAGCAGCACCGATTGCAGCTTTGTCGACATCGGCGCCAACAGAGCCAGCAGCTTCGCTGGTCGTCTGGTTTTCGTCGGCGTTGTCGATAGCTTCGACGGCTGCGATTGCGGATGCTTCTTCGGCTTGCAGTGAGTCGGCTGCAGATGCGGAAGCAGCGGAGTTGTAGCAGGTGGTAAGGGTAATATTGTCGAAGTTCGGGTGAACTTCGGCGAATTCGTCAACACCTGCCGCATACGGGTAAGAGTCGTACACCTGCACGCAAGCTGTTGGGTTAGCAGCAATGGTGATGCTTTCACTTGCAGCTAGGCCTGCTAATTGCTGCGATGCGCGGCTGATTAGCTGGTAATCGTCGACGAACACATGGGCGAACGCGTGCGCCGCACGAGCGCCTTCGTGGCTGCGCAGATAGTTTACGGCCAAGTTGGCGGCCTCGGGTTCCGCGATGGCTTGCATAAAGGAAAGGTTCGTTTTTAGCAGTTCGTGAATATTTGCTTCTTCGCCAGGCAAAAGCCAGTTCTCGTCGTCATCGGCAAGTTCGGTCCAGCTGCGGTAGAAGAATTTCAGCATCTCGCGTAGGCGCTTAGGGCGCAGGCCGCTGGTTTTCATGTCTTCAAGAAGGAATAGTTCTTCATAAGCAGTCAGGATGCGCGGGCTGCGGCCAGACCAGCGGATAGCTTCGGAGTCAGAAAGCACGTTAAGCGCCAGGTCGCGTGGGGTGGTTACCGTGGTAGCCGCTGCGGCCGCGGGGCTTGCATCAGCCAAGCGCTGCTTAAAGGCAAGTACGGCCTGCGGGGTTGCGCACAGGGCAAGCATGTTAGTTGTGTTTGTGTTGGAACCCGATTCAACGACTGAAACAAGGCGATCGATAAGTGCCTGTGTTTTTCCACAGCCAACACCACCGGTGATACGGCATGCCGCGATGTTTTCCTGACTCATAAAAACCTCCTATTCAAAACCGAATGAATCGTATGTCCATTCGGTACTTTGCTTCAAAAGAAGCGACGTTTCGATCGTGGGGAGGGAGGGGTGATCGAACCGAAACGTCGCTCCCGGGCAGAAGATGGCTTGCCCCACTTTGCCCTTGCCAAGCCATCCTCTGCCCGAAAGGCCCGGTCGGTCAGCTATGCGCTAGCCGACCAGGCGCTTCTTAGACAGATGGGCGAATTACCGCAACCGCATCGCATCGCAGCGGGTGCGGCGCTCTGCAGCAACACGCGGTGTGCTCACGCCAGGGCGGTTACTTCGCGCTTTCGCCTTGCGTGTCGTTTGCAGCAATCTGCACCGGCTGGCCTTTCTTCGCCAAAAACGGCATGGTAATCGCGTGCGTCGGGCAGGCGTCTACGCAGGCACGGCACTTGGTGCACTCGCTCCACGCGGCTTCGGAAAGCTCGGGGTGGCGCGGGTCGATACCTTCTTCGCAAGCGCGTCCGCACTTGCCGCACGCATGGCCGTTGGCGGTCTCGATGCACTTTGCGTCATCGATCGTGGGCTTGAATGTGCGGTTGAGCTTGGCAATTAAGCTCATGAACGCGCTTAAGGGGCACAACTGGTGGCACCATTTGCGGAAGAAGATGACCTCAGCCGCAAGAATGGCCGGCACCACGATAATCGTCCATGTGACGTCGCCTTGTGCGAACAGGTTCACCAGCAAAAGAATGGTGGCGAAGGTTAAGCCGATTGGGCAGACAAGGCAGAATACCGGGAAGCCGAAGATAAGCGTGGATACGAGCGCGCCGCCAAGCACAAAATGGCGGGCGTCAACTGCATCGCCGCGTTTGCTCGCGCAGCTTGCGCAGCCGACCAGGCCTTTAGCGTCTTTCTGGCACGACGTGGAAAGCGCGGCTTTCTCGGCATCAGTAAGCGGTGCGACAGTGGTGGTTTCGGTGGACTCGGTGGAAGCCTTGACAACCTCGGCGGTCCCAGCGACAGCCTTGGCAGTTCCGGCAGCTGCTTCGGCGGACTCGCCGGCAGCAACTTCCTTGGTCGCAGTCCCGGCATCCTCGGCAGTTGCTTCAGCCTCCTTCTTCGCCGAATCGCCCTTACTAAACGCATTGCGCAGTTTCTGTACCAGCGGCACGGGGCACATCCAGCCGCAGAACGCGCGGGCGAACACCACAATAAGCAGCACCATGATGACGAGCGAAATGACAGCTCGCGGTACCATCATCTTCGACGCCAGCATAGTCCCAAGCGCGCCAAGCGGACACAGAATTGAGATATCCCAGATGCCCGGTGCAGAAATGGTGCCGATGCCGAGGTTGGTCCAAAAGCCAATAAAAACGATGACAATAATGGCCGCCGCGGTTGCGGTGCGTAGCTTTTTCGATTTGTTCTTCATGTTCGCACCTTACCCTTCGACCTGGTCAAGCGGCTTGACGGTGATTGCTCGCGCCGTCGCGCCTTCGGAAATGGAACCGTTTTGCATAGATACACACACGCTTTCGCACGCGCCGCAGCCGTTGCATTTGTCGGTTTTAACAACCGGCCGCATGTTGTCGTCAAGCTCCATAGCGTCGTACGGGCAGGCGTCGTAGCAGAATCGGCAGCCGATAAGCTTGTAGGCCAAGCACCAATTGGTGTTGATAACAGCCTTGCCGATAATGGTGTTTTCCGGCGTGGCACCTGCGGGAAGTTCGAGTGCCTTGGTTGGGCAACTTGCCACGCAGAGCGGGGTGCCGCCGTTTTCCTCGGTGCACCAATCGCAATAGCCGGAGTCGAAGTTGAACGTTGGCGTGCGCATGTTTAGAATGCCGGTTTCAATGTGCGCCGGGCGAATGACGTCGCGCGGGCAGATTTCGTAGCATTTTTCGCAGCGAATACAGGCGCTAATCAGGCGATCTTCGTCTTGGCCTCCGGGTGGTCGGATGATTGCCCCGGGTGCTGCCAGCTTCAGGCCGCCAAGGCCCAGCATAACTGCGGCTCCGCCAACACCCAGGCACAGGGTGCGTCGAGACATTCCAGCGCGTGCTGGTTTTGGCTCGGTAGCTTGCGCGGGTGGTTCAGCGACTTGCGCCGCCACTTCGGTAGCTTGTGCGGGTGGTTCGACAGCTTGATTGGCTGCGCCCGCGCTCTCGTCTTGTTGAGTCATTGCTCCTTCTTTCGTTCGAACCGTATTGTTCAAACCCCTTAAACGACGCCCCCCGCGCCGCGAAGGTAGGTATCCGACCTGGTGCTATTCTTCGTCGGTCAGAATGTCTTCCAAGAATGCGCGGTCGGTTTCCAAAAATCCGTCAGTCAGGTACGCAAGGCCCTGATACAGGTCGGTTTTTGCGAAGCGCTTCATGTCGGCTGTCATCATGGGAACCCAGCTGATCAGGTGGTCGGACAGGAAATTTTGCTGCGTGGTTAGAAGGGCAGCAGCCTCTTCTTCGTCGCCACGACGCAAAGCTTCAACGGTGCGGTTGGAAAGAACCTGCTCAAACTCAAGTTCGAGCGCTATGTGGTCTTCGCCTTCCTTCCATGAATCTTTCTTGTCAAGGCCGTTAGCACGGTAGATTGCCAGCACCTCATCGCGAGCGTCCTGCATGAGCAGGCGCTTTTCGGATGTATACACGCTCTCGAAAGGATAGGCTGCGCTGAATGCGTCAACGCCGTGGCCGATGAAGACGCGCACGTAGTCGACCGAAAGGTCGGTGAGCGAGTTTTCCCAGGTGTTAGACAGATAGCGTGCAATGCGCAGGTAGCCTTCGTCGACATCGGAGTTGCCGGTGGCGGCGGGGAAGCGCATGGCGCGCAGCTTGTCGAGCATTTCTTGGTCGAGTTCGACGCGATATAGGCGCGAAAGCAGGCCGTAGGTAGCAGCGCGCTGCTCGATGAGCGTAATCAGTTCGTCAAGCGAAGCCGCGTCGGTGGTTTCGGTGGTCTGGGTGTTCTCTGCCATGTTAGTTCTCCTCCGTGTCGGCTGCGGATGCTTCAAGTGCTGCGGGTTCGGCGGCGGCGCTGACGGCTGCGGGTTCGGCGCTAGCTGCGGCGGTGTCTTCGACCTCAGCTAAGGCTTCAAGGCCGGCTTTGCCCACTTCAGTGGTGTACCACGCCTTACGCCATTCAATCGCATCGCACTTTTCTAGCAAGTCGGTGAAGTGTGGAGCGTACAGACGTGGCTTTTGCACCAGCGGATCATTGTCGACTGCATCATTGATTTCAGGCGTGGTCGCGCCACTTTCGGCTGAGCACATAGTAAGGATGCGCTTGTAGATAACCGCGTACTGTTCGTCGCGTGCCAGCAGTTCATGCAGGCGGTCAAGCGGCTTGTCGGAATCGAGTTTTGCCTGGCCTTCTTCAGTAATCTGCCAGAACAGCTCAACCGGTTCGGCAACTTCAATGTATTCAACACCATCAACAACAACCGTTTTCGGTTCGTTTTCAACTTCGTCGGCGGGCGTGCCTTCGGCAGTTACGCGTTCGATGGCGCCGGCCTTTTCAAGCAGATTGCATAAATCAGCGGCTGTGTAGACGCTGTAGTTGTCTTCCTGCAGGCGGTCGACCTCGGCGTTTACTTCGTCAACAGGCTTTTTCTCAGTAGAAATAAATGCCAGAATACCCAGCAGTACTTTGCGACGTGGCGCCATCGATTCAAATAGCTTGTCGATGCGCTCTGCTGCTGGAATTTCTTCAGCCTGAGCAACTTGCACACCTGCGGCAGCATCAGCTGCTCCAAGTGCCGCCGCATCGGTTGCGGCTGAAATAGCTGCATCCTCGTTGCTACCGAACTCGTCGTCTTCGTCCTCGCCGGTGTCAGCCAGCGGGTCGAATTCGTCGAATTCGGAATCAAGCGATAGGTCAAATTTGGAATCAAAAGACATGTTCCGCCCCTCTCAGACAGTGCCTGCAAACAAAACGAGCGCCTGCCAAACGGCATGACGCATACAGTGCCAGCCCGCTAGGCTGACTCCGGGAACTTCACCCCTGAAGCTCCGACTTTTGCAAACATTGTCTACCGCGTGCCTCTCGTGCACGCAGGCGGACTCCCCGCGACGATGATACGAGCCGGGCGGGGCGACTGTCAAGGGGTTGATTTTGACTACCACGCATATCGATTAATCTTTTTACAGGATAATGACCTGCGGATTTGTGGGAGTGTGCTTGTAGGTATTCGCGGACTTTGCGGCACGGGCAATATGGCTGGTCGTGCGCAAAAAGATGGAATTTTGTGCCGTGTAGGATTTTCGTCTGCCGCTGATTTTTCGCCACCGTGTTCGCCAAAAAATTCCCCATTTCATATTTGACAAGTGGCGAAACTTTGGGCGATACTTCCCGCGGGGTTTGGGGAAGAATGCAAGTGGACGCGGTGCCAAAATGCGCGGGGGCGCAGGCGCTGCGCTAAGCTCAAGACGAAAGGATGATGAGCTATGGCCGCTTTTGTTCGACCCTCTTTAATTTTGCGCATGGATTTGGACAATCGCCTGTTCAGCGACGAGCGCGTAGCCGATATCAAGCGCACGTATTCGTACGTGGCGCCTTCGGTTGTCGAGTCGCACGAGCCGGCGGACGAATCGCGTGTGGAAAACGTTATGCGCTTTATGATCAAGCTGCATCGCGCGTACTGGGACGTAAACGATCCGGCTGCGCAGGAGCAGTGGGCCGAAGTTATGCCGAAATGGCTGCATAACATGTTCTACAAGGTTTCGGGAACCATCACTGCTGCAAACAAAGTGCATGCCGAAGAGGGCACTAACGGGCTTGATTATGCTTGGTTAGAGCTTGAATTTGATGAAAACGCCACCGTGGCATTTAAGACTGCGAGCGATTCTTCATTTACTGACGAATGGATCGATACTGTCGAGCGTGTACGCGAGCTGATGTGCGCGGGTGAGTTCGGCGAAAACGTGACATGCGTGCGCATTCCGTCGCGTGCGAGCTGGGAGGCTCAGCTGGCGGCGGCTGAAGAAGCGGCCGCTGCGCAGGCCGAGGAGGCTGCGCAGGCCGAGGAAGCTGCTGCTCAGGAAGCCGCTGCGCAGGCGGCGGGCACGCAGGCTGAGACTGCCGCGCAGGTTGAGGAAGCTGCTGCAGGCGAAGTGACTGGCGGAGCCGAGGCTGCTGCTGATGTTGCTGCTGCCACCGACGCAGCTGCCACTGATGAGCCTGTGGAATTTGTCGCGCCTAAGCTGCCGGCTTTCGATGTCGATTACAGCACGTGGGGTATCGAATACGCAGACGGCACCGTTAAGGAATTCGCCGCTTCGTAAGCACTTGTCAGCGTGGCCGCGCGTTTGTGTGCGCGTTAGCGTGCTTTCACGCACACCAGCACGCGGCTCGGCGCAATTCAACAAAGCTTGCCGTAGCTTCCTTAATGTTGCTGTAATTTCCGCAAGGTTACCTTAGGTTTACGCATAAAGGTCGTGGGGGCGACCTTGGAGGGCAACCGCTATACTAGAGGGTTGCAGGGGGGTAGACGAGAAAGGGGCAGTAATGCCGACTGTTAAGAATTTCTTCGGTCTACTTGAGAAAATTCAGAGTGCCGATATCACGGTTCATCAGAACCGTTGCGCCGTTGTGCGCAATCGCAACGCGAAGTGCATGAAGTGCGCCGAAGTGTGCACGTCAGGCTGCATTTCCTATGACGACAACGAGCTGATTATCACGCCAGATTTGTGCATTGGTTGTGGCACGTGCGCAACCGTGTGCCCGACGTGCGCGCTTGAGGCTCATCGCCCCAACGACGCCGAGCTGCTGCATCAGTGCTTGGCTGCTATGCGTGCAAACGATGGCGAAGTGGTTATTGCATGCGAGGAAATTACTTCCGCAGCCGAAGGTCTGTTCGACCCCGAAAAGGTTGTTTCGGTGCGCTGCCTTGGTCGCGTTGAGGAAAGCTTGCTTGTAATGCTTGCCGTTGCGGGCGCAAAACACATAAGCTTGGTTGAGGGCAAGTGCGAATCGTGTGAGCACGTGACTGGTTTCCATATGGCTGAACTGGTGCGCGATACCGCAAATACGCTGCTTGAAACTTGGAACAACGACGTGAAGATCGAATTGGTGACAAAGTTCCCGGCGGCCGTGCGCCAGCAGGGCAAAGCCGCGTTCGATGCAGACAAGCGCAAGTTCTTCACCGATATGAAAACAGAAACGAAGTTGGCAGCCAATGCGACGGCTGACTACGCTATCACTGAAAAGTTGGGCATCGAAGACGAATCGCAGAAGCGCTTCCAGAAGGTTATGGACGACGGTACGCTGCCGCATTTCGTGCCCGACCGTCGCGAGCTTTTGCTGAATGCGTTGGCTACGCTTGGTGAGCCGCAGGACGTTATGATTGAGACGCGCCTGTGGGGTCATGTGATCATCGACCCAGATAAATGCTCGAGCTGCCAGATGTGTGCGACGTTCTGCCCGACTGGTGCTATTTCGAAATTTACCGAGGAAGATGGCACCTTTGGTGTGGAACATTTCCCGGGCGACTGCGTGAAATGTCGTTGCTGTACCGATATTTGCCCGCAGGGTGCCCTGACGCTTTCTGATGAGGTGTTCGCCGTTGACCTGCTGTCGGGCGCGGTGGAACGCTACGAAATGAAGCCGCTTGAGCACCCGGTTGGTGACCCGCATCAGATTTGGTACACCATGCGCGATTTGCTTGGCACTGACCAGGTGTACGAGCGCTAGGCGCGGCTGTCCGTCCGAGCGTCACACGTAAACTGATAGCGCCGTTCCGCATTCCGGAGCGGCGCTTTTCTGTTTACGCTTTTTCCTCTATACTTTTTGCATATGGGAATACTTCCGGCGTCTGTCGCGCGCTCGAATGAACACGATTTTGACGTCGGGAAACGAAAGGAAACTAAGATGGCAAAGAAGAACTTCCTGAACATTGTGCTTGCTTGTACGTTGTCGGTGACTATGGCGATTGTGCCGCTGTCAGCCTCGGCTGACAGCATAGTAACTAGCGAGTCTTCTGCTGTCGCTAAGGTCGACTCAACTTCGAATTCCGGCGTCAGTATGATGCAAACCGCCGCATCCGACGATGCTCATACGCATGCCTGGGTGAAGCGCACCGAACAGCAATGGATCGATCCGGTTCAAGTCGTCGTGCAGGAAGCCTACGACGAGCCGGTGTACGGTTACGTTTCGCACGTCTACTGTAACCTTTGTGGCGCTCTGATTGATAACGACCCTATGCATGAAGAGAAGCATCTCACCGCGGACGGCGATGTTGTCGATGATTACGGCACAACCACCAAGAAAAGTTATGAAGTTACTGGTTATACCCATCATGATGCCGTGACAGAAACACAGGTTCGAGGGCATTGGGAGACAGTCACAGGTTGGTTCTGCTCAATTTGCGGCGAACGAGGTTTTGATGATGTTGCTTATGACGACCCGAACTGCTGGTATGCCAATGGAGTGACCTATTGTGCCGACGCGGGTGCACTTTCAGGCTACGCCGCCAAAGTCGGATCGACAGCTAATGTCTTCGGTGTGGGTGACACCATGACTCGCGCTCAGCTCGCGGTGGTCATGTGGCGTCTCGCTTGCCCCGATGAAGCGGCAGCCTATGACGAGGCAGCAACCGCTGCGGCAAAGGGAGTAACCTCTGCTAACGGGGTTGTCGTTAACGGCATCGTCGACGGGCAGTACTACACAGCCGCTGCCAATTGGGCTGTAGAAAACAGCGTGGTCAACGGCTTTTTGAATGCTGACGGCTCGCGCGATTTTATGCCTGAGGGCAAGGTTACTTTTGAGCAGTTGGTTTCGGTTATTGTTAACGCTTGGGCTGCTAAAGACACAGGCTTTGGAACCGACGCGCTCGGTGCATTCGCCGATGGCGGTGACGTTTCAGATTGGGCGCAAAAGACTATGTCGCTTGCGGCAATGAGCGGTCTTGTTAGTGGTTATGATATCGACGGCGCGCGCTACTTGCGTTCGGGTGAGGATGTGGCTCGCGGAAGGGCCGCCTGCGTGTTGGCCTCCGCCTTGACCTATATAGACTCCGCTCAGAATACCTACGATTACGCGGTTGCTACTCAGGCAAATGCTCAGACTGCGTATGATTCCGCAAAGCAGGCCTATGACAACGCTGTTGCCGCAGCCGAAGCCGCCAAGGCTGCTTACGCTACCGGATCACAGGGCTTCTTTGCCTCAAATGGCTCAGCTCTTGCCGCCAATTACGTTGCCAACCCTGAAACCTATAGCGGCGTTCCGAATACCAATACAAATGCCGGTGCTGATGGGGACGCAACCTCTTTTGATAATGTGTACTGGGCGCTTGACATTATCGAGAAAGTGAACCAGATTAGAACTTCGGAGGGTCTATCCGAGTTGAGAGTCACCGATTCGCTTATGGCTATTGGCGAAGTGCAGGCTAATTATTGCACCACGTCGTTTAATCATATGGTGTATAGTTCGGATTTTCTCGGTTGGATTAAGGAAAGCGGCGGCAGGAGTATGACCGCTGAGAATGTGGCATGGGGCTCAAGCAATCCTACGAGTCTCTGGTACAATGACGAGAAACAGCAGTTCGACGAGGCGTGCATGTCGTTGTATGGCAGGACAGTTGCACCAAAGGATGCTGTTTCCTTCTATCGCTCGAACTACAGTGAGTTATCAAACTATGCTTCTGAGCATGACTATGAGTATGGTCATTTTCTCGCTATCGCCAATCCGGGATATCAGTATGTTGGCTCGGGTTTTGCTACTTCGATGTACACGGCTTCGCTTGAGTTGGAATTTAATAATTTCAACAAATCCGATAAGACCTATACCGTAGCTGAGTATCGGACCCAGCTTCAAAATTACATCGGCAGCAAGGACGCTGCCGCTGCGAATCTCGAGGTTGCAACTGCAGCTTATGAGCGGGCCGCTGCAGATTTGGATGCTGCTAAAAAGGCGACTGCAGCCGCTGCGGCATGGCTATAGGGCAAAATCTGGAACAGTAGGGCGGCATGGCGATGCACCGGGACACCTGGGGACTGTCCCCAGGTGTCCCACGTGGGCTGCGGGTTGTCGGCACCGTGCCCTATAGCTCGTCGGTGTCAAGCCAGATGGTAAAGGGTCCGTCGTTTACGAGGCTGACCTGCATCATTGCGCCGAATTCGCCAGTTTCCACATGGGCGACATCTTGCCGTGCGCGCTCGACAAACGCCTCGTAAAGCTGTTTTGCTTCGGTGGGTGCGCCGGCCTGCGTGAACGAGGGACGGTTTCCCTTCTTGCAGCTTGCGTACAGCGTGAACTGGGAAACTACCAGCACTTCGCCACCAACATCAGCAAGCGAAAGGTTTGTTTTGCCGGCTTCGTCCTCAAAGATGCGCATCTTGAAAATCTTGCTCCACAGGCGCTCGATTTGCGCTTGGCCATCGCCTTCGCCTACGCCAAGCAAAATCAGGTAACCGCGGCCGCATTGGCCGACCGTTTCGCCATCGATATTGACCTGTCCGATAAGCAGGGGAGTGTCATTGTTCCATTCGACCTGGTGAAGCATGCCACAGAGAAGGCTGATTACAAGTGAAATCTGCTCAGCGGGCTGGTCAGGCATGACGGATCAGCCTCCCCTCCATGCCGCCCGCGTGTCAGATTTGCGGTGTTCGGCGCGTCCGAAACACCGCAAATCATTCCAACGGAACGAATCGACCCCCAGCCTGCCTCGGCTCACTCGCTTTTGCGCGTCATCAGATGCGCGCAAAAGTCTTCCTGGGCTTTCCGGGGTCAGTGCGGTGAAGCCGGCGGCTTAGGCCAGCGCACGGGACTCCGCAAGCTTCAAGACGCGCATGTCGCCATGGGCGATAAGGCGCGTCAGCGGCAGCTCGAACGTGTTCATAAGTCACACTACGAAGGCGGCTCCTCGTGCACGAGCAGGATGAGCTCGCTTTGGGTATGCACGCCGAGTTTGGCGTAGATGTTGCGCAGATGGCTTTTCGCGGTGCCGGGGCTGATGACAAGCTCCTCGGAGATGACCCGCGCCGTCATGCCCTGCGCCAGCAGTTGCAGCACCTCCTCCTCGCGGTTGGTCAGGCGGTACTCGCGGGCGATGCGTTCAGCCGGCGTTTCGCGGAATGGGTCTTGGGCAGCGGGTCCGCCATCGTCGTCGGGTAAGTTCTCTGCGGCAGTCGGCGAAAGCGATGAACGCGGTGCTGCTTCCGCCATGGCGGCGCCGGATGCGGTGGCGGCCTGATTTTCGCGCGCGCCTTCGGGCAAACCTTCGTCGGAGCCCCTGGACCCATCGATGACCACGAGCCCGATGCTTGCGAGCGAAAGCGCGAATGCGGCGGCGATGGTGCAGCCCGAGTATATTTCGGGCGGCAGCACGGTTAAAAGGCTCGACGCTAGCAGCTTGCCCGCCTCGAATAGGATGAGCGCCACCAGCCACGTCATCGCGGAGGGATGCTTCGTCATCAGGAGGAACGGCGCCACGAACATGAGGAACATGGCGAGCTTTTCAACGAAGCTCTGCAGGAACGCGTAAATCAGCAGATAGTTGCCCCCTGATGAGGCCGTCAAGTAGAGCGCCAGCATCAAGAACGGCAAGGCTATCAGGTTGTAGAGCTCGATTTTCCTGCGTCCCCAAAACGAAACCACTAGGTACAGGCACAGCGCGCCCGCGCATATCGCGCCCGCCGCGTAGCCTATCTGCACGTAAAGCGTCGTCGAGGCGACGCTTTGCTGAGGCAGCCACGTGGAATGAATGCTTCCCAGCACGAAGGGATAGCAGGCGAACGGCACGAGCAGCGACGCCGCGAAGGCGGGCGTCGAGGAGCGGGCTGCGTTGCGCAGCGAGTCGTCGATGCCGAGCGCCCGCCTCTCCGCCCCGGCTTTGCTGTCGCTCAGGAAATGGTTGTAGTCATTGAACCAGTACAAAAGTCCCATCGAAAGCGGCGCCAAGCAGGCGGTCAGCAGGCTTGCGAAATCGGACTTCAGCATGGAAAGCGCCATGTCGAGTCCGCCGATGCCGATAAGCGCTGCCCCCACGATGGTCGCGACCTGCCTCGCCTTCAGCTGCAGCAGCGCCTCGATCCAGCACAGGAGCATC
This sequence comes from Senegalimassilia sp., assembly GCA_963619015.1. Taxonomy (GTDB): domain Bacteria; phylum Actinomycetota; class Coriobacteriia; order Coriobacteriales; family Eggerthellaceae; genus Senegalimassilia. Next base: position 20,010 of record CAVEUW010000018.1, on the reverse strand, counting down.
AATAGCTCGCAGCTCCTGCTGATGCAGCGGCAGGCAAACGTCGCTTCCTGCGGCAGGGTGAGCACCGTGGTGCCCGTCGCGGGCAGCGTCGAGAGCAGCAGCGCGCCGCCGATACAGAAGCCCATGACCGGGTTGCGGTACAGGCGAAACCGCGGGTTTGCCCGATAGGCGAACATGAGCGCGATGATGGGCACAAGCGCGATGACGGCCGGGACCCATCGCTCGGGTGCCCCCATCGAGACGCTTTGGAACCCCGGAATCTTCTGCGACTCCTTGGCCAGCATGCCGAAGGTCAGGCCCGCCACGGCGATGGCGAATCCGGGGACTCCCTCGGTGATTGTCGGCAATGCTCGAAGCAAGCCGGGCTTTGCACGCCCGCCGTCGCGCGCGTCTCCGCACCCGCCGGAGGCCGAACCCGCGCCCCCGCATTCGCTCGAGGCCGAATCTCGGCCGTCGTGCGCCTTTAACTCAGTCGCCGTCATAGCCTCTCGCATCGGCGTCCTCCTTGAAAGTCCCCTCTATTCTCGTCCGGTCCCATACTACCAAATCCATCAGGCATTTCGCCAAAAATACCACCCTGGTGGTAGACCTGCGGTGCAATTTTTCCGCCTTTTACCGTCTGCTTTCCGACGATTTCCCCCTGCGGTTTACGCATCCGGTGAGATGTGGCCGCCCTCCTCGCCCTGTATCGTGCAACCCGTCGCGCAAAGTCGCGGCAAGATGAGTGATAGGACACGAGAGAAACAAGAAAGGGGAAGCACATGGGCAAACTAGCCACTATGTCGCGCCGCGCGTTCCTGCAAACGGGCGCGGTCGTTGCGGGCGTTGCCGCTATAGGCGGTGCCGCCAACGTCGACGGCGCGCTGGCCGCAACGGACGACGCGTCCGCCGGCGACGTCAAGCGCGTGCGTACCTGCTGCCGCGGATGCGGCAAGATGGAGTGCGGCGTGTGGGTGACCGTGAAGGACGGCCGCGCCATCAAGGTTGAGGGCGACGAGAGCGCATACCAATCCAACGGGAACTGCTGCGCGAAGTCGCAGGCGAGCCTGCAGGCCGCGTATCATCCGGACCGCCTGCATTTTCCGCTGAAGCGCACGAACCCGAAAGGCGAGGATCCGGGCTGGGTGCGCATCAGCTGGGACGAGGCGCTTCAGACGTGCCACACCAAGATGAAGGAAGTGCAGGACCGCTACGGCGGCGAGGGCATCATCGGCATGATGGGAACCTCGCGCCTGTGGGCGATGGCATCGCCGCCCTTGGTGGGCCTGTACGGATCGAAGAATTCCATCACCGCCGCGCAAATCTGCAAGGGCATCCGCCGCGACGCCGGCGCGCTGACCATTGAAAACGGCGTGTTCTTCTTCGAAACGGTCGCATTCCCGCGCGTGTATGTGCAGTGGGGCACGCAGCCTTCCGTGTCGAACTACGACGACAGCGCCCGCACCATCAGCGAAACCGTGCAGCGCGCCGACACCTATATCGTGGTGGACCCGCGTCTGACCAACGAGGGCAAGGACGCCGATATCCATCTGGCGTTGCGTCCCGGAACCGACGGCGCCATGGCGCTGGGATGGACGCATCTGGTCATGAAGAACGGCTGGGAAGATCATACCTTCTGCACGCGCTGGTCGAACGCGCCCTTCCTGTATTGCGAGGATTTGGGCCTGGAGGACAACCCGTTCTTCACCGGCAAGTTCACTAAAGGCGGCGGCCTGAGCGTGAAGACACGCCTTCTACGCGAGTGTGACTTGGTGGAAGGCGGCAGCGTGAGCCGGTTTATGGTCTGGGACAGCATGCATGACCGGCTGACGTACTTCGACGCGGATGAGAGCGTCGGCAAGTGGGAGGGCGAGCAGGAGCTGCACATGCCCACCACGTTCACCGACTACGTGCGCCCCTCCGGCGCGTTTGGCGATCATAGTGACGGCGACGTGTCGGGCCGCATTCCCGACCCGACCACCTTCGAGAACGAGATCGAGCCCGAGCTGTGGTACACCGGCGAGGTCACGCTGAAGGACGGCCGCAAGGTACGCGTCAAAAGCGTGTGGCAGAAGTACTGGGACGACGTGGTGGCGAAGTACACGCCCGAGTACACGGCCGAGATCTGCGACGTTGAGCCCGAGCTGATCGAGCGCGCCGTCGAGGCCTGGGCCGGCAACCGTTTCGATCCGCGCTTCGCCAACGGCGGCATCCACTTCCAGCTGGCGCCCGAACAGTGCGGCAATTCGCTGCAGAACTTCCGCGCGCTTACCATCCTGTCGGCCATCGTGGGCGGCTACGACTGCCCGGGCGGCAACCGCGGCATGACGCGCGCGCCGCTGTCCTGCGGCGGCTTGGGCAGCCCGTATTCGTGGGCGAACTGGACCATGGGCACCGACCCGGGCACCTTCGTCGAGACGTTCACGAAGAATTCGGTGAAGGCTTCGGCGCAGGATTACCCGCTGACGCGCTGGACGAGCCGCGACGACGCGCGCTGCATTTGGGACGCCGCCATGACCGGCAATCCGTATCCCATCAAGGGCGGCGTGTGCTGCGCCGGCGACTTCATGAATCAGTGCAACTCTAACTACGCCTGGGACGCCATCAAGCAGATGGACTTCTTCGTGGACATCGACCTGTGGCATCATCCCACCTCCGAGCTGGCCGACATCAAGCTGCCCGCGCAGCATTGGATGGAAATCCCCGGGTTCGCGCGCATGTCGCAGGGGGCGTCCGGCGGCATGGGCGCCAACCAGCACTGCATCGAGGCGCCGGGCGAATGCAAGTTCGAAGTGGACATCTGCAACGACTGGTACAAGGTTGCGCAGAAGCCGTTTTTGAAGAGCGACACGGGCGAGTACTGGGGCGACGTCGAGCGCTACCTTGACTGGCAGGTGGAAGGCACGGGTAAAACCTGGCACGAGTACATCACCGAATTCCAGGAAAAGGGCTGGTGGCGTGCGAAGGAGGAATATCCCGAGCGCTGGGGCACGTATCGCCGCTACGAAACGGGCGGCCTGCGCCAGCCCGACAGCATGTCCTACGCGCTTGAAGAGGGCGACGGCATGCCCGGTACGGTGCTGCCCACCATGAAGGTTGAGATCTGGTCAACCGTGATGGAGACGTACCTAAGCCCTGAACTGGGGTATCTGCCCGACAAGCTGAAGGACTACACCATCTCCGAGATTTGCCTGCCCGAGTACAAGGAGCCGCCGCTGTCGCCGGTTTCGCGGCCCGACTTGGCGGAGGAGTACCCCTTCAACATGACCACCGGCCGCCGCATCCCGGTGTACTTCCACTCCGAGCATCGCCAGCTGCCGTGGTGCCGCGAGCTGTGGCCCGTGCCGCGTTGCGAGATCAATCCCGCCGACGCCGAGCGTTTGGGTGTCGTGCAGGGCGACTGGATTTGGATCGAGTCGAAAGACGGCAAGATCCGCGAGACGGTGGACATCTTCCCCGGCATCAAGGAAGGCGTCATCAACGCTGAGCACACCTGGTGGTATCCCGAGTTGTCCGCGCCGAAGCATGGGTGGGACCTGTCGTGCATCAACGTGCTGGTGGACAAGGATGCGCAAGACCCGTTCACCGGCTCCAGCCAGCTGCGCGCCTATCCGGTGAAGGTGTACAAGGCCACGCCGGAGAACAGCCCGTTCGGCAATCCGTGCCCGTGCGGTGACGACGGGACGCCCATCATCAGCGATTCGAGCGATGCCCGCTTGAAGGAATGGCTGCCGGTTTACGAAGGGAGGGACTAGACTATGACGCAGTACGCGATTTTGACGGACCTCAACAAGTGCGTTGGATGCCTGGCATGCAGCGTCGCTTGCAAGACGGTCAACGGCGTGCCCATCGGCAGTTTCTGGAACAAGACGCTGCGCATCGGGCCGAACCCCAAATACGACGGCGCGAAGATGCCCGACATGGAGATGTATTTCATGACGGTGGGGTGCCAGCATTGCGCCGAGCCCGAGTGCGTGAAGGTGTGCCCGACCGGCGCGAGCCACAAGTTGGACGACGGCACCGTGCAGATCGACAAGTCCAAGTGCATCGGCTGCCAGTTCTGTGCGATGAGCTGCCCCTACGGCGTTCGTTATTTGAACGAGGAAGAGCGCGTGGTCGAGAAGTGCACGCTGTGCGAGCAGCAGATCTCGCAAGGCGAGCTGCCGCAGTGCGTGGCGCAATGCGGTGCGCGGGCGCGCTTCTTCGGCGACGTGGATGCCGGCTGGGATACGTTTGAGGCGCCCGGGCGTTTACTGAATAAGGACGCCACCTACGAGGAAGTGCACGCCTCGCGCGTGAACATCCTGAAGACGACCAAGTCGTTCACGGATGATCAGATCCATCATCTGCCCAACGTCGGCAACGCGCCCAGCTTCGCGTATATCCTGCGCGATATAGATTGGAAGGGGGAGGAATAATGGAACTGCAATGGCCTCTGATTTTGTTCACGTCGCTAACGGCGTGGGCGTGCGGTACCTTCGGCGCGCAGGGCGTGCTGGCGCTTCGTGGCGCGGGCAAGAAGTCCCAGATGCCGCTCGTGATTGCGTCTGTTGTGCTTCTAGCGCTTGGCGGTATTGCCGTGTTCTTCCACCTGCAGCATTGGGAGCGTATTTTTAACGGTTTTGGTCACATCACTTCCGGCATCACGCAGGAACTTATCGCGATCGTGGTGTTCGTAATTGTGGCTGTAGTGTACTTCGTGGCGCTGCGCAAATCTGATAACGGCACCGTTCCGGCAGCGTTGGCCTGGTGCGCGATTGTCATTAGCGTCGTGCTGACCGCGGTATGTGCGCACTCCTACATGATGGCGGCGCGCCCGGCATGGAACAACGTGCTTGAGGTGCTGTCGATTGTGGGCGCAGCGTGTCTGATGGGCCCTGCGACCTGCGCGGTTGTTATGGCTGTGCGTGGCGATGACCTTGAGGCGGCGGGCTTGCCTGCTGTGGTCGGCGCGGGCGTGGGTGCTGTGTGCACGCTTGCTTATGCGGTCTACCTGCAGATGTGCAGCTCGGCTTCTGGCTTTACTAATGTGGGCAACTACTTCGACCCGACGCATCCTTTAAAGGCAATGGTTGATGTGTCTGCAACGGCTGCTGGCCAGGCCCCGCTTTTGTGGGCAGGCGCTGTGGTTGTTGGTGCCCTCGTGCCGCTTGCGTGCTGCTTGTGGGCCCGCAAGAAGGGTGACGCGGCGGCTTGGAAGGCCTTCGGTGCTGTAGCTGTTGTTGCTGCGCTCGCCGGTTCGATCTTCCTGCGCATGGCCTTCTATAGCATGGGCCTTTCCGTCTTCATGTTCTACTAGAAGATTATTCGATTACCGCTGGCCGGACAAACCCTCTTCGCCCGGCCGGCGGGATACTTGCCGGCCAGCTCTTCGCCCGGCCGGCGGACTCTCTCTTTCGCACGGGCATTCCGTGTTCGTGCGATTCCCTCCTCTGGAAGCCCTCTGCGGCTTGTGCGGTTTCTTTCCCCAAACCCCCTTGCAAACAGAAACCGTGCAAGCCCCAGGGGGCTTTCGCTGTTTTGGGTATGTAGGTATGGGTTTTCTGAGGGTTGCGTAGGCGAGCCTCCTGTCCCGCGCAGGCGATTCTTCTGTCCCGCGCAGGTGCCGTCCTATATTGGCTTTCTAAGGCGCGCAGGTGCCGTCTTACAGCTCGTCGGTGTCAAGCCAGATGGTAAAGGGTCCGTCGTTTACGAGGCTGACCTGCATCATTGCGCCGAATTCGCCAGTTTCCACATGGGCGACATCTTGCCGTGCGCGCTCGACAAACGCCTCGTAAAGCTGTTTTGCTTCGGTGGGTGCGCCGGCCTGCGTGAACGAGGGACGGTTTCCCTTCTTGCAGCTTGCGTACAGCGTGAACTGGGAAACTACCAGCACTTCGCCACCAACATCAGCAAGCGAAAGGTTTGTTTTGCCGGCTTCGTCCTCAAAGATGCGCATCTTGAAAATCTTGCTCCACAGGCGCTCGATTTGCGCTTGGCCATCGCCTTCGCCTACGCCAAGCAAAATCAGGTAACCGCGGCCGCATTGGCCGACCGTTTCGCCATCGATGCTAACTTGTGCCTGCGTGACGCGCTGAATAAGTGCTCGCATAGAATTCCTTTCGGTACATTTGCACTTAGTTTAACTTTTCGTTTTCTTTCGTGTTTGTTGAATTGAATTATGTCGGTAACTTCCAATGGCGTACTGGAAGCTTCATTCGCATGATGTTTTACAATGTCTTACATCGAATGAGGAGGTTGCTGTGGCAAGCGCAACGATGACTATTAGGTTAGAGAGCGAGGAGAAAGCTCTTATTTCCGATTACGCAACCGCATTCGGGATATCGGTTTCTGAATTTATGCGCAAGACGGCACTTGAGCGTATCGAGGACGAACTCGACCTCAAAACGTGGGAGGAAGCTAAGGCAGAGTTTGAGTCTGATCCAACTACCATTCCTGCGGCTGAGATAGCGAAGAAGTACCTTTAATATGTGGCGTTTGGAATTCTCTAAAAGGGCTGATGAACAGCTATCTAAGATGAATCCCGGAGTTAGGCGTGTGATTGTTGCCTGGCTTTTGAAAAATGTCGATGGTTGTTCTGACCCTCGCGCTCAGGGCAAGAGCTTGACGGCAAACCGGTCCGGAAAATGGCGCTATCGGGTAGGGGATTATCGCGTGCTCTGTGAGATCAGGGATGAGAAGCTTGTGGTTCTTACTATTGAAATTGGGCACAGGCGCGATATTTATAAGTAGACTTGCAGGTAGATTTGCAGTTGACTGGCGGCTTAATGTGCGTGCGAAATGGCAATCGAGCGTTTTAAAATTGACTAAGCTAGCGGAGTTTGTGCTTGCGAGTTGTGCTTTGGGGAGGGCGAAAATTCATGTATAAACTGGCAATTTACGGCAAAGGCGGCATCGGAAAATCGACCACGACCAGCAATTTGGCTGCGGCGCTTGCCGCGCGTGGTCATACGGTGATGCAGATTGGGTGCGACCCGAAAGCCGACTCGACGCGCCTGCATTTTGGGGGCGCTGGGGTTGCGGACGTTGGTGCGGCAGCTGGCGATTTTGGCGCTGAGGTTACGGGCGCTGGTGCGGCAGCTGGCGATGCGGGCGCTGCTGATGCGGTGGGCGATGCGGCGGACGCGACGGCGCTTCCAACTGTGCTCGATTGCATGCGTGAAGGCGGAAAACCTACTCTTGACCAGGTTGTTCGCCAAGCTCCGGACGGTGTGTGGTGTGTGGAAGCTGGTGGCCCAGTTCCTGGGGTTGGCTGCGCTGGCCGTGGCATTATTGCGGCATTCGACCTGCTCGAGAAGCTGCATGCCTATGATGAATTAAAGCCCGATATTGTGCTGTACGACGTTTTGGGTGATGTGGTGTGCGGTGGTTTCGCCATGCCGCTGCGTGGACAGTATGCTGATGAGGTGGCTATTGTTACGTCCGGCGAGATGATGAGCCTGTATGCTGCCAGTAACATCATGCGCGCGCTAGAGAATTTCAAGAAGCGTGGGTATGCGCAGCTACTCGGTTTGATTGCGAATTTACGAAATGTGCCCGATGAACAGGAGAAACTGCAAACATTCTGCGAGGAAGAAGGAGCGCAGATTGTGGCTGTGGTTCCGCGTTCGGCAACCGTGCAGGACGCCGAGGATATTGGCCAGACGGTTGTGGCAGCGTTTCCTGATTCTGATCAAGCAACAGTATATGACCAGCTCGCGCAGCTGATTGAGCAGCGGGCTGAGGCGAAGGCGGCGGGCAAATTAGACGCCGCGGTGAATATTGCCGCTACTAAAGCCGCTGCCGTTGGCGCTGCGGCAAACGCTGCGACAAACGCGGCGGCAAAAGCGGCGGGGAAGGCCTAACATGGCGACGCATCTTTCTTATTCCATTCCTGATAGGCCGCGAAAAAAGCGTATTCTTCGCATTCCGGAAAGCCATAGTTTGTACGTGTGTCCGCAGTCGTGCAGTCGCAGGCAGGCCATCCGCGCGTTTCGCAATGGCGAAGCTGACAGGATGTCGTTTCTGCAGATCAGCCAGGCCGATTTGGTTTCCGGTGATTACGAAGGTCAGGTTGCCGAAGCGGTGGCGCACCTGCTTGAGGTGCTGCCGCAGCCCCCGCGTGTGATGCAACTGTATGTGAATTGCATTGACGATTTTTTGGGCACCGATGGCGAAACGCTGTTAGAAGGCTTGCAAGAACAGTTCCCTGACCTGCGGTTTTCGCTGTCGCATATCAATCCGATTGCAGTGGATGTAGCGGATGATTTCGCCAGCAAAATGCATTCGGGCTTGTACGGATTGCTTGATGCGCCTACGCAGCGTGACTTGGGTGTAAGTACGTTTGGCGGCTTTGAGCCTCCGGCGGCAGATAGCGAATTGGCTCCTGCGTTGGCTGCGGCTGGTGCGGGCCCAGTTCGCCATCTTGTGGCGTGTCGGACGTTCGCGGAGTATCAGCAGCTTGCGGAAAGCTCGGTGGCGGTGTGCGTGTCGCGTAGCGGCCGTGCGGTTGCGGCCGGTATTGCCGAGCAGTTTGGAATGCGTCACTTGACCTGGACCGCAACGTATGGACTAGATGCCGTGGCTGAGCATTATCGTGACCTTGCCGGGCTGATTGACGCGGCTCGGGCGGAACGTGCGGATGCAGGCGGCTTGCTAGATGAGCAAGCGCGCGCCGAAAGTGCCTGGTCAGCTATGCAGTCGGTGTTGCAGCCCGCCCGCGCGGCGGCTGCTGCGGCGGTGCAGCGCGCACAGGCAGCAGTGGGCACCATGCCGGTGGTTGTTGGCTCCGATGCGTCGTTTTCGCCATTTGAACTGGCATTCAACTTGCTTGAATATGGGTTCGACGTGCGCGTTGTGCTAGCGCTTCATATGAAGGGCGCCGACGAAGAAGCCGAAGCGCGCCTGTTAGAAGCGTATCCGCATATCAGGACAGTACGCGAGAAAAGTGTCGATGCGCTTTTTCCTGAAGACGAAGCCGCAGGTTGGCTGGCTATCGGTGCCGACGCTGCATTCTTGATGGGCGCAAGTCGCGTGGTTGATATGTATCACGATGAGGGCTATTTCGGCTATCAAGGTATAGAACGCCTGATGAACGAAGTGGTTGCAGCAATGGAAGATGGCGCTGCCGAAGCGGCTGCCGCGAAGTACGCTGCCGATGCTCAGGCTGTTTCCGCAGATGAGAAAGCTGCGGTTGCGTTCGTGGCGGCCGCAGCGGATGCGTCGGCAACCGTAATATCTGCTGGCGAGAAAGGGGCGTGCGAATAATGGCGAAGCTTTCGATGTTTTTGCCGCCTTTTGCGGGCGACTATTCCGGCGCTGCGGGCGTGCTCTTTGGGCTGAACAGCGTGAACGTCATCGTTGATGCCAGCTGTTGCACGCATAACTATACCGGCTACGACGAGCCGCGCTGGAAAAGCCGTCGTCGCGCAACGTTTAGTGCGCAGCTACGTACGCTTGAGGCAACGTTGGGTGACGATTCCCGTTTGCTCGATCAGACTGAGCGAGCTGTGCAGGATTTGGGCGCGCCATGCGTGGCGCTTATTGGGACGCCGGTGCCAGCGCTTGTTGGTATGGACCTTGATGGTATGGCGTCTGAACTGGAGTTTCGCTGCGGAGTGCCCGTGTTTGGCCTTTCGACTACCGGGTTTGATACCTACGAGTTGGGCGCGAGTGCCGCGCAGGAATTACTGGCCGATCGATTTGCAGCGGGGCTGGCTGAGGGCCACGTCGGCGGTGCGGTCGAGGGCATCAAGGGTGCCGCCGGAGCCGATTGTTTTCCCGCTGATACCATCGGTGACCCTTCGAAGACCGTGAACATCCTGGGCGTAACCGTTCACGATTTCGGCAGCGAAGCGGCCATGCAAGCTGCTGAGCAGGCGATTCTTGAAGATTGCGGCACTAGCTCCTGCGCTTGGAGTGCCGCGGGCGAATATTCGCTTGCTGACATTGCGGCTGCAGGTTCGGCTGACAAGACCGTTGTCGCCACTTGGTCGGGCCTTGCTGCGGCGCGCTTACTTGAGCAGCGTTTTGGTGTACCCGTGCAGGTTGGCTTGCCTGAGGCTGCGCTACGGGCGTTACCTGGGGTGACGGCATTTTTGGACGACGTAAAGTCGCGTCTGGCTGACGCGCCGTCACACCTGCTTATCGTGCACGATCAGGTGATTGCGAATAGCTTGCGAGATGTTTTGCGCGGTGCCCTTTGTGCAGCTGGCGCTCAGGTGGATATCCGTGTCGCGTCGTTCTTCTCCATAGACTCTGACCTGGCTGAACCTGGTGACTTCCACATTGAAACCGAAAGCGATCTGATTACCTTCGCGGCTGAAAACCCTAACGTTGCAATTGCCGGCGATCCGCTTCTGCGCCGCCTTCCCAATGTGGGCAGCGCTCTTGTCTGGGAACTTCCTCATGAAGCGGTTTCCTGCACGCTGTACTTGTAGACTGGAGCGATTCGCTGTAAGCTGCGCGCCCACGCTGGTTACGCTACTTGCACCTACGCTGGCCGCTGTCATTTACGCCCACGCTGGCTGCGTTACTTGCGCCCACGCTGGCCGCTGCCGCTGGTCGTCGCCATTTACTTCGCCGCAACCGCCCGCGACCCGAGCGCAAACTTTCTTAGCTCTTAACGCCTGTTCAGCGGAGGGAACGTAAGCGGAATACCGTTTTCGCAGAGCAGCTTGGGTTCGCCTTGGATAAGCGGGCGGAAATACGCCAGCGCCTCAGCGGTGATGCCTTGATAGTCGGGCAGTATCCATTCGTCGGGGAACGACTTCACATGAATTGCCACGTCTTCAGCTGGCCATGCACGGTATTCGGCATCGTAGTGACCGTCTTCGGTGGCCCTGCGAGCCACGCCAACAATCATGCCTGAGAAGTTGGGGTCAGCGCTGCGCATATGCGCAGAAAGCCCCAGATGGTAGGCCTCTTCGGCATCAACAGCACTTATGGCGAAATTGCTCGAGCGCGCCATACGTGAAAGGTCCTGCACGACAACGCGCGGGGCAATGCCCGCGTCCATAATCATCGCCTTTAGGCGATTGGCGGCTCCTCCGAGTACGCGATGCTCCAAATCGTCGTTAGCTGCGCCGTTTTCAGACAGGTAGGTGCCGTCTTCGCAGCGCGTGCCTTCGGCAACCACAATGTAGCACGACCCCGTTTCATCCAACTTCTTCTCAACTTGCTGCATGAATGCTTCGCGACAAAATGGCTTCTCGGGCAGAAGCAGCAGGTCGACGTCGCCTGTTAAGCAGGTGCTTGCCGCAAGCCAGCCTGCATCGCGCCCCATTGTTTCCAAGATGAACACCTCTCGGCGCGTGTAGGCGTCGTAGTCAAGGCGCGTCGCGTGCGCAACCTGGCACGCCACCTTTGCCGCCGACGCAAAACCGGGGCAGTGGTCCAAAAGTACCATGTCGTTGTCGACGGTTTTTGGAATGCCGATATAGCGCTTGTTGACGCCGTTTTTGCGCGCCCATGCGTCTAGCGTGCGCACTGTGTTAAGCGAGCCGTTGCCGCCGATATAAAACAAGGTGCTTATGTCATGCTTGTCCATGATTTGCGTAAACTCGGCGAAGCGGTCTTCTTCCATAACGAAACGGCACGTTCCTAGGGTGCTTGAAGGCGTTTGGCTCAGGATGTCGATGTCGCGCCCGCTCATGTGCGTAAGGTCGCAAAATTGCTCGTCTAAAATTCCCTGCACGCCGTGTAGACCGCCGATTACGCGGTCGTAAAGCGGATTAAGCTGGTTGGCGCGAATGACGCCGGCTAAACTCGCGTTGATGACGGCAGTTGGCCCGCCTGCTTGCGCGATCAGGCAATTCGACATGATGAGAGCCTTTCTACTGGCGGCTGATCCGGCGCTCATGGCGCCTGGGAGAGCCGGTTTCTTTCGCTGCGAATTATACCTAAACCGCAAGCGTGCTGACGGGGACTCTAAGAGGTGGGGGGAGTCGTAAACGCTGTTCAGTAATGCGAACGGCCTCTGCAAACGCTGTTCAGTAATGCGAACGGCCTCTGCAAACGCTGTTCAGTAATGCGAACGGCCTCTGCAAACGCTGTTCAGTAATGCGAACGGCCTCTGCAAACGCTGTTCAGTAATGCGAACGGCCTCTGCAAACGCTGTTCAGTAATGCGAACGGCCTCTGCAAGCGTTTCGCTCACAGAGGCCGTAAACGTTGCCCTCCTCGCGCTGGTTATTGGTTAGCGACGCAAGGCAAGGTAAATGGATTGCTACCAATGATTAGGCTTTTTGCCGTTTTATTCCACACCCACGATGACGTCGGTGGACTTCACGATGGCGAGTGCTGGCTGACCTGCAGCAAAGCCAAGCTGTTCGATAGCTTCGTTGGTGATAGAGCCCTTGATGCGGCTGCCATCAGCGGTTTCAAGCACAACGTGGCCGTTTACAGCGCCTTCCTTAACTTCGGCGATGGTGCCAGCAATCTGGTTGCGGGCAGAGATGCCAGCGATGCGCTCGTTGCCGGCAGCGAACATGACGTTAGTGGCCTTCACGATAGCGACAGCGTCGATGCCTTCCTTCAGGCCGAGTTCCTTGATGGCGTCCATGGTGATGTCGGCCTTCACGATAGTCGAGCCAAGGTCGATTGCGACAACGCCGTTCACGGCGCCTTCCGTCACGGAAGCGATGGTGCCCTTGAGTTGGTTGCGAGCAGAGATCTTCATGGTTGTTTCCTTTCGGTTGTCCGGTTGCCCGGGGTTTAAGCCGCGCACTTGATGCGGCGCAGCAAGTTACTAAGTCTTCGCAAGGTGCGTCCCCTCAAGTCACCGGTTTCGGTGGTGGCTTTCGCGCCTTGCGACAATTGCAGTATCCCAGCAGCCCGGTCGTGCGTGAAGTGTTTGGGGTGAAGTGCCCGCGGTTCGTATTGTTTCGTACATTTTCGTGCATTTTCGCGCACAGACGAGTCGACATCGTGTGCAGGCGGGTGGATTTCGCCAATCTCATTGCAGATTTCTACTTATGTTCGCTTCGCTCATTCGCCTCATTCGAATTCAAGCACGGGGAGCTCAGATTATTCTTGCAGTTGGTTTATACTTTCATGAGTATGAAATCGTGCGAAAGGGGCGCGCATGCGTAACGACGATGCGCTTACAGCGGAAGATGTGGCGGAAATTCTGCAGGTCAGCCGCAGCTCGGTGTACAAGTTGGTGAAATCCGACGAACTGGCATCGTATTACGTTGGGCGTAAGCTACGTTTCACAATGGCTGACGTCGAAAATTACATCGCACGTAGTCGTCAGGCGAAGGCTCGCGAAGTTTCGAACGCGCTCGGCGGTTCACCTGCTGGCGACGTGCGCACGGGTGCTGCGGCAGCCGTTCGTACGGGTGCTGCGGCAGCCATGCGTGCGGCGAAGCCTGCGCACCCTGGGTATACAACTGCGTCGGTTGACACCGCCGCTGCGTCGTCCAATGCATTTGTGCTTGCGGGCAACGATGTTGTGGGTGATGTGCTGGCGAATTACTTGGCGGCAACTGGACTTTCGCTCGAGCGCGTGTACAAGGGTAGCTACAACGCGCTTATCGACATATACCGAGGTCAGGCGCATGCGGCGCTCAGCCACCTATACGATGGCACTACCGATAGCTATAACGTGGAAGGAGTGCGCCGTCTGCTTCCAGGAACTCCGGTGCGCGTGGTGCGCCTAGTTGGGCGTCGGCAGGGTTTGCTTGTTCTACGCGGCAATCCGAAAAACCTGCGTACATGGGATGACCTGCTGAAACCTGACGTTCGCATCGTTAATCGTGAGCGCGGTTGCGGTAGTCGCATTCTGCTTGATGAGCAGCTGACTCGTCGAGGCATCGGTGCCGAAGAACGCGCCAAAATCCCAGGTTACACTCGCGAGGCGCAATCGGGCCTTGCAATGGCCAGCTTCGTTGCACGTGGTGCTGCTGACGCAGGCATCGGTGTCGAACGGTCGTTTCGCCAGGTGGAGGGTGTCGACTTCATTCCGCTGCAGGACGAATGGCTTGACATTGTGTTGGCGAAAACCCCAGGTTGCGAGCGCGTCGTTGAAGCGGTCACGCATCTTTGTCGCACGCGTCCGTTCCGCGAGGAAATCGGCAACATTGTCGGCTACGACGTTTCCCATATGGGCGAAATCGTCTACGAAAGCTAAACCAGCGCTTAGGGCGCTCATCAGTAACGTTTGCCCGCGCGCCGCATGAGGGCGCACCCCTGCGCTGCACAAGCGCAACACGCTCGTACGACGCATGCACAACTCACACACTGCATGAGCGCTTTTCGCGTTTCCATTCCCTATATTCCCATCTCGACCGGGCGTGCTTTGTGCGACAATAGATGCGATACATAAGCATGTTGCACGTTAGGTACCCGTATGTCTGCCAGATTCAACATCAAGGCAGCTGACCCCGAGGCAGTCACAACCCTGCAGCGCGAGCTGCATATGCCGCAATTCATTGCAACCACCTTGGTCGCGCGCGGTATTGACACCCCGGAAGCTGCGAACCGTTTCCTTACCCCGTCAATCGATCGCGATTGGCTCGACCCGTACACTATCCCCGGCTTGGCCGACGTGGTTGACTCCCTTGAGGCTGCCATCAAGCGCGGTGATCGTATCGTTGTGTTTGGCGATTTCGACTTGGATGGCATTTCGGCCACCACGGTTATGACGCGCGGCCTACGCGCATTTGGCGGCCAGGTCACGCCCTTTATCCCGCGTCGTTTCGACGAAGGCTATGCAATTACGCCGGCGGCAATCAACCGCCTGATGCAGTCCGAGCCAAACTTCCTTGTTACCGTCGACTGCGGCATTGCGTGTAAGGAAGAAGTGCGCGCCCTGCAAGAACTTGGCGTGGAAGTTGTTATCACCGATCATCACGAGCCCGCTGACCTGGTGCCCGAGGGTGTTCCTGTGGCCGACCCGAAGTGTGCCTCCGATTGCAAAAGCTCTATCCTGGCTGGCGTCGGCGTTGCGCTCAAGGTTATTCAGGCGCTTGGCGGCCGCTTCGGCCAGCCGCATTTCTGGCGCACGCTTGTCGACTTCGCCACACTTGGCACCATCGCCGACCTGATGCCTATGCGCGATGAAAACCGCGCGCTGGTAAGCGAAGGCCTACGCATGATTAACGATGCGCCGCGCCCGTGCTTGTATGCGCTGCTGCAAACATCTGGCGCACTAGAAAAGCAGGTCACGGCCACGAACCTCAGCTTCTCGCTGATTCCGCGTCTAAACGCCGCCGGTCGCATGGGCGACGCCGAATTGGCACTTCGCCTTCTGCTCGCTGACGATTACGTGCAGGCTTCGAAGCTTGCCGAGGAACTCGAAGGCGTGAACGACCAGCGCCGCACTATCGAGGCCGAGCTGTCCGAGATTGCAAAGGTTCAGGCTGCCGAAATTTACCACGGCCAGCGCGCGCTGGTGGTTTCGGGCGACGGCTGGCATGAGGGCGTGAAGGGCATTGTTGCAAGTCGCCTGGTCAGCACGTATGGTGTGCCCACGCTGTTGTTCACCATCGATGGCGATCAAGCGCGCGGTTCGGGTAGAAGCGTGGGTCAGGTGAACCTGTTCAAGGCTGTGGAAAGCTGCTCTGATTTGCTGATTCGCTTCGGTGGTCACGAAGCGGCTGTGGGCGTGACGCTTGATGCCGATAAGCTGCCCGAATTTGAGCGACGCCTGTGCGAGTACATGGACGCGCTGCCCGAGGGCGCCTTCCATCCACTTGTAAATATTGACGCCTGCGTTGACTTGGACGAACTCACGCTGCGCAATGTCGCTCAGCTTGATGCGCTTGCGCCGTTTGGCCAAGAACACCCGGTGCCGGTGTATCTTGCGCGCGACGTTACGCTGCTACGCTGCCGTGCGGTTGGCGCCGATCGCAACCATTTCTCCTGCTCAATGAGCAATGGGCGCTCGATTGTGGCGGGCATCATGTTCCACTGCAACAACATTAAAACGCTCATGAACTGCGATAGCGTGGTCAACGCCGCCTTTGAAGTGCAAATTGACGAATGGCGGAATCGCCGCAGCGTAAAGGCAATGCTGAAGTCCATTAGCCCAACGCGCACCTGCGCCGGCCTTGAGGCATGTCTGTGCCCTGAAAGCCAGGGCTTTGTGGCCGACTTGTATGCCGCGCCTGATGAGGACTTGGTTGCCGACGCGCCGCACGACCCCGACGCCATTGAGGAATACGAGAACACGCTTGAGAAAAATCGTGCTGAATGGGAAGCTGCAGCGCGCCAAAATCCGGCGGCTCTGGCTGACCAGATCGTCCGTGCGTTTATTGGCGACGGGCAACTTCACCCAGCTCAGCGTGCGATCCTTGACAAC
Organism: Senegalimassilia sp.; assembly: GCA_963619015.1. Taxonomy (GTDB): domain Bacteria; phylum Actinomycetota; class Coriobacteriia; order Coriobacteriales; family Eggerthellaceae; genus Senegalimassilia. The sequence continues at coordinate 3,750 of CAVEUW010000018.1, read as the reverse complement.
CTAAACAGCGGCCATTCCACGCTTGGTGTCATGGTAACCGGCCGTGGCAAGTCGCTCACCTTCCAGGTGCACGCAGCTTTGCGCGCGCTTGCCAACCACGAGGCCAGCCTGTTTGTGTATCCGCTGCGTGCACTCATTGCTGACCAGGCACATCACCTACGCAATGCGCTTTCGCGTTTCGGCATCACGGTCTCTACGCTTACGGGCGACAGCTCGGTTGATGAGCGCCGAGAAACCTTCGCCGGCTTGCAAGACGGCAGCGTCGATATCGTGCTGACCACGCCCGAATTCCTTGACTGGCACGCCGATAGCTTCGCCATTACATCGCGCGTGAAGTTTATGGTTGTTGACGAGGCTCACCACATTGGCCTTGCTCGCGCAGGTCAGCGTGAGGCGTATTCGGGAATCGGCCGTGCGGTTGCGCGCCTGGGCAACCCCGTGGTGCTTGCGCTTACGGCTACGGCAAACGATGAATGTCTAGATGCTATCAAGCGCGAACTTCCCATTGAGGCGTGCGTGTATGACGGCACGGGCCGCCCGAACTTGGTGGTTGACGACCGCCGCGACGTGTCATCGCGCGACAGCTACCTAGCCAATTTGGTCGCTTCGGGCGAAAAAACAGTCGTGTTTGTGAACTCGCGCAAGGAATCTATTGTGCTCGCGCGCCGTCTTCGCAAACAAACGCCGCAGGTCGCGCCCTTTATTGGCTTCTATAATGCGGGGCTTTCGCGTTCCGATCGCCGGCGCATTGAAGACTTGTTCCGCAACGATGAACTGCTCATTCTTATTGCTACTTCTGCATTTGGCGAAGGTGTTGACATTCCGAACATTCGCCACGTGGTCATGTATCACATGCCATTTAACGAAATTGAGTTTAACCAGATGGCAGGCCGCGCTGGCCGCGATGGGCAACCTGCATGCGTTCATTTGCTGTTCAATCGTGAAGATCAGCTGATCAACGATCGCCTGCTTGGCGACATGACGCCTTCACGCGAGTGTATGGCGCAGGTGTATCGCAAGCTGCGCGAGATTCAGCGCAAGAGTAACACCATGTTCTTTAATATTACCGATGCCGATTTGGCAATGCGCACGTCAACGAAGATTTTCCCTGTGAAGGCCGAGGCTGCTACCTGTGCTGTTGCGGTTTTCCGCGAGCTGGGGCTTATCGAGGCGCATGCGTCATACGGCCCCGACGGCCTGATGCGCGCCATTCATGTGCGCGAGACGGATTCGAAGGTTGAACTGGTCGATTCCGTGCGCTACCGTGAAGGCCTTGACGAACGCGCTATTTTCCACGAATTCCGCAGCTGGGCTTTGGAAAGCTCGGCGGAAGAGTTGCAGAAGCGTGTGACGCATCCCATTTTACCAGCTGATGCCGAAGGTAAGCTCGTTGATGGGGAAGGCGCTGACGGCGCTGACGGCGCAGAGGGCGCTGCTGCTGGCGCAGAGGTCGGCGCCGCTGCTGCCGCAGAGGTCGGCGCTGCTACTGCAGGCTCGGCCGCTGCCGCAGACTCGGCTGCTACCGCCGAAACCGCCTCAGTTTTCGGCAACCAACAAAATGCAAGCGACGAGTAAGGGGGGTCGCTCATGACAAATAAAGACGAGAAGCTTATTGGTAAACCCGCTGATGACGCAGCTACGGAGTCCGCGCCGCCGGTGCCCGACGCTGTAATCGAGCCAACCGAAGACGACATGTTAGGTCGTGCGCGTGTGGCCGAGAAGGCGTTTTCCACGGAGGCTACCAAGGTGATGCCAAAGGGCGAAAAAACGCCCGAAGAGCGCTTCGCCGACCTACAGGAAATGACTTCGTCGTACTTAAACGCCGACGAAGAGGCCATGCTCGAGAAGGCTTACCACTTCGCCGACAATGCACACAAGGGTGCTACCCGCAAAAGCGGTGAGCCGTTTATTGCGCACCCGGTTGAGGTTGCCATTATCCTGGCCGACCTGCGCATGGACGCTGAAACGCTGACTGCGGCGCTGCTGCACGATACAGTGGAAGACACCGAGGTCACAAGCGAATTAGTCGAAAAGGAGTTTGGCCAGCGCGTGGCGCAGCTGGTTGACGGCGTTACCAAAATTACGCGCATCGAGGTTGAAAATCTTACCGACGAACAGGCAGCAACCATCCGCAAAATGTTTGTCGCTATGAGCAAAGACATTCGCGTCATTGTCATTAAGCTTGCCGACCGCTTGCACAACATGCGTACGCTTGCAGCACTTCGCGAAGATCGCCGCATTTTCAAAGCGCGCGAAACTCTGGAAATTTACGCTCCCATTGCGCATCGTTTGGGTATCAACAACATTAAATGGGAACTTGAAGACTTAAGTTTCTACTACCTTGAACAGAACAAGTTCAAGCAGGTCAGCCGCATGGTTACCGAAAGCCGTTCCGAGCGCGAGGCGTACCTTGACCAGGTGATTAGCGTCCTGCATGAGGAAATGGACAAGGTTGGTATCGACGCGCAAATTATGGGCCGCCCCAAGCACCTGTACAGCATCTATCAAAAGATGGCGAAGAAGGGCAAGGGCTTCTCCGAAATCTATGACCTGATTGCCGTACGTATCATTGTGAAGTCGGTGAAAGATTGCTATTCGGCGCTTGGTGCAGTTCATACGCTGTGGCACCCGATGCCGGGCCGTTTCAAAGACTACATTGCCATGCCGAAATTCAACATGTATCAAAGCTTGCATACGACGGTTATTGGCCCTGCTGGTAGGCCTCTTGAGGTGCAGATTCGTACCGAGGAAATGCATCGCCAGAGCGAATACGGCGTGGCTGCGCATTGGCGTTACAAGGAAAAGGGTGGCCGTGCAGGCAACGACACAATGGACAAGCAGCTTGCGTGGCTGCGCGAGATGGTTGACTGGCAAGACGAATCGCACGATTCGCGCGAGTTTCTGAAGGACCTAAAGGTTGACTTGGCGCCAACCGAAGTGTTTGTGTTTACGCCGAAGGGCGAGGCAATGAGCCTGCGAGCTGGGTCGACGCCGGTTGACTTCGCTTATGCGATCCACACCGAGGTGGGTAATCACTGTGTTGGCGCGAAGGTAAACGGCGCCATTGTGCCGCTGGCTTACGAGCTGCAATTGGGCGATCGCGTGGAAATTCTCACGCAGAAGTCGGCAAGCCCGTCGCGTGACTGGCTCAGCATTGTGAAAACGCCTTCAGCGCGCAATAAGATTCGTCAGTACTTCAGCAAGGTAACTCGTGCGGACGATCTGTTGAATGGCCGCGATAAACTCGCGCGTGAAATGCGCAAACACGGTCTTGGCATTTCGAATACCCGCTCGGAGCGCGCGCTTCGCACGGTGGCCGAGCACATGGGCTATAAAGACGCTGACGACATGCTGGTCAACATTGGTACCAGCAAGGAAAGCACGCTGTCGGTGGCAAACCGTATGCTGGCAGAGCTTGGGCATGACGATTCGGCTAAGTCGTCCGATTCGCTGCGCCTGACGGCTGAAAGTATGTCAACGGGTAAGTTGCCGCCCATGTTGACGCTGGTCAACAAGCCTAAAAAGCACGAGACCAAAAGCTCAAACGGCGTTGTGGTGGAAGGTGTCGAAGGCGCACTGGTGCGCTTGTCGCGTTGCTGCAACCCGGTGCCGGGCGACGAGATTATCGGTTTTGTAACCCGCGGGCGTGGCGTGTCGGTGCATCGTCGCGACTGCCCGAATGCCGGGTCTTTAATGTCGCAGCCCGAACGTATCATGAAGGTGCATTGGGAAAGCGACCTGCCGAAGAAC
>CAVEUW010000017.1:0-37038 GCA_963619015.1 Senegalimassilia sp. | reverse complement strand
CGACTGTGGCGTCGGCGACACCTGAGGCATCGGCGGCGCCTGTGGCGCTGGTGGCGACTGTAGCATCGGCGACGCCTGAGGCATCGGCAGCAACTGTGGCGCTAGTGGCGCTGGTGGCGACTGTAGCAGATGTGCCGCCAAGCGGTTCGCACGAAAGCACCGATGCGGCATGCAAATATTCTTTGTCGTAGCCATCCTTTTCGTGGCGTTGCTTTGGTTCGCCATAGAAAAAGCCTGTGCCATACGGGCGATGCGAAATAGCGTACAAATCCGACATGACGTTTGCCGGATCAGCACCATCCATGACCGCGCGATACGCATGTACAACCGTAGCTACATAGAACGCACGCTTGTTGCGGCCTTCAATTTTGAACGAATCAACACCGGCGGCAGCCAAATCTTGTAAGTGTTCAATCATGCATAGGTCGTAAGCATTCATCACATAGCTGCCGTTCACATCCTGCTCAATGGGGTAATACGAGCCCGGACGCTTCTCTTCCACAAGCGCATAGCTCCAGCGGCACGGCTGTGCGCAAAAGCCCTTATTGCCCGAACGGCCCGTCATGGCCGCAGAAAGCAGGCAGCGTCCCGAATACGCCATGCACATGGCGCCATGAACGAAGGTTTCTAATTCAAGGTCGCTCGGACAAGCGGCGCGCAAGTCTGCAATGTCTTCAACTGACATTTCGCGCGCTAGCACCACACGCGTCGCGCCCAAGTCGTGCCATGCAGTGGCCGCCGCCGCATTCATCACCGATGCTTGCGTGCTCACATGGCGCTGTACATGCGGCGCATACTTGCCAGCCAGCGAAAATGCGCCCATGTCGCCTAAAATCAATGCATCAGCACCGGCACTATCGAGCGCTTCCAAATATTCGGGAAGCTGGCCTAAGTCGTCTTGGCTCATCATGGTATTAACTGTGACATGCACTTTTACACCAGCACCATGAGCAAAATCAACCGCACCAGCGATATCGTCAAGCGTGAAGTTTTCAGCACGCTGGCGCATGCCAAAGCGGTCGCAAGCAAGATAAACGGCGTCGGCACCGAAACGGACGGCGGCCTCAAGTTGAGACCTGCCGCCCGCAGGCGCCAAAAGTTCTATTTGAGATAATTCAGTCATGTGCGAATTCGGTCATTGGCAAAACGCCTGATAACGTGGCACCTTCCCTACTTTGAAGCATCTTCAGAAGCGAAGTTTACGCGCGCACCCTGAGCGGTGTCTTCAATGGTGAAGCCAAGGTTTGCCAGGCCATCGCGCACAGCATCAGCGCGAGCCCAATCCTTTTCAGCGCGCGCTTCAGCGCGGGCAGCAAGCAGCGCTTCCACGGCCTCGGCAGTGCTATCGCCTTCAAAGCCTGCAACTTCACGGGCCAGGTCAAGCACCTCGGCAGGATAAATTTCGTTTGCCTTCTGCCAATCCTGCGGGGCAACCTCGCAACCAAACACGCGCATAAGCGTAGTGATAGTTTCGCGGGCATCGCGGACAATCGGAACATCAGAAATGCTGAGCGTTTTGCCGTCGCATTCAGAATTAAGAAGGCTTACCAGGTCAAATACTTCGCCAAGAGCCTTGGGTGCATTAAAGTCGTCGTCCATTGCCAGCACAAATTGCACGCGCGTCGACTTTGTCTTCTGCATGACTCGTTTCGCATTGATGGGGCTTGGAGCGTCGGCGGCGTTGTCCATCTGCCAGTCAATATTGCGCACGCAGGTCTCGATGCGGCCAAGTGCCGCCTCGGCCTCGGCCAGGCGTTCCTCGGAGAAATCGAGCGGGCTGCGATAGTGCGTTTGCAACATAAGGAAGCGCAAAACTTCAGGGCGCGTGGTTTTTAGCACGTCGCGAAGCAGCATGAAATTGCCAAGCGACTTCGACATTTTCTCGTGATTGATTTGCAGCATGCCACCGTGCATCCAATGGTTTGCAAACGTGCAGCCACACGCGGCCTCTGCCTGCGCGCGTTCGTTTTCATGATGCGGGAACACCAGGTCAGCGCCACCACCATGAATATCGAAAGGCAGCCCTAAGTACTTGCGCGCCATAGCCGAGCACTCGATGTGCCAACCCGGACGACCCTGGCCCCAGGGGCTTTCCCATGAAGGCTCGCCAGGCTTTGCGGCCTTCCACAGCGCAAAGTCAAGCGGGTCGTGCTTGCGATCTTCTAAGCCTTGGCCATCAGCCTGCAGTTCGCGGTGTCCGCTTTCCATTTCGTCGACGTTGCGACCGGAAAGCGCGCCGTAGTCTTCAAAGCTGCGAACACTGAAATACACGTCGCCGTCGACGGCGTAGGCATTGCCCTTTTCGATAAGCTCTTCAATAAGCGCAATCATCTCAGGAATTTCCTCGGTCGCGCGCGGGCGCACGTCGGGGTCTTCCACATTCATAGCATGCATGTCGTCAAGGAAGGCCTGCGCATATTCAGCAGCTACCTCAGAAGCATCGCGACCTTCTTCATTTGCCTTCTTGATAATTTTGTCGTCAACGTCAGTGATATTGCTCACGAACTTCACCTTGAAGCCGCGCCAATTCAGAAAACGGCGAATAATGTCGAAGCTGACAAACGTACGCGCGTTGCCAATGTGAATGTAGTTGTAAACGGTCGGGCCGCACACATACATGCTGATTTGGCCGTGCTCAAGTGAAGTAAACGGAACTTTCTCGTGAACCTTGGTGTCATAGATGGTAAGCATATTTTTCCTCGTCTTGTTTCGTAGGTGAATGGGTTAGATGGTGAAGGGGTTTAGATAGTGAAGGGGCTGTGTGGCTCTAATCGTCATCAATCGTTGCAACATAAGCCATCCGACGCAACGCGCCAGCCACTAGCTGCTACATCGCGCGAGCAGGGCAACTGCCGTGGCCGAAATTCCCTCTTGCCGGCCTTCGAAACCCAAGTGCTCAGTAGTCGTAGCTTTTACGCCGACATTTTCCACCGGAATGGACATCGCAGCCGCTAAGTTCTTGCGCATCTGTTCGCGATGCGGTGACATCTTAGGCGCCTGAGCTGCAATAACGCTATCCACGTCAATAATTTGATAGCCCTCGGCGCGCACCTTATCGGCCACAGCACCCAAAAGTTTCAGCGAATCGGCACCCTTCCACTTTGGGTCGGTATCGGGGAACAGCTTGCCAATATCGCCGCCACGAATGCCACCAAGCAGCGCATCAGCAATAGCGTGCGCGAGTACGTCGGCATCGGAATGGCCAAGCAGGCCAAGCGTGTGCTCAATTTCCACGCCGCCAATAATGAGCTTGCGGCCTTCAACAAGTTTGTGCACGTCATAGCCCTGACCAATGCGCAGGGCAGAAAAACTTAGGGCAGAAAGATCGGCCATCGACTATTCCTCGGCTTTCTGCTTAAGGTAGCGCTCGCGCACGGCTGCCACCAGCATCAGGTAATCTTCCGGCACAGTAAGCTTGATGTTGTCGCGCTTGCCTTCAACAATAAGCACTTTGCCGCCTAAGCGTTCGATAAGCGAGCTGTCGTCGGTGCCAACAAAACCCTCTGCCAGGGCAGATGCATGGGCGCGGCGATAAATACCCGCGCGGAACACCTGCGGGGTTTGGGCATTCCAGAACACGCGGCGGTCAGGAGTGCCAACAATGACGCCGTTTTCGACAACCTTGAGCGTGTCAATTGCGGGGTGCGCAACAACAGCACCGTCGCAATCGATATTGCCCTGCAGCGTTGCCACCGCGTGAGCAATGAGCTCAGGCGAAATGATGGGGCGCGCACCGTCATGTAGCACGACGTACTCGTATTCCTCGGGAACAAATTCCAAGCCCGAAAACGCCGATTCCTGACGCGTAGGACCGGCGGGCGCAACTACGATAGGCGTGACAAAGGGGAACGGGTCAATGGCGCGCTTGAGGTATTCTTCCTTGCGATCAGCTGGGCAAACAATGACGATAAGGCCAATATCGCCCACCGCATCGAAAGCCTCGGCCGACCAGGTGAGAATGGGCTTGCCTGCAATTTCAACAAGCTGCTTGCCACCCTCTTTGCCGAAGCGCTCACCCGTGCCGCCAGCCAAAATAATGGCGGCAGTTTTCGGCTTTTTGTCAAGCTTGCCTTCAAGACCTGCAACCGACTGCGCCAGCGCATCGAAATCAAGCGCTGTTGCCAAATCGGGCGCTTCAAGCACCGCTGACGAAAACACCGGGTCAATCGTCTTCGACATAGGTTCCCACTTTCGTAAAAGGTAACTGTCATACTGCCGCTTATGCCCGCGATATGAACCGCGCGCCAAGCAGCGCCAAGGCTGTTTGAGGCCTTCCCCACATTCTATAGCATTCAAGCCACCTTGCGGAAAACATCCTGCCACGACAAGCAAAAATGTTACTTACTGCTCTGAGTACTTTTTGCGAATTCGCCGTGCGGGCCGAATTTGCTGTTCGGACTGAATTCGCCGTGCGGGCCGAATTTGCTGCTCGGGCCGAATTTGCCGTGCGGGCCGAATTCGCTGCTCGGACTGAATACCATCAAGCCGTAGTCGAGACCGAACGACGCAAATCAATACCGCAAAGAAAAAGGCTCCTTCCAAATGAAAGGAGCCTTTAGAAATCTTAGTTGTCAGCGCGACACTTCTATTCAGCGGCGCCGCCAGCTGCTCCGGTGCCACCCGCACTCGAACCAGCGCCGCCGGACACACCAGCGTGGCCCAGGTCATAATTCGTCAGCAACAGCTCGGTTTCACGCGCAATCGAATCGCGTTTACGCGGGGCCGGAATCTCACCTTCACCAGCGCTAAACACCAAGCTTTCGCCATCTTCAGCAGCGTCGGCCAAAATGACCGAGCCTGCCGTCCACTTGCCTTCCAAAATTTCTTCGGATAGCGGGTCTTCCAGCAAACGCTGGATTGCACGACGAAGCGGACGAGCACCGTAGGTTGCGTCGGTACCCTCCTTCGCAATCACCTTGTAGGCGGCGTCAGTCAAGTTGATGGTCATGGTCTGCGAAATCAAGCGTTCGCGCAGGTCGGCTACCATAAGCTTCGCAATCTCGATAATCTGATCGTCGGTGAGTGACTTAAAGACAATAATCTCGTCGATGCGGTTTAAGAATTCAGGCCTGAACAGCTTCTTCACTTCGCTCATGACGCGCGACTTAATTTCCTTATCGGAAAGGCCCGCCTTGCCGTCGGTCGAAAAGCCCAGCGTGCTCGGCGCCGCAATTTCGCGCGCGCCAACGTTCGACGTCATGATGATAACCGTATTGCGGAAGTCGACCGTGCGACCCTGTGAATCGGTCAAGCGGCCTTCCTCGAGAATTTGCAGCAGGATGTTGAATACATCGGGGTGCGCCTTTTCGATTTCGTCGAACAGCACCACCGAATACGGACGTTGACGAACTGCTTTAGTAAGCTGGCCGCCTTCATCGAAGCCAACATAGCCTGGGGGCGATCCAACCAAACGGCTGACCGAGTGCTTTTCCATATACTCGGACATATCAAAGCTGATAAGCGCCTCTTCAGAGTTAAACAGGAATTCGGCAAGCGCTTTAGAAAGCTCGGTTTTGCCCACGCCGGAAGGACCAAGGAAAATAAAGCTGCCGGCCGGACGCTTCGGGTCTTTAAGCCCCGCGCGACTGCGGCGAATTGCCTTGGAAAGCGCTGTCACGGCCTCGGACTGACCGATGACGCGCTCATGCAGCACGCCTTCCATGCGCAACAGCTTTTCGGTTTCGGCCTCGGTGAGGTTAGACACCGGCACACCGGTTGTCATAGATACCACATCGGCAATATCTTGCACGGTGACCTGCTGAATCTTCTTCTGGGAATCCTCTTCCCACTTCTTTTCAGCCTCTGCGCGGTCTTGCTTCATCTGCGATTCTTCGTCACGCAGCTTAGCCGCCTGCTCAAAATCCTGCGAAGCGATAGCCTTGTCTTTGTCTGCACGAAGTTGACGCAGCTTGTCATCCATCTCGCGCAATTCCTTCGGCAACGTCATATTGCGAATACGCATGCGCGCGCCAGCCTCGTCCATGACGTCGATAGCCTTATCAGGAAGGAAGCGATCCTGAATGTAGCGGTCGGCCAAGCTAACGGCAGCCTCAAGCGCTTCGTCGGTGAAATGCACCTGGTGATGCGCCTCATAGCGGTCGCGCAGACCTTCCATAATACGCAGTGCCTGTTCCTCGTTAGGCTCGCCAACCGTAACAGGCTGGAAACGGCGCTCAAGAGCGCTGTCTTTTTCCAAGTGCTTACGATATTCCTCGATAGTGGTTGCGCCGATGACTTGGATTTCACCACGCGACAGCGGCGGCTTTAAGATGGCCGCAGCGTCGATGGAGCCCTCAGCCGAGCCAGCACCGATTAGCGTATGCATTTCGTCGATGAACAGGATGATGTCGCCCGCGTCGGTGACTTCCTTGATGCACTTCTTTAAGCGATCCTCGAATTCACCGCGGTATTTGCTGCCGGCAACAAGTGCCGAAACGTCAAGCGTGAACAGGCGTTTTCCGCGCAGAATATCGGGCACTTGATTGGATACGATCAGCTGCGCGAGGCCTTCCACAACAGCGGTTTTGCCCACGCCCGGCTCACCAATGAGCAGCGGGTTGTTCTTCTGGCGGCGCGAGAGAATCTGCATGATGCGCTCAATTTCGCCTGCGCGGCCGATAACCGGGTCAAGCTTGCCGTCGCGCGCCTTCTGCGTCAGATCGGTACCGAATTCCTTAAGCATGCTGTCATGTGCACCACCAGCAGCCTCAAACGGATTGCGACCAGCGTACACCGGGCTTTGACCAACCAGGTCGTTCATGGATGTGCGCACGTCGTCGCCCTTGACGCCAAGACGACCAAGCACGTCAATTGCAGTGCCTTCGCCCTCGCGAACAATGCCTAACAGCAGATGCTCAGTTGAAATGTAGGATTGGCCCATCTGCATGGCCTCGCGCAACGCGTTTTCAAGCACACGCTTCACACGCGGAGTGAACGACAGATGACCCGACACGTCGGTATCTTCATCGATGGAAACAACCTGACGAATTTCCTGTACCACCTGGTCATATGTGACGTTTAGACGCTCAAGTGCCTGTGCGGCCAAGCCGTCCTTTTCCTGAATGAGCCCAAGCAGAATATGCTCGGTACCGACATAGGGCTGGTGCAATGCCCGCGCCTCGTCCTGCGCTAAAACCAGCACCTTACGCGCCTTATCGGTAAATTTCTCGAATGACATGTTGCCTCGTTTCTGATGGCATTACGGTAATCGACGAACTATTTTAGCACTCCAACCAAAAGACTGCTAAGTCGTTGCCGGCCTGTAACAATGTCTATGGAATTGATAGAAGGCGCATTTGCGCAATTCGGGCACCAAGGTGAGCGCATGGTTGCAAAAGGACGAAAAACCAGACGATTTCACGCTGGTCACCCCTCTCACTCAAAAAGGATGAGCGCTCACATAACCGCAGGTAAACAGCTTGATTACAAGTAAAACGGTTTCGTGACGGAATGTTGGGGAATCTGTCGAGTTGAAAATTTCTGCGGCCGGCAAGGTATCATTGCTGCATTCCAAATCACAACTGCAAGCGCCCGACGCACACCTAGCGTCGCGGGCATTTTTTGTGCGAAAGAAGGGTTTATGGCTTTAGGAATATCGAAACAGCAAATGAAAATGGTGGCTGTGCTTTTGACGGGTGCATTCATTACTGTACTGAACGCAACACTGCTCACACCTGCGCTGCCAACCATCATGCGTGACCTTAACGTCAGCTCTACCACAGTTCAGTGGCTCACATCTGGCTACGCACTTACCGAAGCCGTTATCATTCCACTTGCGGCCTACCTGATGGGCCGCTTCTCTACTCGGCGCCTGTTCATCGGCGGCGTAACGTTATTCTGTGCAGGATCTATCGTTGCCGCATGCGCGCCAGCGTTCGGCTTCCTTCTAGTAGGCCGCGTCATGCAGGCAAGCGCCACCGGCTTTGTGATGCCAATGGTGTTCAGCGTCATTTTGCTCGTCATCCCCCGCGAACGCCGCGGATCAGCCATGGGCATTATCGGGCTCATCATCGGCTTCGCACCAACCATCGGACCCTCGCTTTCCGGCGTGCTTGTTGATACCGTCGGTTGGCGCGCAATCTTTATTATTGTCGCTACACTGGCAGCTATCGTGGTGCTACTCGCCGTGAAAGAGTTGAAGCCATACGGCGAATTTCGCCGCAGCAAATTCGACGCGCTCTCGGTCGTGCTTTCCACCGTTGGCCTGGTCAGCTTACTATATGGCCTTTCGTCGTTCAGCTCGTCTGACAATCTGCTTATCACCGCAGCGCTTATCGTTGTCGGCCTGGCGCTTGTCGGTGCCTACGCCTACCGTCAGCTACATCTTGACGAGCCGATGCTTCGCGTTGACATCCTAAAAACCAAGCAATACCGAACAGTTGTCATCATCATCGCTCTGTTCCAGGCCGCTCTTATTGGCATGGAAACCATCATGCCGCTTTACATCCAGGGCGTGCTTGGCTACACCGCCACCGTGAGCGGCATCGCAATGCTTCCCGGCGCTGTCATCGGTGCATTTACCGGTGTCTTCGCAGGCCGTCTATTCGACAAGTACGGTGTGCGCCGCCCCGTACTCATCGGCGTATGCGGCATCGCGTGCGGTTTGATAGGCTTTGTAAGCTATCAGATTGATTCGCCGATTCTGCTGGTCACAATCGTGTACGCCATCATGGCCGTCGGTATTCAGTTCACTATGACTCCAGTCAACACCTGGGGTGTGAATTCGCTGCAAAACGAGGCAATTCAGCACGCCCAGTCAACCTCGAACACTATCAACCAGGTTGCAGGCTCGTTCGGCACAGCGCTGTTGGTTTCAGTGGCCGCCGCTGGAAGCGCAGCCATGACGAACCTTTCGGGTGCCGAGCAAACCTTCGCTGGCTACCACATTTCATTCTGCACAACTGCAGCACTTGCCACGTGCGCCATCGTGCTCATTTTGGCCTTCGTGCGTGATCCGAAGAAGGCGAAGGCCACAGCGCAGGCCAACGCAAGAGAAAACGCGCATGTTGCCGAAACAAGCGTAGCCACAACCGCTGAGGCTGCAGGTGATGAAATTGCCAACGAGCTTGAAGACGCCAACATGCCTGAAAGCCCCGCATTCAAGCAGGCAGCAGACAAGGCACTTGCCGGCTTCACGCTTGCTGAGGTAATGAACCCCAACGCTGTCACCGTGCGCGAAACCGCCGAAATGCGCGAAGTAGTGAACTTAATCGCGCAAACGAACACCACGGGCGTTTCCGTTGTAGACAAAGCGGGCACGCTTGTGGGTTACGTCACCGACGGCGACATCATGCGTTACCTGTCGCGCATCGATTTCCACATGAGCAGCCCGCAGGCCGGTATCGGCATTGCGCTTAAAGATGAGGAAGAAATCGGACAACGTTTGGGTAATTTGGCGCGGCTGAATGTTATGGAACTTGCGACCAAGCGTGTTATCTCGGTCGATATCGATACGCCGATTGATGTGGCATGCGGCATTTTAGCTGGCCGACGCATTAAGAAAGTGCCAGTCACCCGCGATGGCAAACTTATCGGTGCGCTCTCGCGTCGCAATATCTTAAGCACGATGATGAACGTATACGAAAGCAAGAACGCCGCAGAATAGCAAAAGGGCCGCGTGTGCGGCCCTTTTCATGTTCTTGGAAAGCTTCTGTTTCGGCTAAGCCAGTTTCGGCTAAAGCTTAGTACAGCTTCGCGCCAGCGGGAATACGGTCGCTCACCATCAGCAAGTTGAGACGCTCCTCGGGCTCTTCGACACCTTCCACATTCTCACTATGAACAGCAGAAAGAAGCATACCGCAGGACGCCACACCCATCATCTTGCGCGGCGGCAAATTAGTGATAGCCACAAGCGTGCGACCGATTAGTTCCTCGGGCTCGTAATAGGCATGAATGCCCGACAAAATGGTGCGATCTTCGCCCGTGCCGTCATCGAGTGTGAACTGAAGCAGCTTCTTGGACTTCGGCACCGCGATGCAATCCTTCACCTTCACAGCGCGGAAATCAGACTTACTAAAGGTTTCGAAATCAACCTCGTCCTCAAACATCGGCTCGATAACCACGTTCGAGAAATCGATCGGCTCGGCAGTGGCTTCGGCGGCAGCCGGCGCAGCGGCAGTCGTCGCGGCAGCGCTTGTAGCAGCCGCAGCCGCAGACTTTGCAACAGGCTTCGAACCACCAGCAGGAGCTTCATCACGCATATGCGGGAACAGCAGCACGTCGCGAATGGTTGCCGAATCGGTAAGCAGCATGGTCAAACGGTCGATACCGATGCCCACGCCACCAGCCGGCGGCATGCCGTATTCCAGTGCGCGAATGTAGTCGGAGTCAAAGCCCATGGCCTCGTCGTCGCCCATGTCCTTGGCTTCCACCTGAGCACGGAAACGCTCGGCTTGGTCAATAGGGTCGTTTAACTCAGTAAACGCATTGGCGTACTCGTGGCCACAAATAAACAGCTCAAAGCGCTCGGTAAGTTCGGGGTTGCTAGCCATCTTCTTAGCGAGCGGAGAAATTTCAAGCGGATGCTCGGTCACAAAGGTCGGCTGCACAAGTTTTTCCTCAGCAACAGCTTCGAAAATCTCAGAGATAAGCTTGCCCTTACCCCAAGCGTCTTCAGCATGGCCACCGTTACGCTCAAGGATGCCAACCAGATCTTCGCGACTGCGATCAAACGACACCTCTTCACCAGCGTAGCGCGTAGCCAGCCCACACATGGTTTCGCGGGGCCACTCGCCAGACAGGTCAATATCGGTGCCCTGATAGTTCACCTGCAGCGTGCCGCAAGCAGCCTCGGCTGCAGCCTGAATGAAGCCCTGCGTAAGGTCCATCATGCCGTTTAGGTCGGAGAAAGCCTGGTAAGCTTCCATTGTGGTGAATTCCGGGTTGTGATACGGATCCATGCCCTCGTTGCGGAACTGACGGCCAATTTCGAATACCTTTTCAAAACCGCCAACCAACAGACGCTTTAGCGGCAGCTCGGTAGCAATGCGAAGATAGTAGTCACGGTCGAGTGCGTTGAAATGTGTAGCGAAAGGCTTTGCATTTGCCCCACCCAAGATCGGGTGCAAAAAAGGGGTTTCAACTTCGTAAAAGCCCTGCTCTTCCATATAACGGCGAATGGCCGCAATAATCTTGAAGCGCTTTTCAAACGTCTGTTTGACCTCGGGGTTCATAACCAGGTCAACGTAACGCTGACGGTAACGCGTTTCCTTGTCAGCCAAGCCATGGAACTTTTCAGGAAGCGGGCGAATAGACTTCGAAAGCAACTCAAAGCCGGTAACAGCAACGGAGAGCTGACCGCGCTTCGTGCGCATCATCGTGCCCCAAGCGCCAATCCAGTCGCCCACGTCTAAATCTTTCACCTGAGCGTACACTTCTTCACCGAGTGCATTAATGCGGCAGAACAACTGAATGTCGCCTGTTGCATCACGCAGACCGAAGAACGCAATTTTGCCCTGAACACGCTTAGACATGATGCGACCGGCAACCTTCACGGCATCTTCGGTAGAAGCGCCGTCTTCTAGCTGTGCATACTTTTCGTCCAGGTCAGCCACATGATGGCTATATTCAAATGCATGACCATACGGGTCGCGACCCGCATCAAACAGCGCCTGACGCTTAGCCTTGCGAACCTCAATCGGGTCGTCTTCGATGATTTCAGGAGTGTCGCTCATAAGTATTTCCTATCTGCAACGTTGAGCGTTCTTGATGTATCGCGCCGCCCTACAAGCTACAAGCGGCCTGGTGAGCAAGAAGCCTACCCATATACGTAAACTGGCGCAGCTATCGAAACAGCCACGCCAGAAAGCACGTAAGATTTAGTGCTCGATCTTGACGATCTTCATCTTGATGACGCGGCCAGTCGGGCCGGTAGCTTCAACTTCCTCGCCCTTCTTGTGCGAAAGCAGTGCCGCACCAACAGGCGATTCGTTAGAAATTTTGCCAGCAGCAGCATCGGCTTCGGCGCCACCAACGATGGTGAATACGCGCTCTTTGCCACCCATATCAACGGTTACCTTTGCGCCGATGTGAACCAAATTAGAACGCTTCGGCGTGGAAACAACCGTGGCCTCGGAAAGCGTGCGGTTGATTTCAGCAATGCGAGCCTCAAGATTTGCCTGCTCGTTTTTAGCATCGTCGTACTCAGAGTTCTCGGAGATATCGCCGAATTCGCGAGCAACCTTGATGCGTTCGCCAACCTCAGCGCGCTTCTCGGTTTCCAGGTAATGCAGCTCTTCTTCAAGCTGCTTCTTACCTTCCGGGGTAAGGATGCTGTTTTCGTTTGCCATGATTAATTCACCTAACTATTAACACACAAAAGCGGCACGCGGCAGTTTGGCTGCCAGCGCACCGCATTCCAAACTTGGAGTTTGAGGACTATTCCTCTTCAGCCTCTTCGGTAGAAGCTTTCTTAACAACCTTCTTGACCTTCTTCGGGGCCTCTTCGACGACTTCTTCAACCTCGTCGACTTCTTCTTCAGCCTGTTTGTCTTCAGACATGCCATCGCGCAGGTTCTTTACGGTTTTACCCATAGCGCTACCGAGCTTTGGAAGATTCTTCGGGCCAAAGATAAGCAGAATCACCACGAGGATGATAAGGAGTTCGGGTACGCCCATTCCCAGGAATTTCATGTTGCCTCCAATGTTATTTCCCTAAAGGCCATATGGCCTTATGTCAGCGGCCGTTACTCTAACACAACCGCCCAAAAAAGGCGGCACTTCAATGAAAAGTACACGGCACTATTTTCCTTTGCGCCTAAACGCGCCTAAGCATGCCTAAACACGAAAGACGAGCCTATACGCTGGCGCAAAGCCCCTCTAGACATGAAAAAGGCCCGGATAGCCGGGCCAGACCATGTAAGATGGTCGGGATGACAGGATTTGAACCTGCGACCTTTGCGTCCCGAACGCAACGCTCTACCAAACTGAGCCACATCCCGATTGCCGCTTTCGCAGCACACCGCTTTCGCAGCGACGGTTATGTTAACACAATGCCAAGGCGAGTCCAACACCCAATTTTAGAAAACTCACATGTTACCGTTTTGCCTGCTCACGCTCTTGCTGGAAGCGTTCAAATATGGCGGAGGGGCCTTGTGGGTCGCCCGGGCGCGGATCGTCAGGCGAAATATCACCAACAATATGGGCGCTGACGGTAGCTGTTACCAGCGTATCGTCGGCCGCATTGGCAATGCGCACCTCAACGATGCAGCTCGTATGACCGATGTGAATGCAGTGTGCGTCAATGGTGACCGTCTCGCCTACCTTTGCGCTTTTAATGAAATGCACGTCAACCGTTTGAGTGACCACGTACTTGCCAAGCGTCCACGGCACACAGCAACCCGTCACATCTACCAGGCTCATTAAAAAGCCGCCGAAGGCGAAGCCGAAATAGTTACCCGACTCGGGCGGCACAACGCATTTGTTGCGCACATGACCATCTTCGAGAACCTCAGCCGTGAGCGTACCAAGCCAGTGCTCGTTGGTTTTGTACATGTCTAAACAGCTTTGCCGCAGATAATCTTGCATTTTTGTAGCCTTTCGCGAATGGCTCGCTTCGAAATGTTTCGCCTTCTATTGTAGAACAGGCATCTGCTGCACGCGCACGAAAAAGGGCGCACGGTCGAAAACCGCGCGCCCTTTAGGTGCCATTTGAGTGCTACCTATTCAAATTGAAATGACTTACTGCTCTTTGAGCTGGCCATTCTCTTTGGTGTACGTAGTGCCGTCAATCTTGACGTTCCAACCTTCTGGCACACTGGAAAGCGTTGCGTCTAAGTGACACTGCGTGCAGTAAAACTCGCTGGTTTCATGTGCCTTGTGGCAATTACCGCAGGCCATATAACCATGCTGCGTCCAGTCATGTGGGTTAAACTCAAGGTCCTTGGTGGCCTGGGTCAAGTCATCAACGGTGTTAATGCCGTCATGACAGCCACTGCGCAGGCAGAATTCGGACGTGGCGAACTGGTCAGAGCGACTCTGCAGCTGACCGGTCGTACCATTGAAATTATAGCCACCAGAAATCCAGCTCATACCCTCGGTCACTTGCTCATCGATCTTCGCCTCGTGGCAAGACAGGCAGTTCATGTTGTTCTTCGTGCCGTGGAAAGCCGCCAATTTCGCAGTGGAACCATTTGAGCTTCCAGCCTCAAAATCGCTCACATATTTGCTCATGGGCGTGTGGCAAACAGTGCCGCAGAAGCTCGGGCTATTATGCCATGCAAACATACCCGCACCAGCAACAACAATCACAACCACTACAACAGCAAGTACAATCTGCCAGCGCTTCATGCCGCCTTTTTTCGCCGCAGGAGTCGCAGATTTTTCCTGAGCGGTTTCAGCTGCCACTTCGGCAACCTTTTCATTTTGTTCAGTCATCTTTGCCCCCTTACTTCGTTGCCAAGTACTTGCCAGTTACATAACCCGCGGTCACATTTCGACCTAAAGACAAGCCGAAAATGTCAAGCGGGTAATCAACGCCACCGTAGAAGTTACCAGCGCAGTTGCCGATAACATACAGGCCTTCAATAGGCTCACCCTCAGGGGTAAGCGCCTGATTTTTGCCATTGACCTCAAGGCCAGAGCAAATAGTAGAAAGGCGCATACGACGATGAATTGCGTAGAACGGAGCTTGACGCACAGGCTTTAAGTACTGCGGATCTTTACCAAACTCGGTATCAGCACCCGCGTCGCACAGTGCGTTGTATTCCTCGACAGTCTGCTTAAACGTCGAAGGGTCCTGGCCAATCTTCTCGGCGAGTTCTTCAAGCGTGTCAGCCTTAAATGTGCGCACCTGATCAGCGAACACAGCCTTACGCTCGACATCCTCTTCGGGCATGTATACGCGCAATCCCTCAGGATCAACCAGCTTGCCGCGCCAAGTGGCTGCATCGGTCATGTAGTTGGAGTCAAACACCTGCGAGTACCAGCCGGGATGCTTACCATCGCGCAGATAGTTGTTGGTAAGCGACATGTCAACGGTTTCGTCCATGAAGCGCTTGCCCGTGTTGTCGCATACTGCCAAAAACGGCATGTCGCACATGGAAGCCGGACCGGCGTCGAAGTCGTGCAGCATCTTGGTGTGGCCGATTTTCTCCATCGAGCCACCAGCCCAAATGCCCATCTTGTGACCGTCACCAGTCTGGTTATTCTGTTTGCGCTCGAAGTTATGAATATCGGGAATGTAGTAGTCGCACATTTCCTCGTCATTGGAGTAGTCACCCGTAGCCAAAATAACGCCCTTTTTAGCCGTTACCTTGATATATTTGCCGTCTTCACGCTGTGCAACTGCGCCGGTAACGTTGCCGTTACTGTCTTTCACTAGCTGCTTTGCAGGCGTGGAATAACGAATGTCAACGCCAGCATTAGCTGCAACCTGCGCGAGCGACTGCATAGCATCGCCAGTGGTGTAGGGCTTCGGCCCAAAGAACGCCGTAACGTAATCAAGCTTGAAGCCATTAATATTCAGCGTTGCCGTCTGCTGACGGTTGCCGTCGTCGGAAACCGGGCCGTTGACTGACTTGATGCGATCAATGCACCAGTTCAGCGCCTCACCTGAATTGTACGCCCAGTTTTCCACCAGTTCGCGATGCGAACGGTGCTGGTTGGCCTTAACCACCATGGAAATCAGGTGCTCAACGCCTGCCTTGTCGCACTTGTCAAGGTTTAGGCCTGCGGCAGAATTGCCGTGCGACATGGCAATGCGTTCCTTTTGCAGAAGCACTACCTTCGCACCATTTTCTGCAGCTGAAAGCGCAGCCGGTGTACCTGCCGCACCTGCACCAATTACCAACACGTCACATTCGAGTGTTTCGTCGAAGTTCGTGATGGCATCCGGCGCCTGCATAAACGACGGAACCCCAGATGCCGTCGTTGAGCCGTTGCCCGCGGAACCGACTGCACCTTGGTTGTACGGCGTGTACTGCTTGTAGCCGCAACCAGAAAGCGCACCGGCACTCAGGGCGCCGAGGGCTGAAATGCCACCAAGCTTCAAAAAGCCACGGCGGGTTGTGCCCTTTTTGCTCTCGCTCATTATCCTCTCCTTACGTCATGAGCCTACAGATATGCGCGCGCGATGGCACGAGCGCAAGCAAAACGATAGAGGGCAGCAAAGTACTCCGCCAGTATGCACTTGTATTTATACTTGGATGATTTACTCAATTCATCCTTGAGCAAAAAGAGGCCTTTCACCTGCGCACAACGAGGCAAAATTTGCTATCCTTTCGCCAACAAGAATACGTGTGTGGCCGGTGAGGAGGCAAAGGGTGCACGCGGGCGCCTTGCAGCGCGTGCCAAAGGGCACACGAGCGTCATAAGTCACATGAGTCATGAATTCGCGCCAGAGCCACACAGTAAGATTTATAGGGGGCAGACATGTCGCAGCTTTCGCTCTATTTAGACGACGAAACCATGCAGGCATTACGAGAAATGGCGGATGCCGGAGGCAAGTCGCTTTCGAAATGCGCAGCCGAGCTGATTCGCAATTCATCGGTAACCGAATGGCCGCCGGGCTACGAACAGGTACTTGGATCAATTGACGACCCCTCGTTTATCGCACCGGTGCGCATTGTGAGCAGGTTTGATGCGGAAGCAGGGCGAATTCGATGATTTACTTAGACACATCTACCTGCGTTGGTATCCTGAAAGGCGAACTTGCCTGCGATCCAGTTGCCATGCGCTCACATTCACCAAAGGAATTTGGCATTCCCGTTATTGTGGAATCGGAACTTTTGATAGCCGCAGCACAAAGCGACAACCCTGCAGACAACTCGCATAAAGTTCGACAATTTTTGCTGCCCTACCCTAAAGTTCCCTATGACTCAAGTTGTTGCGAGTTGCACTGCCGTATTCGCATGCATCTTGAACGAGTAGGAACGCCATGCGGTACTAATATTCTAGTTCTAGCCGCAATGGCACTGCGCCATGACGCAACGCTGTTAACGCGCTCGCCTGAATTGTTCTATCGAATTCCGGGGCTTAAGCTGGTTGAATGCAGCACTGATTTTGAGGAATCGCTCAAACGCTGCCAGTAAAACCAGTAAAAGAGGTTGCCGCCCTATTTGTCCGCTTCGCGCTGCTTCTGCTTGTTTGCGAAGTGCTCGAGCGTAACAATTTTCGTAATGAAGGTGCCTTCCGATACCGTATCACCCGCATCGTCGGTGGCAATGACATGCCAGTACTGCTTGCGGCCGCCATAGCTTGGATCTTCGTGCTCAAGTTCGGCCAAACCATGCAGCAAGCCTTCCTTACCAGGCTTTTTGTGGCGAATGGTCGATTCAAGACCAAAGGGAAGTTCTTTACTGAAGTCGGTGCGCTCGTCAGCACCGCGGCTTGCGCACGATTCCAAAAGCGCAATGGTTGCGCCGCCATGCAAAAACCCATGCGGCTGCTTGACGGCATCGGTTATAGGCATAGTCATTTCCACACGCTCTGTTGTGACAGAAACTACCTGCACATTCAAGGTTTCAGTTAACGTCATGGTTCCTCCTAAAAAAGCGGCTGTCGCGCACGGTGCTTACTTTGTGCTGCTTTCCGCATCTTTCTGTTTCTTTGCTGCCATAAATACACGAATACGATCGCGAAGGTTTGTAAAGTCAAACAATAGCGCAATGAAAAAGCAAATGACCAGCGGCATACTTGCGTAACCGGAACGCGGAATAAGCAAAAAGACGAGCGGTGTTCCCACGATAGCAATGGGGATAAGCAGAAACACAAAGAAGCTGCCAAGCTTTTTGTACAGTCCGTAAATGATTGACGTCATCACGTAGATAAACAGACCCGTTGGCACGTTGCCAAAGGCCGCAAATGCTCCAAGAGCAGCCGCCTTAGCCGCAACCATGCCGCCTTCAAGGGTAAGTTCGTGCTTTGCCTTTTCAAATACCTTTTCAGGCGACTGCTTCTGCGCATAATTAGTACGAAAAGCAGCGAAGGGGTCAAGCGGATCATATTCAACCGTGAAGCCACCGAACGGCCATGTGCCTGACTGGGTTGTTTGGCTGTTCTGGGCTGACTGACCCGCGCTGCTGCCTGCGCCTGCTGACGAACCGGAGAAGATATCGTCCCACGACGTCCACACGTAGGTGGTTTGCCCGGCGCCAAACGGCCACCCGGCAAACGGGTCGTAGGCGCTGCCGCCCGTACCCGACGAGCCGGAGGACCCGCCGTAGTTATAGCTGTAGCCCGAGCCCGAACGAGTCTGCGAGCTGCCCGATGGATGCGCATAGGGGTTGCCCGCATACGGACGCGGGTCGCGGCGAGGGTCGAATTCAGGCGACCAACTGCGATTAATAAGCACGTCACGCGCTTCGTTAATTTGCTTGGTAAGTTCTTCGGCCTTATCGTGCTCTTCAGTGCCAATAGGGAATTTGTCGGGGTGGTTAGCCACAACCAATTTACGGTGCGCCTTTTTCACCTCGTCATCTGAGGCCCCATCGGCAAGGCCCAATATTTTCAGTGCTTCAGATTTCTTCATACTCATTACTATACGTGAGCAGCCCAGCCCTTCGCGAGCGCGCACTTGCGATGTCATTGATTCGTCAGAAAGCGAAAACGAAATTCGCAAATGAGCCGCCGCCCGCACAAGGACATGCTCCACTCGTACTGCTTCTAAAAATCCCTCTTGCAGCGCGAGCGAAATACCATCCATACGGCGAACAAAGCAAGTGAAACCGCGCTTACGGCGATACCAGCCCAAAGACCCGGCGTTTCGTAGGACAGTTCGATGACGTGATTCCCTTCGACAACGTTGAGGGAGATCAAGCCGTTCAGATTCTCCACGTCGACAGGCACGCCGTCGACCTTAGCCGTCCAACCCTTCGTCGCGGGAACGGTCAGCAAAAGCTTTTCGTCAGCCTTCGCGCTGAACGTGCCAGAGATATGCCCATCTTCGTACGTTGAAAGTTCGAACTGCGAGGCACGCATACCGTTAAGCAGCGCGGTTGCACGGTCGGTATCCAAGCTTGCCGCCTGCACGTCGAAATTCACTATCGAAGCAGCAACGGGCGAGGTCAGCTGCACGTTTACCGAATCGCCAGCTTTATATTCCCCAAGGTAAATGATGTTGGTATCGAATTCATAACTGCGCGTCGTCTGCAGGAACTCCCCGTTGCAGTTCACACGCGTACCCGCCGGCGCCGCTGCAACCCACAGGTAAAGCGGGCCGGTCTCGTCGACGAAAATATCCCACACATACGAAGTTACCTCGGTAGCATCATTCGCATATGTGCCCTGCGCGGCAGACGAAATCACACGTGCGGACACGTACACGTCTGAGGCATCTTGCCCGGAAAGCTCAGACAGCCACTGCATTTGATTGTCGAACGGGTTCGATCCCCATGCCACGCTTTGCGCTTGAGCAGAAACGGCGAAGCCCAAGCCCAAGGCAAGTCCGTTGCGGTACAGCCGCACGTCTTCGCCCTCCGAACCCGGAAGGCTATATGAGCCCGAGACCTCAGAGGTTCCCGCAGGCTTGCTATTCGACAACACGTATTCGACGCCGAGTACGCTGTCGGTCAGCAGCACGGGCGAATGGTACGTCGAAATGCCGCGCGAGCCGGGAAGTAGGCAATACCCCAAGCTTCCCAAAAGCTCCTTCATCGAGCCATCCGCGGTAGAACTGTAGTGCGATAGGCTCGAATCGCCGAGAGCCATGTATTCGCCTGTAGTCATCATGTTCGAAAGCGTATCGACGGTTGACACCGGCTCGGTCGTACGCATGGCCATCACACTTGACGAAGCCGCGTTCTCCATGCGGACCACACCGGTGCCGCTGGATTGTTCCGCCTGCTCATGTGCCTGCAACAGCTGCTGCATGTACGATTGATAGCGCGACACCGAATTAGACGAATAGCCATTCAGGTCGGTTTCAGAAAAGCCAAGTACGGCGAGAGCCCCCGTGCCCAACGCAAGCGCGATTGCAACGGCAGCGCAAACGAACTTACGAAGTATCGCTGCCGAGAAAGCGTTGATCGCCCAAGCCGCGCACAAACACAGCACAAACAAGAACAGGAAGTAGTAGCGTGGGTTGTACGAATCGGCACGCACGAAACCCGTCCACACCATATCGAGCGGCTTGAACAAAAACGATACGATAAATATTGCTAACACTACGCCGAGTACAACTTTACGGCGCGCACTGCCGGCAGCCGGCAACGCGAAAAAGCACATCGCCAGCGCGAGCAAAACCCACGGCACGCTCACGGCATTTGTAGAACCCGCGAATGTTGCCTCGGGATTGACGAGCGCCGCAAGGAACTGGCGGACATCGAGCCAGCTTACGCCTTCGGCAATGGTCGCGAAATAGCCGGAATCGCCGCCGAGACCCGAAGACTGAAGTTGTTCGACGACAACGGGAAGCAAAATCACGCAGCCCGCACCAACCACAAGCACCATGACCGCGGCGAAACGCGCGAAGCATGCAGAGATGGAAGGTGTGCCCGCATCGCGTTTGCCTGTGCCTTCGCGACGCTGTTTGACTACAACATCGCACGCCTGCCCAATCACAGCATCGCCGGCCAGCTTGACCGAACCCTCACCGCGCAACACCAGTTCCACGAAAAACCAAAGCACGCAGAACAGGCAGATCATATAACCGATATACCAATTGCAGATAATGGACACAGTGCAAGATGCGAACATAAGCCCTACACTGCCGGCCGTTACTAATCGATATACGCCGAGCACAGCAAGCGGGAGCAGCGCCATCCCGTCAAGCCACATCACGTTAAGGCCATCGGTAAAGCTATATGCGGAAAGAGCATAGGCACATCCAAGAAGCGATAGCGCGACGCTGTGGTTCCCCGTGCGCTTAATCAATGCATAGCCGCAGGTGAACGAAGCAAGCACAAGCTTTATGGGAACCAACAGCGAAAACAGCTTCGCCGAATCCGAAGCGTCGAAAAACACTGCCAGCAATGCAAGCGGGCTGGATAAATAGTACGCGAACAGCCCAAACGTCGCGCCGCCGAGGCCCTTCGATAGCGAGTAGAAAAGGTTCGCTTGCCCGGTCAGCACATTGTGGTACCAACCATAAAACCCGACGTACTGAATTGCGCCGTCACGCGCCAAATAAGCATGGTCGCCGAAGGGATAGATTCCACACCACGCCATCGAAACAAGCAAGACCAGCAAGGTGAGCGCAGGCCCCGCAAGGTACACGAAAGAGGGCCCAGCAAACGGGGCCTTCTTCCTAGAAGCATTGTTGAAAACGCTGTTCACGTAACCTTCTAGTGCCTAAAGTGGCGCGTTCCAGTGAACACCATAGCAATGTTGTGCTCATTAGCAGCCTGGATGCACTCCTCGTCGCGGATGGAGCCACCGGGCTGAATGATGGCAGTCACGCCCCACTCGGCCAGCGTGTCCACGTTGTCGCGGAACGGGAAGAACGCATCAGATGCGCAGACCAAACCTTCGGCCGGCACGCCCATGCGCTCGCATGCCTCATGCGCACGCTTGCATGCCAGAAGCGCACTGTCTACACGGTTTGGCTGACCTGGGCCCATACCAATGCCCGCATGATCGCGCGAAACCAAAATGGCGTTTGACTTCACGCCCTTGCATACCTTCCACGCAAACAACAGCTCGTCCATTTCCGCATCGGTTGGCTTGCGGTCGGTCGGCACGGTAAAGGTTTCCGGGTCTTCGCTTGCGCGGTCAGTATCCTGCACGAGCACGCCACCATCAACCGAGCGAACCTCAACCGAGCCCGGAGCAGAAACGCCGCCGGTGCGCAGTACACGCAGGTTCTTTTTCTGCTGAAGCATCTCTAGGGCATCAGCTTCGAAGTCAGGCGCAATAAGCACTTCCACGAACAGGTGGTTTTCATTGATATGGTCAACCATGTCTTTGGTAACCGACTTATTTGCAGCAATGATTCCGCCATAAGCGCTCTTCGGGTCGCAGGCAAACGCCTTGTCGAAAGCCTCAGCGATAGTTGCAGCCGTAGCAGAACCGCAGGGGTTCTGGTGCTTCAAAATGACAACCGCCGGGTCGCTAAACTCGCGCACGAGCGACCAGCACGCGTCGGTATCAAGGATGTTGTTGTATGACAGTTCCTTGCCGTTAAGTTGTTCAGCATTTACCAGGCTATGCTCGGTAGCAAACTCGGGCACACGGTAGAAAACAGCTTGCTGATGTGGGTTTTCGCCATAACGCAGGTCCTGCTGTTTTTCCATATACAGCGCGCACTCAGGCGGGAATTCACCCGCGTCCTCGCCATCTTCGCAGCCGCAACCGCAACCTTCACCATGCTCGTGCTCGTGTGCAGCTGCAAGCTGATCGAACAAGAAATCGGCGATAGCGCCGTCATAGGCATTGGTAGTTTCGAAGACCTCAAGTGCAAGCTGCATACGCGTATCACGCGTGGTTGCGCCGTCGTTTTCGCGCATTTCTTCCAGAATGTCGTCATAGGTTTGCGGGTCGGTAACCACAGCAACGCTTTCGAAGTTTTTCGCAGCACTGCGCAGCATGGAAGGGCCGCCGATGTCGATGTTTTCGATGCAGGTGCTAAAGTCGGCGCCGGATTCGACCGTCTTTTCAAAGGCATACAGGTTCACAACTACCATGTCGATCATTTCGATGCCATGCTCTGCTGCCTGCGCCATGTGACTGGGGTTGTCACGCTTTGCCAGAAGGCCGCCGTGCACCATCGGATGCAGGGTTTTCACACGGCCGTCCATCATTTCAGGAAACTTCGTCACCTCGTCAATAGGGGTAACTTCAATGCCAGCCTCGGCAATTACTTTTGCAGTACCGCCAGTAGAAATGATTTCGGCACCAAATTCGTCATGCAACGCGCGGGCAAATTCCACCACGCCCGACTTGTCAGTGACCGACATCAAGACACGCTTGATTTTTGGATCGCTCACAGTTGTTCTCCTCTCAACGTAGAGCCTTCGTATGAATTGCATCCTATCGCAAAAGCGCCCTGCAGTTACAGAACGCGAAATACCTTTTCGGCTTGTGGCCTCATAGGTTGGTCCGCAAGGGTGACGACCCTATAGGTTAGCCCGCAAGTGCGGCGACCTTATAGGCTAACTTACAAGTGCGACAGCCTTATGGGCTGGCTTGCAAACGCCCGCTGCAGGAAAGCAGTTTATCGCCCGAGCGACGCTTCGTGACGGGCTTGCGCCTGTTCGCTGTATCGCTCGCGATAGCGCACATCAACCAGTTCGCCAACAATAGCAATGGCCAACTCAGCTGGGGTTTTCGCCCCAAACTTTAACCCGATGGGGCGCTTGATGCGCTCCCAATCGGCCTCGGTCGCACCGCGCTCAATCACCAAATCATGCACGGTAGAATTCTTCCCTTTGCACCCCATCATGCCCACATAGTGCACACCATGGCGCGTTGCCCACACGCAGCTGTCAGGGTCAAACATATGCCCGCGCGTCAACACGCACACATAGTCAGCGGGTGACGGTGTCATATCAAACAAGCCGTCAAAGTTATCACCAGAAAGCAACACGCGGTGCGCATCGGGGAATCGCGCCTCTGAAAGATACGCTGGGTCATAATCGACAACCGTAACGGCGAAACCCACATGTGCCGCAAGCGCCGATACCTCTGCCGCAGCATCAGATGCACCCAAAAGCCAGACGCGCACCTGATCAAACAGCGGAACAGAAAGCCAGGTCAGGCCTTCGAATTGGTCGTTATGCATTGAAGGGCCACGAGTGGCGTCCTTCATCTGGAACACATCGCGCGGGCTTGGCGTACGCGAAGCTACAATTTCTTTTGCGTCATTACAGAAGAAGACAAGCGGCTGCCCGTCAGCAGAGCCCACATCGCCATACTTCTTGGTAACCTCGTTATCGGTGTTCGCAACAGCAGCTTTTGCGTCGTAAACAACTTTAATACCAAGCCAGGCAAGGTCGCCCTCGTCTACGGCACGGGCGGCACGATCGAACGTTGCCGCATCGGCGGCGGTCAGCGTTGTTGCCAATTCGCCAAGATAATCAGGGGAAACATGCGCATTACCCGCCAATGCTTCAGGTGAAAAGCACGGAAAATCTTCTGCTGTAAGCGAAGGCGTGCGCCCAGCACGCAAATCAGCAGCAATCGTTTCAAGCGCTTCTTTATTCATCGATGCTGCCTTCCCCCGTTTCGCACGCGCATTCCACCGCGGCTTCGCTAATATGCACCTTGCCTGCTTCATCAACGCTCACGCGACCTGCGGCAATCCATCCCAAAACACGCGGATACAGCTCGTGTTCAACCTCATGAATGCGCGCCTCAAGAGTGTCGAGCGTATCGGTTTCTTCCACACGCACAGGCTCCTGCGCAACAATAGGACCCTTGTCGTAATCTTCGTTGGCAAAATGAACGGTGACACCCGTCACTTTCACGCCAGCGTTAAATGCGTCATCAATTGCGTGCGCGCCCTTAAAGGAAGGCAGCAATGCCGGGTGTAAGTTAAGCACGCGATTCGGAAATGCATTGAGCATAACCGGAGTGACCATACGCATGTAACCAGCCATAACGACATATTCTGCCCCTGCTGCTTGCAGCGTTTTCACAATGTGAGCATCAGCCGCATCGCGGTCGGCGTAAGCCTCGCGATTCATTATCAGCACAGGAATCCCCGCCTCACGGGCGCGTTGAATGCCATACGCATCAGGGCGCGAGGAAACCACCTGCACCACCTCAACGGGAAGACCGGTTGCAGCCTTATCGATAATTGCTTGAAAGTTCGTGCCGCTACCGGAAAGCAACACGCCAATTTTCAGCTTCTCGCTCACGCGTTCTCCTTCGCATTTAGCCTGCGTAGGCGTACAGGCTGCCTTCGGCGGTGTATTGCACCTCGCCTGTGCCTGCAACAATACGGCCAACGTTGTAGGTTTGCTCGCCAGCAGCGGCAAGCGCGGCCTCAACCTCGGCGGCACGCGCCGGGTCAACAATCAAAATCATGCCGACGCCCATGTTGAAGGTCTTCAGTGCCTCAGGCTCGGTTAAACCTGCAGCATCGCACACGTACTTCGCAATGGCGGGAACCGGCCATGTACCCAGGTCGACCTGAGCATCAACACTGCCGTTCAACGCGCGGTTCAAATTTTCGGAAATGCCGCCGCCGGTAATGTGAGCCAGTGCACGCACCGCACCCGGACATTCGCGCAACACCGAAAGCACCTGCTTCACATAGATGCGCGTCGGAGTAAGTAGTGCGTCTGCCACCGACTGACCGCCGAGCGCCTCAACGGGCACGGACAACTCTTCTGCCGTTTTACCTTCCACACACACCTTGCGAGCAAGTGAATAACCATTGGAATGCAAGCCCGAAGAAGCCAGGCCAATAAGCACATCGCCCTCGCGCACGCTTTCGGGGTCGAGCATCTTCGGCTTGTCGACCACGCCAACGGTAAAGCCCGAAAGATCATAGTCGTCCGGGTCCATAACGCCGGGATGCTCAGCCATCTCGCCACCAATTAAAGCGCAACCCGCCTGACGGCAACCCTCGCCTATACCAGCGACAACCTTAGCCACGTGTTCCTTCTTCAGCTTACCAATGGCAATGTAATCAAGGAAGAACAAAGGCTCAGCGCCGCATGCCAGAATATCGTTCACGCACATGGCCACCAGGTCAATGCCTACTGTGTCATGCTTGTCGGCAAGCTGGGCTACCTTAAGCTTGGTACCAACACCGTCGGTGCCAGAAACCAATAGCGGCTCTTCCATATCTTTAGCTGCGGCAATAGAAAACAGGCCGCCAAAGCCGCCAATGTCGCCCACAACCTCAGAGCGATACGTCGAATGCACGGTTTCCTTGATTGCGTCAACAGCACGGGCTCCTTCCGCCGTGTCAACGCCCGCCGCCGCGTAGGTGACTTCCTGCTTGCTCACTGTTAGCTCCTATCTGGTAAGACGGCTTATACCGTCATGTACTACCTAACGTTAGTTGGTCAGACGCCCAGCGCCTATACCTCATGCGAAAGCGCACCGCCAGCGCCCGCTTGCGTGCACTAGCCCCAGCCCGCGCCCGGCCCGCTTGCGCGAGCGCACACTCTTGCCGCCAGCGCGAAACTACACGCTTACCTGCTCGCTTTCGGCCTTTTCGGCATCTCGCTCGTATTCTGCGGCGAAATCTGCCTTGGTCATGAAGCTTTTTTTGGCGGTGTACGCCGGAATTTCAACCGGATACTCGCCCGAGAAGCATGCCTCGCAATACCCAGGCGTACGCACATCAGGCAAGCTGTCGCGCAAGCCCTGCAAACTGATGAACGCCAGCGAATCGGCACCCATCCACTCGCACATTTCCGCATTAGACATATTCGCCGCAATCAACTGATCGCGGGTGTCGGTATCAATGCCGTAGAAGCACGGCCACATAACCTCGGGCGACACAATGCGCAGGTGAACCTCGGTAGCACCAGCGCCGCGCAGCATCTCAATCAGCTTCTTTGAAGTGTTGCCACGCACAATAGAATCGTCGATCACAAGAAGACGTTTGCCCGATAAAACGCTTGGCAGCGGATTCAACTTCAAACGAATACCCAGCTGACGCATGGCCTGGGTCGGCTGAATAAACGTGCGGCCAACGTAGCGATTTTTCACAATGCCATCCGAATAGGGAATACCGCTTTCCTCGGCAAAACCCATAGCAGAAGGAATACCTGAATCGGGAACACCTAACACCAAGTCAGCCTCAGCCGGAGCCTCACGCGCCAAAATGCGGCCCATGTTGCGACGAGCCTGATATACGCTCTGTCCATCTAGCACCGAGTCGGGGCGTGCAAAATATACGTACTCAAAAATGCAACTTGCGCGCTTAGCCGCAGGAACGCCCTGTTCAGAAGTCATGCCGTCCTTGTTAAAGCGCATGATTTCGCCAGGTTCAACGTCGCGTACATATTCGGCACCAACAATATCTAAACCGCAGGTTTCCGACGATACAACCCAACCACGGTCATCAGGCAGTTTGCCAACACACAACGGGCGAATGCCATTCGGATCACGGAATGCATACAGGGTATCGGGGCTTGCAAGCACCATTGCGTAGGCGCCTTCCAAATTTTGCATAGCAAAGCGAATACCCTCGCGCAAATGATGCGTTTGCTGCGTCACCGAGCCAATAGCCTTCGCAGCAACCTCTGAGTCGGTGCCTGCACGCAGCTGAATGCCCTCGTCAATCAAACGTGCGCGCAAGCTGTTCGTGTTTACCAGCGTGCCGTTATGCGCAAGCGCAATAAGCGTTTCGTCGATGGCGGAAATATGCGGTTGTGCCGCTTCCCATGAAGCCGCAGCACCTGATGTGGAATAGCGCGCGTGGCCGACTGCCACATAGCCTTCCAATGCCGCAAGGCTAGACTCATTAAAAACCTGCGTGACCAGGCCTAAATCTTTCGAAACCATAATGGTTTCGCCGTCGCCGACAGCAATGCCGGCGCTTTCTTGCCCGCGGTGCTGCAATGCCTGCAGCCCAAAACAAGTCATGCGGGCAACGTCTTCGCCCGGCGCGAACACGCCAAAAACAGCGCATTCTTCCTCTAGACGATCAGGGCGTTCACCTGGGAATACGGAAGTACTCATTCGGCTGACTCCTTAACGGCATCGGTAACGGCACTTGCATCTTCAGAAGAGTTAGTAATAAGGTTCAAGTCTTGCGCAGCAGCCGAAGAACCGGTTGCTTGTTCCACATAAGCAAACAGCACCCAGCGTCCGTCGCTTGGCAAGTTATCGCAGGTAGAAAAAGCGAATGTACGCTTCATGTTGTCGGCGGCGGGCACATCGGATACAGAGACAACACTGCGATCAATTTTGTCCTGCACGTACGACAAGCGTTCAGCCTCATTTGTAAAAGATGTTTGCACGATTGGATCGGTTGCCTCGCAATGTACCAGCGAGAACGTCTTAAGGCGATAGTTGCCCTTTGGTGTGAGAATGTACACGGTGCGGCTCGCGTTAAACGTCGCTTGATCAGAGAAACCGGCAATAGGCGCAAACATTGAGCCGTCGTTTAGGTGATGGCCATAAATGACATTGTTTACATCAGAAAAATCTGACTTGTTTTCAGCCTCAAGGAAAATAGCGCCAAAGGTAGCAATGTAGCCAACCGAGCCTTTAAAATCGTGCTTGAGGTAGTACGAATTGTCACTTGCCTGCACGATAGGGTAATTAATGGAAGTGCCCGGGACATAAATCCAACCGATAGTATCGGGGTTCATCGCAAGCAAGGCATCCCAATCAACTGTCATAGCATCAAGGTTTGTCTGGGTAGATTCGGTTGGGGTAAAACCGACCGATTCAATTTCTTTATTCGTCTGCTGGCCTTGCCAATAACTAAAAGCGATGACACCAAGCGCTATCACAGCGACCAAAAACACAGCCATAGCCACAATGAAAACAACACGCCACGGACCACCAGATTTCTTCTTGGACTTCGCAGCATGTGAGCCGTATTGGCCTCGACCATAGTCAGCGGCATTTTGGCCATTTTGCTGACCGTGCCCTGTTTGCTGGTATGCCGGTGCAGAATGAACTGCCTGTTGAGACGGGCGCGTAGGCTGCACGGCTTGCCCGAACTGCTGGGTCTGTCCCGCAGGTTGTCCTGCCTGCCCAGCCTGCTGATTCGCGCGCACAGGATATCCTGCCTGCTCAGCCGTATTCGAAGGTTGTCGGCTATGCTTCGCCATAAACGCCTTCCCTATCTGCTGTATAACGCAGCAGATTTACTCCTTCAAGGGTGTATGCCCCTGCTCGTCTTAATTAACCCAACTATCATACGAAAAAACGCCCCCGGTGTGGGAGCGCTTTTCCATGAAATCGCAAATCTACTATGCAATTGTATAAAGCAAGCGAATGCTACTTCTTTTTCATCTCGTCAATGAAGCCCTTAGCAATGCAGGCGATGATAACGATGACGATGATAGCGACGATAACCGGAATCGTCCAAGTAGGTAGAAACTCCATGATGCTCCCCTTCTGTCGAATGTCAGTAATGCAATGTGTTCAAATTGTGAAGCCGCTACGTATAGTACCGCTTCAAGATTATCCATGCAAGCGTAATTCTAGGGCATCATTGATTGTTTCAAGTGCCTTTATGCGTGCATAGCGTTTATCGTCGGACTCCAACAAAATCCACGGAGCAAACGGCGTCGATGTCAAACGGAACATGTCTTCCACCGCGCTTCTGTACTGCGGATACTTGTCACGGTTACGCCAGTCTTCATCGGTGATTTTCCACTGCTTGTTTGGGTCTTCTTGGCGGGCTTTAAAACGTGCAAGCTGCTCGTCTTGGCTGATATTCACCCAGAACTTCAACAGCACAGCACCCCAACGAACCATATCCTGCTCGAATTCGTTAATCTCGTCATAGGCGCGAGCCCATTCCTCATCCGACGCGAAACCCTCCACGCGTTCAACCAGCACGCGGCCATACCAACTACGGTCATAAATACCCACATGACCTGCCTTAGGAAGGCGCGTCCAGTAACGCCACAGGTGCGGGTGCATTAGTTCAGGCTTAGTCGGAGCGGGGCTCGGGAAAATGGTGTACGAACGAGCATCAAGGGCCTGAGCGATACGTTTAATTGATCCACCTTTACCAGCTGCGTCCCAGCCTTCAAACATCAGCATCATAGGCACACGGGCTTGATACATTTCCATTTCAAGCTTGTTGAGGCGCTTTTGCTCTTTCTTCAGGCGTTTTTTGTATTCAACCGGATCAAGCACCAGCGTATGTGAAGCGTCGTCAAGGCTTGGCGGATCGTTGAGCAGCAGAAAACGGCTCGACTTAGGCGCCTTAGCGCTTGCGGCTGCAGCGGCAGCGTTAGCAGCTTCCTCAACGGCTTTCTGCTGCTCGGGCGTGCGGCCCTCAAGTGGTGCTTCTTCAAGCTTGCCGGCGCTATTAGCCTGGGCTTTTGCAGCAGCGGCCGCAGCGGCTTCGTCAGGCGCTGCTGAAAGGGCACCCTTAAGTGCTTCAACAAGCGTCTCGGCAATCTGTAAATTCGCGCCACGCTTGTCTTCACCATTCAGCACATGCCAAGGCGCAATGTCTGAGTTGGAACCTTCAAGCAGCGCGTCGTAAAGCTTGTACATTTCATCGTACTTACCTAAAGCCGCCAACTTTGAGTCAGGTACACGCCATGCCGTTTCAGTGTTATTGCGAAGCTTGGTCAGGCGTTTTCGCTGGCCTTCCTTGGTCACATGCACGAAGAATTTCACCACAATGTAGCCATCGTCAACCAGCTGACGCTCGAATTCTTCAGAGCTGCTCAGCGCTGCCTGCAAGTCACCAACACGACGCTCTTTTGCAGCTTCCTTTACCGCCTTAGCAACAGCCGCTTCAGGATGCTTAATTTTGCCCGCCTTGATTTTGCCCTCAGCAAATTCGCTATACAGCATATGCTGCACAGCGACGGTGTACCAACCACGGTCGAAGAAGGTAAGTGTGCCGCGCATGCCAAGCGCCTTCCAGAACTGCTGCATGCGAGGGTAAAAACTGCTCACGCCGTACAGGGCACCTGCAAACGATGCCTCTTCGCTAATGCTTAAGTCCTCGGTGACATATACGCTGGTCGCACGCGCATCAAGGTTGTACATCAGATCGGAAATACGGCTACCCTTACCAGCGCCATTCCATCCTTCAAACAGCACAACCAATCCAACGCCAGCGGAGCGTGCCTGCTGCTGCAAAACAACCAGTTCACTCATCAGCTCATCACGGCGTGCCTTATATTTTTCTTTAGAGATTGATTTTTTCGAAAAGTCGATAGTTTCTAGCATACGAATCCTTCCCTCGAGGTGTCGCTATTTCTTCATCGTAGCATAGAAGAGGCCCTGTGCGACCTAGGTCAAGTGAAAGTTTACCTGGGCGAATGGCACCCCAATTTCGTTCCAATTAGGCCCCAATTATGCTCACATTCCAATCATGCCTCAACTACTGGCGCCCAAACTATTCACATCTCAACTATTCGCGCCCAATTATCAACGGTACGTAAAATATTGCCGCCGGTCTTGTTGAGGCGAATACAAGGCAATCGTGCTGTCATATCATGTACCAAACGCAAAATCGCGGACGCGCTTTTCCGCGCGACCGCCCGAGAAAGAAAGCTTTCACCACATGGGGAAATACGGCGTTATCGACCTGGGGTCAAACACCATCCGCTTGATTATCTACGACGTAAAAGACAACACACTTGACGTATACAGCTCGAAAAACTTCAAACGTATTGTCAACGAGAAAGAAATGGCCGGCCTTGCTGCGTTTGTTGAAAACGGCACATTCACTAACGCCGGCATCGAGCGCGCAGCAAGCGTCTTGAAAACGCTTGCCAAGCATGCAGGTTATTTCAACTGCGAAACACTTGAAGTTTTCGCCACCGCAGTAATTCGCAACGCTTCTAATTGCGACGAAGTTGCAGCTGAACTGACAGCCCGCAGCGGGCTTGCTATCTCGGTGCTTTCAGAGCGCGACGAAGCGCACCTCAGTTTTGTTGGGGCATCATGCGGCAAAGCCATGAACGCTGGAACGCTTATGGATATCGGCGGCGGTTCTACCGAGCTTTCGCGCATTGAAGGCGGGCGTGACTTCGACGACATCAGCATTGGCCAGGGCTCGCTGTCTTCCTTCGCCACCTGCGTATCAGGCGTCATTCCAACCCCCGACGAAATGGACTCCATCGCGCAGTCGTTCCGCAAACGCTTGAAGCGTACAGACAACCTATCTGCATACAAAACTGACGTTCTGTACGGCGTTGGCGGCAGTGCACGCGCAGCAACTAAGATTGTTGCGCAGTTGCGCGGATCAGAAACAAAGCCACGCCAAGTTAGTGCCGAAGACATTCGTGAAGTGCTTGCTGTTTGCCGCGCCGGCAGCCCCACCTTTGCTCATGCAGCACTTAAAGCATCGGCCGAACGCGTACACACCATGGTTCCTGGATGCATCATCATCAACGAGCTCATGTGCGCACTTGGCGCAAACCGTCTTGAGGTGTGCAAGTACGGAGTTCGCGAAGGTTACTTAATTGAGCGCGTACTAAAAGCGAAGGCAACGCCCCCGATAAATTCCAAGCAGCAACAACCTAAGTGCGAATAATTACCCTAATGGAAAGATTTGCCCATATATGACTGACAAATTCACCAGGTAACTCTTAATAAGCGTTAGAATGAACCCGAATAGCAACATATTCACAGGGTAATGGGGAGTGAATAAACAAAAACGCTTGCGCCAAAAGCCTTCCCGGCATGTTGCACATGGCGCTAGCAAATTTAGGTTGCACACCTACGACAGCGCAAAGATATACCTATCAAGCGCATCTAAGCTTGTGCACCTATATAGGAGGGAATAATGAAATCCGAAGAAACCAAGGCTCAGGCCGCCAAAACAACCAAGCATGCCCCGTACATGCAGAACCGCGAACTTTCGTGGCTCACCTTCGACGAGCGCGTCCTTGACCAAGGTACCGACGAAGTTGTACCGCTACTTGAGCGCTTAAACTTCATCAGCATTTTCTGGTCGAACCTGCAGGAATTTTTCATGGTGCGCGTCGGTAGCTTGACCGACCTGTCGTATTTAAAAAAGCAGATTATTGACTCGAAATCGGGCATGACGCCGACCGAGCAAATTAACGCCATCCATAAGCGCTGCCACGAGTTGTACCCCATCCAAGAGGCAACCTACGAAAAGGTGCGTGCTGAACTTGCCGAGCAAGGTGTCAAGCACCTGCGCCCAGCCGACTTAAACGACGATCAGCGCAAATTCCTTGCCAGCTACACCGCGGCAAATGTCATGCCGTTTTTGTCCCCGCAGATTGTCAACTCGCGCCACCCCTTCCCCCACCTAGAAAATGGTGCACTGTATGTCGTGGTGCGCCTTGATGAAGAGGTAGGACCAAAGAAGTCAGGGAAAAAAGACAAGGGCAAAAATAAAGACGGCAAAGGCAAAGCCGAGAAGGCTGCAAAAGCAACCGTAACAGCCTCAAAAGAGGCCGAAAACCAGGGCGCCGAAGGTGTGACGCTGGGTATTTTGCCCATGCCGCGTCAAAGCTCTCGCGTTATTAAACTACCTGGCGAGGGCTTCCAGTTTATTCTGCTTGAACACGCTGTAGAGATGGTTGCTGAACAGGTGTTTAGCATGTACACCGTCAAGCACACCAACGTTATTTGCGTCACACGCAATGCCGACCTTGATGCCTCTGAGGGCACCGACGAATCTGACGAAGATTACCGCGAGCACATGAAGCGCATTCTGAAGAAGCGCGGTCGCTTAGCGCCGGTTCGCTTAGAATCCGAGCATCCACTCTCAGATGTGCTGCAGAAAACGCTGCTGAAGCGCCTGGGGCTTAAGGCCTTCCAAACCTATTCCACCAGCGTGCCGCTTGACCTTAGCTTCACCTGGGGATTGGCCGGACAAGTTGGCGACGAGCTGCGCCGTAAGCTGACACCCAAGCCGTTTTCCCCGCAATGGCCAGCATGCCTTGATCGCAACAAATCTATCATCAGCCAAGTTAGCGAGCGTGAGGTACTGCTTTCCTACCCCTATGAGTCAATGGATGCCTTCGTGCAGCTCTTGCGCGAAGCAGCAACCGACCCCGATGTCGTTTCTATCAAGATCACCCTGTATCGTTTGGCAAGCCAGTCGCATTTAGCCGAGGCACTAATTGCCGCCGCCGAAGCTGGCAAGCAGGTCACAGCATTGTTCGAACTGCGCGCCCGTTTCGACGAGTTCAACAACATCGAATGGTCCCAGCGTTTTGAAGAGGCCGGCTGCAACGTCATCTACGGCTTCCGCGACTTTAAGGTGCACAGCAAAATTTGTTGCATCACCCGCCAAACGCCTGATGGCATACAGCACATCACGCAACTTGGCACGGGCAACTACAATGAAAAAACGGCCAAGCTATACACCGATCTTTCGTTTATCACATCTGATGAAAACATTGGCGCCGACGCCGATGAGTTCTTCCGCAACATGCAGCTAGAAAACGCATCTGACAACTATTCCACGCTGTGGGTAGCACCGCTGCAGATCAAGCCTTCCATTATTGCTGGCATTGACGAGCAGATTGCCCTTGCGCGCGAAGGCAAGCCGTGCGGCCTGTTCTTCAAGACAAATAGCGTAACCGACAAACAAATTATCGTGAAAATTGCCGAGGCAAGCCAAGCGGGTGTTCCAGTAACCATGCTTGTCCGCGGTATTTCTTGCATATTACCGGGCGTGGAAGGCTACACCGACAACGTGCGCGTGGTTTCCATTGTGGGTCGTTTGCTTGAGCACAGCCGTATCTACGGCTTTGGGCCTATGGATAACGCTCGTGTGTACCTGTCAAGTGCCGATCTTATGACCCGCAATATGGAAAAACGCGTGGAAATTGCTTGGCCAATTCTTGACGATAACCTGCGCAATCAAGTTATCGACTATTTCAATACCTGCCTGAGCGATACCGCTAAGCTGCGCGAACTTCTGCCCGATGGCACGTTCACCAAAATTGGCGCACTCGCAAAGCCCGGCGAGCCGCTGTTCGATTCGCAGAACACGCTCATCAAAGAGGCCAAGGCGCGTGCTGACGAAATTGCTGCTGGCAACAAAAACGTACATGCTGAAACCGCTAAAGCACGTGAAGAGGAAGTTGCCGAAGCAGAAGCTAAGGTAGAAGCGGCAGCCCAGGAAGCCAAGGCCGAAGTCCAGGAAGCCAAGGTAGAAGCGGCAGCTCAGGGTACAAAGGCTGAGGCCGCAGCTCAAGAAGCTAAGGTAGAGGCCGCAGCCCAGGGCACAAAGGTCGAGGCCGCAGCTCAGGAAGCTAAGGCTGAAAAGACAGAAGACAAAACCACAGTTCCGCTTGAAAGCGAGCCTGTGCGCGTTAAGGCTGAAGTTATCGATGAGCCAGTTGCCATGCCAAGCCACAGCGGCATTGCACAAACCAGCTCTAAAAAGCCCGGACTCTTTGCGCGTCTATTCGGAAAGCTGTTCCGCAAGTAAGCACTCAGTAGGCAAACGCGCGAGCAAGCTCAGCTATCAAACCTGACTCGATGTACAAAGCTAGCACACGCAGCCATCAGACCTGCCGCTGCACGCAAATTGGGCCTCGCTTCTGCGAGGCCCTGTTCTTTTGCATACGTTCTATCCTAGACGCTGTGTTGCTTCACAAACAAACGCGCGAGAAACATACAGCTTAAATTTCCCAGCACTTATCATGGGTCTTTGAAGGCGTGCGTACGTTTACTTCCTGATTCTTCAACGTCACGCGGCTGCCTGCCGGCACACTAGAGATAACAAAGGCACTACCAGCAATAATGGAGCCCTCACCCACCACAGTTTCGCCACCAAGAACGCTTGCATTTGAGTAAATGGTGACGTTGTCTTCGATGGTTGGGTGACGCTTCACGCCGGCAAGCGCTTGACCCGCGCGAGTTGAAAGCGCGCCGAGCGTGACGCCCTGGTAAATTTTCACATGGCTGCCAATTTTGGTCGTTTCGCCAATAACCACACCCGTTGCATGGTCAATGAAGAAATAATCGCCAATTTCCGCGCCTGAATTGATATCAACACCCGTGCCAGAATGTGCATATTCCGACATAATGCGCGGAATAAGCGGCACCTTCTGCATATACAACTCGTGTGCAATACGATAAACGAAAATAGCAAAAAAGCCCGGATAGCTAAAGATAATTTCTTCCTTGCTTTGCGCCGCAGGGTCGCCATCAAAGGCTGCCTGCACATCGGTCATAAGGATGCGCTGAATCTCAGGGAGCTTGCCAAAAAACGCCGAACAAATCTGATCAACCTGCGCAGTAAGATCTGCCTCAGCAAGCGTTGGGTCGCGAAACAGCAACGCCTCGCGCAACTGACGACGCAGCGAATCTTCAATGCGGATAAGCGTTTCACCGATGAAGTATTCAGGGTTAGTGCCCGTAGGCGTCTCATTGCCAAAGTAGCGCGGGAACATTACCCGACGCAGGTCTTTTACAATCTCGACAATAGCCTTTTTGTTAGGGAAATGCTTGTCAGGGTCGGTGAAGAAAATTTCTTCTTTCTCGCTGTAGTTTTTCGCAATGCCAGCGACAATAGAATCAAACTCATTTTTACCTAGCATATGTATCCTTGCTCCTCGTCAATTGAGCGTTTTTGTATTGCCCATAATACCACGAGATTTAGTGGTCATTTCTAATGCGTAGACTATTTGTTGAGGCGAATGGT
The DNA here is from genome assembly GCA_963619015.1 of Senegalimassilia sp. Classification (GTDB taxonomy): domain Bacteria; phylum Actinomycetota; class Coriobacteriia; order Coriobacteriales; family Eggerthellaceae; genus Senegalimassilia. The sequence goes on along the minus strand of CAVEUW010000017.1, from coordinate 914 downwards.
TTTATTCCAGTACGCGAACAAAGCGTTACAATAAATCGGATTGGAAAAGAGCAATTTTTAGAACGGGTTTGGCACTACAGCATGATTGTTACAAGCAGAACAATTTCGAACACTGCAATAGCTTTAGTTCTTGCAGCTTCACTTACTGCGGCACCTATCGCAACAGCAATTGCAGAAGATAGCTCAACAGCAAGCGCAACTTCTGTAGAAGTCACAAAAAAGACCCCAGCAGCCATCTCTATTACAGACTATGAGTGGGTTAACACCACCGAAGCAAACGAGGCCATTATAGCGGCTGTAACGGAAACAAAAATCGAAGGGTATAAAGCCATCAACTTGTTCTTAGCTGGCGAACAAGTTGCAACTGACGACTTTATGGCTATCGATACCGAAGCTCTTGAGCAAATCAATGTCAGGTTCGCTAAATTCGTCATAGAAACGCAAGACAGTATTCAAGTACTCATTGATGAGGACAAGACCGCTTCAAATAATACCAGCACCAGTGACACCACCACTCCTGCTAATTCGGCTAACAATGAAGTAGCTACCGAGCAGAATCAAACCACTCAAAATGAAATTGCTTCTGTACAAGAAAATGTTGCTGTTGAAGAAGCTCCGGAAGATGTCGTTGCCGAACGCGAAGATCTTGCCGAAGATGAAATCGTTTATATTTCCCGCAACTTAACGACCGAGCAGTTTATTGAAACCATCGGCGAAGACGCGCGTGACTTATGCCAAGACGCAGACCTGTATGCCTCTGTCATGATTGCTCAAGCCATTGTTGAATCCGCTTCTGGCTCCTCTGGCCTTTCATGTGAGCCATACAATAACCTCTTTGGCATTAAGGGCAGCTACAAGGGTAGTTCCGTTCGTATGAAAACCCAGGAAGACGATGGCGAAGGTAACTATTCCAC